>NZ_JBFUKK010000011.1:0-211141 GCF_056400885.1 Arthrobacter sp. P4_H3
GAGAGGAGTCATATCCGGTATTAGACCCAGTTTCCCAGGCTTATCCCAGAGTTAAGGGCAGGTTACTCACGTGTTACTCACCCGTTCGCCACTAATCACCGGTGCAAGCACCGGATCATCGTTCGACTTGCATGTGTTAAGCACGCCGCCAGCGTTCATCCTGAGCCAGGATCAAACTCTCCGTTGAAGTAAAACAAAAACAGACACAACCACCACCCCCGGGAAAACGGAAGAAAGCGGCTGCACAAAATTTGAAACCAGCTGAAAAACAACCAGGCCACACCACGGGGTGGCACAACCTGGCCAATTCAACCAATCCATATAAATAAATTGGTATCAACAAACTTGGCACACTATTGAGTTCTCAAACAACAGACACATTCGAATACTTCTCAAACAAATATTTGAATTCCGATGAATTCTTTGTTAGTATTTCTTCGCTGCGATGTTTCTAGCTTATTTCATTTATTTCCACTTTGCAAATCCGGATATTCTCCAGAAATTCACTCGGTGGAATGAATCCGCCCAGCAAAACGTGAAGCAATTTTTCATCTCTGCGCCTTGCGCATGAAGAATTGCTTCTCATTTGTAGGGGGTCTGTCACCACTCAGCGGCGGCGACTCAGAAAACAATACACGCTCCTCCCCGGCCGTGCAAATCGGCCGGAAAGGAGCGTGCGGTTGACTCCTGGGGACTGCTAGTTCGAGGACAGTGCTACTTCCACGGTCGCAAGATTCTTCTTCCCCCGGCGCAGCAGCAGGTAGCGCCCGTGCAGGAGTTCGGTACCTGGAATGACGGCGTCGGGGTCAGTCACCTTGGTGTTGTTTACATAGGCACCGCCTTCACCCACGGTCCGGCGGGCAGCCGACTTGCTGTCCGCGAGCCCGGAGGCCACGAGCAGGTCAACGATGCCGAGGCCATCGGCGTTAATGCGGGCCAAAGGCAGCTCAGCGGTTGCGGCCGCAAGGGTGCTCTCGTCCAGAGCCGCGAGGTCCCCGCCACCGAACAGTGCCGCCGAGGCGGCGATGACCTTCTCAGTTGCTTCCACGCCATGGACAAGCGAGGTCACTTCGAACGCAAGCCTCCGCTGGCCCTCCCGTGCAAAGGGACGCTCGGCAATGGAAACTTCCAAGGCTTCGATTTCGGCGCGGGTCAGGAAAGTGAAGACCTTCAGCCTCGCCGCAACGTCGGCATCGGCCGTGTTAAGCCAGAACTGGTAAAAGGCGTACGGGCTGCACATCTCCGGATCGAGCCAGATGGCGTTGCCTTCGCTCTTGCCGAACTTGGTTCCGTCCGAATTGGTGATGAGCGGCGTGCCGAGTGCGTGCACGTGCTTCCCTTCAACCTTGCGGATGAGTTCGGTGCCGCTGGTGAGGTTGCCCCATTGGTCCGATCCCCCAGTCTCCAGGACGCAACCGTAGTCCCGGAAGAGCTGCAGGTAGTCCATACCCTGGAGGATCTGGTAGCTGAACTCGGTGTAGCTGATGCCTTCATCCGAGCTGAGGCGGGAGGCAACGGCGTCCTTGCGGAGCATTGTGCCGACACGGAAGTGCTTTCCGATTTCGCGGAGGAAGTCGATCGCGCTCAGCGGGGCGGTCCAGTCCAGGTTGTTGACCATCCTCGCGGCGTTTTCGCCTTCGAAGCTCAGGAAGCGGCGGACCTGTGCCTGGAGGTACCCGACCCACTCGGTAACAGTGTCCTTGGTGTTCAGGGTCCGTTCCGCCGTCGGCCGCGGATCACCGATGAGGCCTGTCGACCCGCCAACGAGGCCCAAGGGTTTATGCCCGGCCAACTGGAGCCTGCGCATCAGGAGCAACTGCACGAGGTTGCCCAGGTGCAGGCTGGGTGCTGTGGGGTCGAACCCGCAGTAATAGGTGATCGGGTCCCCGGCGAGCAGCTTTTCCAGTTCCACTTCGTCAGTGGACACGTGGACCAGGCCGCGCCAGTTGAGCTCTTGCCAGATATTGGCAAAGGTCGGATCGTTCTGCTGGGACTCGAGATCATTTAGTTGGGACACGTGATCTAAGTTAGCAGGATTGGTTGGTCCCCAGCGCTGCGTGACAAGCCAGGCGGGCGCAGTGCGACGGTGCCGCCGGGGCGGCAGGAGGCCGGTAGGGTCCGGTCCTCCCGCCATCAGGGATTAGCGTTCGATGCCTGCCGGCACCGGGGCTGCTGCAATCAGCCGCAGCCGCTGCGTTGGCCGGGTCATGGCAACGTACAGGTCGCCTACCCGTCCGTGCTCATGGTTGAGCATCATGGCCGGCTCCAACACCACAACGCCGTCGAACTCCAGGCCCTTGGCTTCCCTCGGGCTGATAACGACAATGTCCTGCTCGTAGCTGCCGGCACCGGTACCGACGCGCCGGCCGTAGGCGGCGCGCAGCGCCGACGTGGCCTGCGGCAGCAGTTCGCCGTCGGCAATCACGGCGAGCAAGCCGCCGTCGAGCGCGTCCAGCTCGTCCGGGAGGACCTCCACGAGCCGGCTGACCACAGAACCGTCATCCACACGGTCAATGATCGGCGACCAGCGGCCTTCGCGGACAGCCTTGGGGGCCGAAACAACCAGTCCTGCAGCGGTGGCCATCCTGGCCGCTGCTTCAGCGATCTGTGACGGAGTGCGGTAGTTGACCGTCAGTTCCTCGAGCTGCCAGCGGTCGCCGAACATCGGTTCCAGCGCGCCCTGCCAGGAGTTTGCACCCGCTACGGAACTGGTCTGGGCAATATCGCCCACGATCGTGAACGACTTCAACGGGCAGCGCCTGACCAGCAGGCGCCACTGCATCGGCGACAGTTCCTGGGCCTCGTCAACCACAACGTGCCCGAAGGCCCAGGTGCGGTCGCTGGTTGCCCGCTCCGCCGCACTGAGCCGCGCTTCACGCTCCTGGTTCTGGTCGACGAGTTCCTCGGCCGTGATCAGCACGTCCACGCCGGCGGTTTCCATGTTCACCAGCGTCTGCTTTGCGTTGGCAATGTCCCGTGCACGGTCGTGCTCCTGCTGGGCCAGTCCGCGGCCGGCCGCGGGATCAAGCTCGCCGAGCAGTTCGGCGGCTTCATCCAGCAACGGCACGTCCGCTTCGGTCCACGGGCTGTCAGCCGGACGGCTTAGCAGGGCGCGTTCAGCGTCGGTGAGGTCAGGGGTGCAGGCTTCCAGGATGGCAGGCTTGCTGAACAGCTCGGAGATGAGCTTTTCCGGTGTCATCGGCATCCAGCAGAGATTCAGTGCGATCCGGACATCGCGTGCCGTGCGGACGTCCTCGGCCAGATACGAGCGGTCGGCGTTGTTGCCGATGCTGCCGGCTTCCACCAGCTCGGTCATCTGTTCGGTCAGCTCGCGGAGCAGGATCTTCACGAACGTCACGCGCGCCTCGTTGTGCGGCTTGTGGGTGGCGCGGGCCTTTTCCCGCGCCCGGCGGACCTGGCGCGGGGTCAGGAGCAGCTTGCGGCCGTCCACGTCAAGGATCCGGTTCTCGGCCGGGATCCGCTGCCGGTTGGACACCGCATTGGCCACCACCTCGGCCATGGACAGCCGTCCCTTGACCGCTGCGACGTCCGATTCCTGTTCCGGTACGGCATTGATGCCCGGCATCAGCCGGCCGACGCTCGCCATAACGACGCCCGTCTCGCCGAGGGACGGCAGAACGCGCTCGATGTACTTCATGAACGACGACGACGGGCCCACAAGGAGCACACCGGCAGTCTTGAGCCGGTCGCGGTGGGTATAAAGCAGGTACGCGGCCCGGTGCAGTGCGACAGCGGTCTTGCCCGTTCCAGGGCCACCCTGGACGACGACGGCTCCGGACATGGAGGAGCGGATGATCCTGTCCTGTTCGGACTGGATGGTGCCCACGATGTCCGACATGCGTCCGGTGCGCTTGGAGTTCAGGGCCGCCAGCAACGCGCCCTCACCCTGCAGCGATTCATTGTCAGCCAGCATGCCGGCGTCAAGGACGTCGTCTTCAATGGCCTTGACCTGGCGGCCCTGCAGGATCAGGTGGCGGCGGCGGCGGACACCCTGGCGGTCGAAGGCCGTGGCCTGGTAGAAGTGCCCGGCTTCGGGTGCGCGCCAGTCAACCATGAGCCGCTGGAGGTCGTCCGTGGTGAGGCCGATACGGCCGATGTACTGGGCCTCCCCCGAGTCCAGGTCGAGGCGGCCAAACACCAGCCGGTCGTCCACAGCATCGAGCTGCGCCAGGCGGTCCTCATAGAGGGCCGCGAACGCGTCCCGTTCGGAAACGTTCTGCATGGTTCCCACGGCTCCGGCACGGCGGACCTGGGCCAGTTGAGTGCGCTTTTCCTCGCGCAACTCATCGAGGCGGGCATACAGTCCAGCAACGTAGTCCCGTTCATGGGCCAAATCAGCGTCGAACATCGAGACTTTCCCCTATCGCAAAAGACGGACCGTCCATTCTACAACCATTTTGAGGAACGCGCCTGAAACAGTTCAGTTTCGCCGTTTTCCGGCGCCAAGCTTGGCGCGGCCGGACTCCCCGCGGCACCGGTTCCGACGGGACCACGTCAGATCCGGATGAGCGAGCGGACACGGTGGCCGGTAAGTGCCGAACGCCCGCGCAGCTCGCCGAGCTCCATGACCACGCCCACCCCGGCAACGTGGATTCCGCAGCGTTCGAACAGCCTCGTGGCGGCGCCGAGCGTGCCGCCGGTGGCCAGGACGTCGTCGAGAATCAGTACACGGCTTCCGGCCGGCAGGTCGGTGGTGTGCAGTTCAAGCGTTGCGGTGCCGTACTCCAGCGCGTAGTCCTCCGCGACCACCTTGCGAGGGAGTTTGCCGGCTTTCCGGACTGTGATGACGCCCGTATTGGTGGCGTAGGCGGCAGCGGCTGCCAGCAGGAAGCCGCGGGCCTCAACTCCGGCGACGGCGTCGAACTGTCCTCTGAACGGCTCAACCAGGGCGTCCACAACAGCGTGCAGCGCCGCCCCGTTGGCAAAGACGGGCGTCAAGTCCTTGAACACGATTCCCGGCTTGGGGTAGTCCGGCACCGTGGCGCACAGGCTGTTGACCAGCTGGTCCACGGGAACGGTTCTTCTGGCTTGGCCCGGCTCGCTTTGATTCACGCATCCACCCTATGCCGGTGGCGGCCATTCTTCACGGTCCGCCCCGAGGAGCAGCGGCGCCTACACACGTGAAGCAGCGGCCTTAAACCGGACGGGCTTTGGCGGCCTTGTAGCGCGAGACCGTGGGATCACCGGTCAGCCAGTACCGCCACGGATAGGCGTGGCTGCCGCCCGCTCCTGAAACCCCGACCCGCGGCCCCGTGCTGATGTCGCGTGCCCGTGACACCGGCAGCTCAAGCCTGAACGGTTCGCTGAGGGCGTCCCGGCCGCTGTCCGCCGTCGTCAGTCCCAGCGCCGTCGCCAGGCGGGCAGGCCCGCTGGCCAGGTCCTTGGGGGATTTCGACGTCGGACGCCTGACGCGGGCAAGTTCCTCGCCGCCCACTATTTCCCCGCCGCGGAGCAGGAGCGCAGAGGCAACGCCGGGCGGTCCGCAGACAATGTTGGCGCAGTAGTGCATCCCGTAAGTGAAGTAGACGTACAGGTGCCCGGCCGGTCCGAACATGGGCTTGTTGCGGCCAGTGGGTCCGCGGAAGGTGTGCGAACCGGGGTCCGGGTGCGGCGAGTCGTGCGGACCGAGGTAGGCCTCCACCTCGGTGATCCGCACCGAGACCGAACCTTCGGGACTTGCGTAGCTAAGCACCGCGCCGAGCAGCTGTGGCGCCACGTGCCGGGCGTCCCCGGACAGCAGCTGACGCACGGAGTGTTCGTGTCCGGCTCGTGGCGGGCTGCTGCTCATGCAACGACTTTAACAAAGACCGCCTTGACTACGCCGCCACGGCCGTGTCCGATTTCCGCTAGCACCGGGTGCGGTGAGCTGACAGGATGGAGCCATGGACTTCTGGCAGCGCTACCGGGCAATCGATGCCCGCGACACCCGCTTCGATGGGCAGTTCTACACGGCTGTCCGGACCACGGGCATCTACTGCCGTCCATCATGCCCGGCCAGGACGCCGAAGGCGGAGAACGTCACGTTCTACGAAACCTCCGCTGCTGCCCATGACGCAGGGTACCGGGCCTGCAAGCGCTGCCTTCCGGAAGCCGTTCCGGGCACGCCCGCGTGGAACATCCGTTCCGACATTGCGGGCCGGGCCATGCGGCTCATCAACGACGGCGTGATCAACCGCGACGGCGTGGAGGGGCTGGCGTCGCGGCTCGGCTACTCCTCACGGCAGCTCAACCGGATCCTGAGCCATGAGCTGGGCGCCGGTCCGTTGTCGCTGGCACGGGCCAGCAGGGCGCAGACCGCCCGGACCCTTCTGGTGTCCACCCGGATGAAACTCGCCGATGTTGCCTTCGCGGCCGGGTTCAGCAGCGTCCGCCAGTTCAACGAAACCATCGGCGAGGTGTTCGCCATGACGCCGACGGCGCTGCGGGCCACGGCCCGCCACCACCGGGCACCGGCCGCCACCACGGCATTGACGCTCAGCCTGCCTTACCGTGAACCGTTCGATCCGGGCATCTTCGACTTCCTCGCGGTCCGGTCCATCCCCGGGATCGAGACCGGTACAGCAACTTCCTACGCCCGGACCCTGCGGCTCCCCCACGCCGATGCCCGCTTCAGCGTTGAGTACGACGGCGGCGCCCCGGGACGGCCCCTGATCCTCACCATCGGGGCGGTGGACCTGCGGGACCTGCCGTCCCTGCTGAGCCGGGTCCGGCGGCTCCTGGACCTCGATGCCGACCCGGTGGCCATCGACAGCGCGCTGGCAGCCGATGCGCGGCTGGTGCCGGCGGTAACGGCCCTGCCCGGCATGCGGATGCCCGGGGCCGTGGATCCGCAGGAGCTGCTGATCCGGGCCATGATCGGACAGCAGATCACCGTCGCGGCTGCCCGGACCGCGCTGACCCAGCTGTCCGCCTGCGGAAGCGAGAGCCTGGTGCCCGCGGACGGCCTGCACCGGCTGTTCCCGACGGCCGCGCAGATCGCCGACCCCGGCTTCGGCCTGCTGCGTGGTCCGCAGCGGCGCATCGATTCCGTCCGCACCGCCGCTGCCGCGATGGCCTCCGGCGACCTTGAGTTCGGCTACGGCGACGACCTCGCCGGGCTGCAGGCCAAGCTCCTCCCGCTCCCCGGAGTGGGACCGTGGACCGTGGGATACGTTGCCATGCGGGTGATCGGTGCCCCGGATGTGTTCCTGGCCAACGACGCCGCGGTGAAAAACGGGATCCTTGCGCTCGACGCTGCAACTCAGGAGGACGGCCGCCGGCTGCCCGGCGAACACACCCCGGACTTCACCGAAGTGCGCCCCTGGCGTTCGTATGCCACCATGCACCTCTGGCGCGCCGCGGCCCTGCGCTCCAAGCCCAAACCCAAGCTGCCGGCAGGCACGCCGTCCGCCGTTCCGGCAGGTTGACCCATAGACGTGACCCAAAAAGACGTGACCCACGAAGACTCAACCCAAGGAAGCAAAGCCATGAAAGCCGAACTGCTGACCATGTCCACTCCGGACGGCCCGTTCACCATCATTGCCCGCGACGGTGCCGTCCTGGCGTCCGGCTGGACCGCGGAGCCGGCGGAGCTGACCGGCCAGATCCATCCCGAACTGCTGCCGGATGAGTTCGTCCCGGTTCTTGAGCTGGGCGAAATTTCTGACGCCGTGGATGCTTTCTACGCCGGCGATCCGGAGCCCGCCATGCGGGTGCCGGTGCTGCAGAAGTCCGGGCCGTTCCGCAGCCATGCCTGGGACGTGCTCCGGACGGTCAGCCCCGGACGGCCGGTGACCTATACCGAATACGCCGAACTGTCCGGAAACCCCAAGGCTGTCCGCGCCGCGGCCAGCGCGTGCGCATTCAACGCTGCAGCCCTGTTCGTGCCCTGCCACCGCGTGGTGCGGACGGACGGCACCCTGGGCGGATTCAGGTGGGGGCTCACGGTCAAGGAGAGCCTGCTGGGACGGGAAAAACGCTGACGCCAGCGGCGTGCGCTGCGGCTATTTGTTGATCGGAACGCCCGAGGGCCAGGGCAGGAGCTCCGGAAGGTCAACACCGTCCGCCGCAGCGGACGCGCGCAGGCTGCCCAGCGAAGGCTGGCGTCCCGCCAGCCAGGCAGCGATGTCGGTCAGCATTCCGTTGATGACAGTGGACCGGTTTCCCGTGCCAATGCTCACCGGCGGCAGGCCCAGGGGCTGGAGGACGAACTTCTGCCCCTCCGGCACGCGGGCTGCCAGGAATCCGAACAGCTGCTCGCAGAAAGTGCGGCTCCAGGTTTCCGGCCCGAGTCCGGTGTTGAGGTCCGAGGTGTGGATCACAAGTTCCCGCCACAGTGCGGCACCGCCGTCCAGCACTACTCCGCCGCGGTAGGAAATCGGCGCCTGCCAGCCGGCAGCATCCAAGGAATCGAAGGCCCTCAGTGCCCGTTCCAGCGCAGAGTCCAGATCGGCACGGTGTTGCGCCAGGGTGTGCCCGGCCGCCATCTCGATGGCCTTCGTGCGGCCCTCATAGCCGCCGTCGTAAAGATCCACCGTCTCCCCGCGGCCCGCGAATTCGAGTTGCCGGGCCATGGCGTTCGAGATCCCGGCGATGTGCGCCAGGACGTGCCCGCGCGTCCAGCCGGGCAGCGTGGACGGTGCCGTGACGTCGGCTTCGGTGAGTTTGCCGGCCTGGGAGGCAACGACGTCGGCAGCTTTGTGGAGTTCGGTGAGCAGTGCGTCCGGTGTGATTGCGGTCATACGGCAATCGTAGCGGACAGTTAATCTGACTTAACGCGGCCCGTGCACCCGGCCCGGACCATAGCGGTGGCGCACGTGGCGGCGGTCGTGGCGGGCCTGCCAGAACTCGATCTCCACTGGCTGGATGGCATAAAGCTGCCAGTCCGGGTTCCGGCTGCCGTCCGCCGCGGGCCGGGCATCCCAGTCCGCCGCCGAAGCCGCCGCGGAAAGCTCCACGACGAGGCCGGCCACACGGACCTGCCTGCCTTGCAGCGGCCAGTAGAAATTCAGCGCAGCCTTGGGGTTACCTGCGAGTTCCTGCCCCTTGCGTGAGGTGCGGGACGTCGCGATGTGCCAGCCGTCGTCGTCGATGTCCTTCAGGATCAGCATCCGGGACGACGGCTGCGCCCCGGCACCCACGGTGGCCAGGCTGCACGCGTGCGGTTGCGGCTCCCCCGCGGCCAGCGCCTCCGCAAGCCACCGCCGGAACAGTTCGGCCGGGTCCGCGGGGGCCGCCGCAGCGTCAAAATCCGGAAGATCCTCCGGGAAGTCCGGCAGGGCACGGAGGTACTGGCGGAAGGATTCGCTCATGGCGCAATGGTAGCGGGGAGTTTTCGGTCGTTAACGCCCAACGCTCTCTCACTTTTCGCAGGAAAATCGGAAACGCTCTCTCACTTTCTTGAGGAAAGCGAGAGAGCGTTGGCCAAAAAGCTGCAGGAAGTGAGAGAGCGTGCGGTGTTAGCCCGCGTACTCCCGCACGCCGGCAAGCTCTGCTTCCAGCGCCAGCAGCTGGCGCTCGACGGCGGCCGGTGCCGTTCCGCCCTGGGAGTTGCGGCTGTTGAGCGACCCTTCGGTGGACAGGACCGTGCGGACCTCCGGCGTCAGGTGCTCCGAGATCGCGGCGAATTCCTCATCCGTCAGGTCCCACAGCTCAACGTCCCGGCTTTCGGCCTGCTTGACCGCAGCTCCGGAGAGCTCGTGCGCCTCGCGGAACGGAACTCCCTGGCGGACCAGCCATTCGGCAATGTCCGTGGCCAGCGCGAAGCCCTGCGGTGCCAGCGACTCCATCCGTTCGGTGTTGAACTTCAGCGTCGCGATCATGCCGGAGACTGCCGGGAGCAGGACTTCCAGCGTGTCGGCGGCATCGAACACCGGCTCCTTGTCCTCCTGCAGGTCGCGGTTGTACGCGAGCGGCAGGCCCTTGAGCGTGGCCAGCAGCCCGGTCAGGTTGCCGATCAGCCGGCCGGCCTTCCCGCGCGCCAGTTCAGCCACATCCGGGTTTTTCTTCTGCGGCATGATCGAGGACCCGGTGGAGTAGGAATCGTGCAGGGTGACGAAGGAGAATTCCTTCGTGGCCCACAGGATGACTTCCTCCGAGACCCGGGACAGGTCAACACCGATCATGGCGGTGACCCAGGCGAACTCGGCGAAGACGTCGCGCGAGGCGGTGCCGTCGATCGAGTTGTGCGTTGCCGAGAAGAAGCCCAGGTCCGCGGCCACGGACTCAGGGTCCAGGCCCAGCGAGGAGCCCGCGAGGGCCCCCGAACCGTAGGGCGAAACACCTGCGCGCTTGTCCCAGTCCTGCAGCCGCTGCACATCGCGCAGCAACGCCCAGGCGTGGGCCAGCAGGTGGTGGCTGAGCAGCACCGGCTGGGCGTGCTGGAGGTGGGTCCGGCCGGGCATGGCCACACCCTGGTGCGCCTTGGCCTGGTCCACCAGCGCCTGGATCGTTGCCAGCACGCCGCGGGCAATGATCCGGGCGTGGTCACGCAGGAACATCCGGCCGAGCGTGGCCACCTGGTCGTTGCGTGACCGCCCGGCGCGGAGCTTGCCGCCCAGCTGGGTGCCGGCACGCTCGATGAGTCCGCGTTCCAGCGAGCCGTGGACGTCCTCATCGGACTCCGCCGGCAGGTAGGCGCCGGAGGCAACGTCGTCGTCCAGCTGGGTCAGGGCAGCGAGCATGCCTTCGAGCTCGGCATCGTCCAGCAGCCCGGCCTTGTGCAGCACACGGGCGTGCGCCTTGGATCCGGCGATGTCATAGCGCGCCAGCCGCCAGTCAAAGTGCGTGGACTTGCTCAGCGCCGCCAGGGCGTCTGCGGGGCCGCCGGCGAACCGGCCACCCCACAGAGCACCGGTGTTGGTAGCTTCTGACTTCTGTTCAGCCACAGGGGCTACTTTCCTGCGACGCGGATGTCGCGGCCGGAGGCCACCTTGGCGGACATGCCCCACAGCTCGATGAAGCCGCGGGCCATCGACTGGTCGAAGGTGTCGCCGGTGTCGTAGGTGGCGAGGTCGAAGTCGTACAGGGAGGTGTCGGAGCGGCGGCCGTTGACTACTGCCTGGCCACCGTGCAGGGTCATGCGGATGTCGCCGGAGACGTACTTCTGGGTGTCTTCGATGAAGGCGTCCAGGGAGCGCTTGAGCGGGGAGAACCACTGGCCGTCGTAGACCAGTTCGGACCAGCGCTGGCCGACAGTGGCCTTGAAGCGGGCCTGTTCACGCTCTACGGTGATGTCCTCGAGGTGCTTGTGCGCGGTGATCAGCGCCATGGCACCCGGAGCTTCGTAGATTTCGCGGGACTTGATGCCGACGAGGCGGTCCTCGACAACGTCGATGCGGCCCACGCCCTGGGCGCCGGCGCGGCGGTTGAGTTCCTTGATGGCCTGCAGCGGGGTGACCTTGACGCCGTCGATCGCTACCGGAACACCGGCTTCGAAGGAGATGGTGACCTCATCCGGCGCCGGCGGGAATTCAGGGGTCGCGGTGTAGTCGTAGATGTCCTTGGTGGGCGCGTTCCAGATGTCCTCGAGGTAGCCGGTTTCGACGGCGCGGCCCCAGACGTTCTGGTCGATCGAGTACGGGTTCTTCTTGGTGGTCTCGATCGGCAGTCCCTTTTCCTCGGCGAAGGCGATGGCCTTGTCGCGGGTCAGGGCGAGGTCGCGGACCGGGGCGATGCACTTCAGGTCCGGGCCGAGGGTCTGGATGCCGACTTCGAAGCGGACTTGGTCGTTGCCCTTGCCGGTGCAGCCGTGGGCCACGGTGGTGGCGCCGAATTCGCGGGCGGCCTTGACCAGGTGCTTGACGATCACCGGGCGGGAGATCGCGGAGACCAGCGGGTAGTGGCCCTGGTAGAGGGCGTTGGCCTTCAGGGTTGGCATGCAGTATTCGTTGGCGAACTCATCGCTGGCGTCAGCCACGTAGGCTTCGACGGCGCCGCAGCCCAGCGCGCGCTGGCGGATGGTCTCCAGCGACTCGCCGCCCTGTCCGACGTCGACCGCCACGGCGATGACCTCGGCGCCGGTGGCTTCGCCGATCCAGCCGATGGCTACGGAAGTATCCAGGCCACCGGAGTAGGCCAGAACAATACGCTCAGTCACGGAAATGCTCCTTAGTTGTTTGGTGATGCTTGATGTCTGATGAAAGTTGTTGGTGAAGCTGTCTGCTAAGAGCCTGTCACATCGCTGTGGCGGGCCCAATCCCGCGGCGTTCCGCCGGCTATTGGCTGCCGGCTTCCTCGGCGAACTGCAGGAAGCGGGCGGCCACCTCCGCGCCGCCCATCGGGTCCCGCGTGACCAGCAGCACGGTGTCATCCCCGGCGATGCTCCCCAGGATGGTGGGCATGACCGAATGGTCGATGGCCAGGGCGAGGAAGTTCGCAGCTCCCGGCGGGGTCCTGAGCACCACGATGTTCGCCGAAGCTTCAGCCGTGACGAGCAGTTCGCCACACAGCCGGGCAAGGCGGGCGTCCAGGATCTCCTGCGTGACGCCGGACTTGGCCGCGCGCTCCCCGCCCTCCCCCGGAACGGCGTAGACGAGCACGCCGTCCTTGCCGCGGACCCGGACTGCGCCGAGCTCCACGAGGTCGCGGGACAGCGTGGCCTGGGTGACCTGGACGCCGTCGTCCGCCAGCAGCGCGGCCAGCTCGGCCTGCGAGCGGACCGACTCGCCGGTCAGGATCGCGGTAATCCGCGCCAGCCTGGCCGTTTTGGTGGCGGGGCTCGGGCCCTGCGCCGCCGGGGGGTTGGTGGACACTAGAACGTGCTCTCCCCGGTGCCTTCAACGGGAGAAAGACCGTCGACGAATGCCAGCCCGGACCGGTGCATAAGCCAGGCCATCAGTGCCTTCTGGGCGTGGAGGCGGTTTTCCGCCTCATCCCAGACGATCGACTGTGGGCCGTCAATGACTCCCGCGGAGATCTCGTAGCCCCGGTACGCCGGCAGGCAGTGAAGCACGACGGCGTCCGGCGCCGCCAGCTGCATCGCCGCTTCGTCCACGGAGTATTCGCGGAACAGCTGGAGCCGGGCTCCCTTCTCGGCCTCCTGGCCCATGGACACCCAGGTGTCGGTGGCGACGACGTCGGCACCCTTGAGCGCCTCCGCGGGGTCCGTGGTGATCAGGACCGAGCCGCCCGTTTCCGCTGCCCGCTCTTCCGCCGCAGCCACGATATCGGCGGACGGCAGGTAGCCGTCCGGACCGGCGATGCGCACGTGCATCCCGGCTGTCACGCCGGCCAGCAGGTAGGAGTTCGCCATGTTGTTGGCGGAGTCGCCAAGGTAGCTCATGGTGAGGCCCTTGAGCTCGCCCTTGTGTTCCTTGACGGCCAGCAGGTCCGCCAGCAGCTGGCAGGGGTGGTAGTCGTCGCACAGCGCGTTGATGACCGGGACCTTGGAATTTTCGGCCATGGCCACGAGCCCGGCGTGTGCGCCGGTCCGCCAAACGATGGTGGAGACCATGCGCTCCAGGACCTTGGCCGTGTCCTCCACCGATTCCTTGTGGCCGATCTGCGCCTCCCCCGGGTTGATGATCAGGGCGTTTCCGCCCATGTCCGCCACGCCGGTGGCGAAGGAGACCCGGGTCCGGGTGGAGGTCTTGTCGAAGATGACGGCGACGGTTTTCCGTCCGCTGCCTTCAGCGGCGAACGGCTGGACGCTGTAGGGCGCGGCCTTCATGCGCACGGCGAGGTCGAGGACCTCGGCCTGCTCGGCCGGGGTGAGGTCGGTGTCCTTGAGGAAGTGACGGGTGGTTGCGGAGCTGGTCACTGGGCATCCTTTGCGGTCTGGAGGAGCGTGGGCAGTGCCTGGACGAAGCTGTCGGCCTGTTCGGCGGTCAGGATCAGCGGCGGGGCGAGGCGGATGGTGCGCGGACCGGGGCTGTTGACGATGAAACCGGCATCCAATCCTGCGGTGACCACGGCGGGCGCGACGTCCGCGTCCAGGTCGAAGCCGATCAGGAGGCCTTCGCCGCGCACTTCCGTGACGCCGTCGACCTCGGCCAGCTTCGAGCGGAGGCGTTCCCCCACGCTGCGGACGTTGTCCAGGACGCGCTGGCTCTCAATCGCATGGAGCGTGGCCAGCGCGGCGGCTGTAGCCACCGGGTTCCCGCCGAAAGTGGTGCCATGCTGGCCCGCAGTTAGGAGTGAGGAGGTTTCAGGGCCGAAGGTGACCAGCGCTCCGATCGGGAAGCCGCCGCCCAGGCCCTTGGCGAGGGTCACGGCGTCGGGCACGATCCCGGCGTCTTCACTGGCAAGCCATTTGCCGGTGCGGCCGATGCCGGTCTGGACTTCATCGAGGATCAGCAGCGCGCCTGCCTTCGTGGTGGCTGTGCGCGCGGCCTGCAGGTAGCCGGCGGGCAGCGGCCGGACACCGGCTTCGCCCTGGATCGGTTCGAGGAAAACAGCCGCCGTCGTTTCATCGATGGCTGCCACGAGGGCGTCGATGTCCCCGAACGGGATGTGCACCACACCGCCGGGCAGCGGTTCAAACGGCGCCCGGTACGCTTCCTTGGCGGTCAGCGCCAGGGCGCCCATGGTCCGGCCGTGGAAGGCGCCTTCGAGGGCTATGATCTTGGTCCGCCGTTTGACGGTTCCACCTTCGCCGGCCGACGCCTCGGCGCCGGAGTTGCGGCGCGCCAGTTTGAACGCGGCCTCGACGGCTTCGGTTCCGGAGTTCGCGAAGAACACCTTGGAACCGGCTGGTGCCTTGCTCAGTTCGAGCAGCTTTTCGGCCAGCGCGATCTGCGTGGGGCTGGTGAAGAAGTTGGAGACGTGGCCCAGGGTGGCCAGCTGGCTGGAAATCACCGACGTCACGAACGGGTGGGCGTGGCCCATGGCGTTCACGGCGATGCCGCCCAGCAGGTCCAGGTACTCCTTGCCGTCCGCGTCCCAGACCAGGCATCCTGCGCCGCGGACCAGGACACGCTGCGGCGTGCCGAAGACGCCCATGAGTGAGGAGGAGTACCGGGTCAGCCACTCGGCTCCCGTTGTGTGGCCACGGGTCTCCACCAGTTCGACCACCGGGGACTTTTCAATCTGGCTCATGCGTTCGTTTCCTCGTCCGGGACCACCTGCGTGCCAATGCCCGCGGCAGTGAATGTTTCCAGCAGCATGGAATGCGGCAGGCGCCCGTCCACAATGTGCGCCCGCTCCACTCCTTCGTCGACCGCCTTCAGGCAGGCGGCCATCTTCGGGATCATGCCCGACTCAAGCCGCGGCAGCATCTCCCGCAGCTCCGACGCGGTCAGGGACGAGATGAGCGATGATCTGTCCGGCCAGTTCGCGTAGAGGCCCTCGACGTCGGTGAGGATGACCAGTTTGGAGGCGCCCAGGGCCGACGCGACGGCGGCCGCCGCGGTGTCCGCGTTGACGTTGAGCACCTGCCCGGTGGTCTGGAACCGGCGGGTTCCTTCCTCGCTGCTGCCCTCGTCAATGATTTCCGGGGCAACAGTCGAAATCACCGGGATCCGGCCGGCCGCGAGGATATCAACGATGCCTTCCGGGTTGACGCCGACGACCTCGCCGACGAGGCCCAGGTCCACTTCCTCGCCGTCCACGACGGTTCCCGTGCGGACGGCGCGCAGCAGGCCGCCGTCCTCTCCGGACATGCCGACGGCGTAGGGGCCATGGGAATTGATGAGGCCCACGAGTTCGCGGCCCACCTGGCCGGTCAGCACCATGCGGACCACGTCCATGGCCTCGGGGGTGGTGACGCGCAGGCCGCCTTTGAATTCGGACTCGATGCCCAGGCGGCTGAGCATGGCGTTGATCTGCGGACCGCCGCCGTGCACCACGACGGGGTGGATTCCCACGTGGTGCAGGAACACCACGTCCTCAGCAAACGCACGGCGTAGTTCCTCGTTGACCATGGCGTTGCCGCCGTACTTAATCACCATGGTGGAGCCGGCGAATCGCTGGATCCATGGCAGGGCCTCGATCAGCGTGCCGGCTTTGTCCTGGGCGTCGCTCATCGACGTGGTCTCGCGTGTCTGGGTGTTCATGCTGTCTCCCCGGAAGGTGGGTGCGACACCTAGCTTGAGTAGGCGCTGTTTTCGTGGACGTAGTCGTGCGTGAGGTCGTTGGTCCAGATCGTGGCCTCTGCCTCGCCGGCCTGCAGGTCGATCTCCACGAGGACCTCGCGGGGCTCGAGGTCCACAAGGCTGCGGTCCTCGCCAATGCTTCCGTTCCGGCAGATCTGCACGCCGTTCATGGAAACGTTCAGCTGGTCCGGTTCGAATGCGGCATCGGTGGTGCCAACGGCGGAGAGCACACGCCCCCAGTTGGGGTCCTTGCCGAAAATGGCCGCCTTGAACAGGTTGGAGCGGGCCACGGCGCGGCTGACGATCTCGGCGTCCTTTTCGCTGGCGGCGTTGAAAGTGCGGATCGCGATGTCGTGGCTGGCGCCCTCGGCGTCGCCGATCAGCTTACGGGCCAGCTCGGCGCAGACCTGGGTCAGTCCGGCACCGAAGTCCCTGGCGGCGGGCACGGCACCCGAGGCGCCGGATGCCAGCAGCACCACGGTGTCGTTGGTGGACATGCAGCCGTCCGAGTCCGCCCGGTCAAAGGTGACCCGGGTGGCGTCGCGGAGCACGACGTCGAGCATTTCAGGCTGGACATCCGCGTCGGTGGTGATGACCACCAGCATGGTTGCCAGCCCGGGAGCAAGCATGCCGGCGCCTTTGGCCATGCCGCCGATGGTGTACTGGTTGCCTTCGGCGTCCTTGCCGGTGAAGACGGCCTCCTTGGATACGGAATCCGTGGTCATGATCGCTGTGGCAGCAGCAGTGCCGCCGTCCGCGCTGAGGGCCGACTTCGCCGCACTGATGGCCGGGATGATCTTGTCCATGGGCAACTGCTCGCCGATCAGGCCGGTGGAGCAGACAAAAATATCCGTGGCCGAAACGCCCAGCACTTCGGCGGTCTTTTCCGCAGTGGCGTGGGTGTTCTGGAAGCCCTGCGGGCCGGTGCAGGCGTTGGCGCCGCCCGAGTTGAGGATGACGGCGTCGACGCGGCCGTCCTTGACCACCTGGCGCGACCAGTGCACCGGTGCCGCGGCCACGCGGTTCGAGGTGAACACCGCCGCTGCCACCTTCGAGGGGCCGTCGTTGACGACGAGGGCAAGGTCCGGGTTACCGGATGTCTTCAGTCCGGCTTTGACGCCGGCGGCCCGGAATCCCTTGGGTGCGGTAACGGTCACGGAGCAACTCCCTGCAGGTTGAGGCCGGCGGTTTCCGCCAGGCCAAGGGCGATATTCATGGACTGCACGGCGCCGCCGGCGGTCCCCTTGGTCAGGTTGTCGATGGCGCACGTGACGATGACGCGGCCGGTGTGGGCGTCGAAGGCGAGCTGCATCACGGCGTGGTTGGAGCCCTGGACGGCCTTGGTGGCGGGCCACTGCCCTTCGGGGAGCAGGTGCACGAACGGCTCGTCGTCGTACGCCTCTTCCCAGGCGCTGCGCAGCTCTGCCGCCGTGACGCCGGGCTTCACCTTTGCCGTCGCGGTGGTGAGGATGCCCCGGCTCATCGGGGCAAGGGTGGGCGTGAAGGATACCGTCACAGCCTCGCCCGCGGCGTTGCCCAGCCCTTGTTCGATCTCGGGGGTGTGGCGGTGGCCGCCACCCACGCCGTAGGGGCTCATGGACCCCATGACCTCGGAGCCGATGAGGTTGACCTTCGCGGCTTTCCCGGCACCCGAGGTGCCCGAGGCAGCGACAATCACCACGTCGTCGGGCTGGAGGAGGCCGCCGGCGAACCCGGGCGTCAGGGCCAGCAGGGCCGACGTCGGGTAGCAGCCCGGTACGGCGATCCGCTTGGCTCCCTTGAGCCTTTCCCGCTGGCCCGGAAGTTCGGGCAGCCCGTAAGGCCACGTCCCGGCGTGCGCGGAACCGTAGAACTTTTCCCAGGCGGCGGGGTCTTCCAGTCGGTGGTCGGCACCGGCGTCGATCACTACCGTGCCCTCGGGCAACTGCGCCGCGATCTCGGCGGAGGCCCCGTGCGGCAGTGCCAGGAACACCACATCGTGGCCCGAGAGGTTCTCCACTGTGGTGTCCTCAAGGATGCGGCTGGCCAAACCATGGAGATGCGGCTGCAATTCGCCTAGTCTGGAACCGGCGTTGCTGTGCGCTGTGATGGCGCCGATGGTGACGTCAGGGTGTCCGGCCAGGAGCCGAAGCACCTCGCCGCCGGCGTAACCGCTCGCACCGGAAACGGCAACAGAAATAGTCATGGGAACGACTATACAGCAAGACTATGCATAGAGGCCGATATTTATGCATCAACTCCCACCTGCCCTCATTATGAGTGTGAGCGTATGCTTGGAGAAGGGTGATCCTGACCGTGCGGTCCGAATGTCGGCTGCAGCGTTGCCCGTAACAGTTACGAGGCCCCGAGTCCATGACCCCCACAACTACTTCGGAGCGCCCCCAGACGCGCGTCCGGCAGCCTAATGCGGTTGTCCTGAGCTACTCAGAACTCCTCAAGAGCGTCAAGGCAGCGGGCCTGCTCGAACGGCGCGTCGGCTTCTACGTCACCGTGTTCTCCGTCCTGGCGCTCCTGATGACCGCCACCTGGTTCGGTTTCGCGCTCATCGGTGACAGCTGGTTCCAGCTCCTGATTGCCGCCGCCCTGGGCATCCTGTGCACCCAGCTGAGCTTCCTGGCCCACGAGGCCGGGCACCGCCAGATCTTCGCCTCCCGCCGCGCCAACGACTGGGCCGCAAGGCTGCTCGCCACGTCCGTGGCCGGCATGAGCTATTCCTGGTGGGAGCAGAAGCACGGCGCGCACCACAACCACCCCAACGTCATTTCCAAGGACCCCGACATCGCGCCCGGTCCTATCGCTTTCCACACCGAAGCGGTTGTCGCCCGGCAGGGACGGTTCGCCTTCCTCACCCGCAAGCAGGGCTGGTTCTTCTTCCCGCTCCTGTTCCTGGTGGGCCTCGGCCTGCAGATCGATTCGGTCAAGTTCATCTTCCGCCGCGCCAAGGTCACGCACCGCTGGGTTGAAATCCCGATCCTCCTGGCACGCCTGAGCCTGCTGCCGGTCCTCACCTTCACTTTCCTGCCGTGGGGCATGGCCCTGGCGTTCATCGGCGTCCAGCTCGCCGTCTTCGGCTTCTACATGGGCGCTTCCTTCGCCCCGAACCACAAGGGCATGCCGGTCCTGCCCGCGGACAGCCGCGTGGACTTCTTCAGCCGCCAGGTCCTGACGTCCCGGAACATCTCCGGCGGCCGTTTCATGGACATCCTGCTGGGCGGGCTCAACCGCCAGGCCGAGCACCACCTGTTCCCGGACATGGCCCGCCCGCAGCTGGACAAGGCCGCCAAGATCGTCCGCGAGTACTGCGCCAAGCACCAGGTCCCCTACACAGAGACCACCCTGCTGCAGTCCTACGGCATCATCGTCCGTTACCTCAATGACGTGGGCCTCTCCGCGGGCCGCCACTTCGAATGCCCCATGGCTACCGTCACCCGCCGCTACTAAGCACGCGCCGCTGAGGCCGCACACCCGCATTCCACGTTTGACCCGAAGTGACGGCCGGTTACCGGCCGTCACTTCGTCGTTGGCAGCGGTGTCCCTAGGATGGATCCAGTATCCGGGCCTGGAAGTCCCAGCCCAGGGAAGGAGACACATGATGCACGCAATCGTCGCCCGCAAGGCGGGCGGCCCGGAGGTTCTGGAGCTGGCAGAGGTGGCTCGGCCGGTGCCCGGTCCCGGCCAGCTCCTGGTCAAGGTCGCCGCCACCGGGGTGAACTTCATCGATACCTACAAGCGCAGCGGCACGTACAAGGTGTCGTATCCGTTCACGCCGGGCTCCGAGGCGGCCGGCACAGTGGAGGAGCTGGGCGAGGGCGTAACGGTGTTCTCGGTCGGAGACCGGGTGGCCACCGCTGAAGGCACCAACTGCTATGCCGGCTACATCCTCATCGATGAGGACAAGGCACTGCCTGTCCCCCGCGGCGTAGACGATTTCACCGCGGCCGCCCTTCCGCTCCAGGGCATCACCGCGCACTATCTGATCAATTCCTCCTTCCGCGTCGAACCGGGCCACACGATACTGGTGCACGCCGGAGCCGGCGGCGTCGGCCTGCTCATGATCCAGCTGCTGAAGGCGAAGGGCGCCCGCGTCATCACCACCGTCTCCTCCGACGACAAGGGGAAGCTGGCCCGCGAAGCCGGCGCCGACCAGGTGCTGCGCTACGAAGGCTTCGCCGCCCGGGTCCGGGAACTGACCGACGGAACCGGCGCGGACGCGGTGTACGACGGCGTCGGGAAGGACACGTTCGACGGTTCCCTCGCTGCCCTGCGTGTCCGCGGCACGCTTGTTCTCTTCGGAGCCGCATCCGGACCGGTTCCGCCGTTTGATCCGCAGCGGCTTAACGCCGGCGGCTCCCTGTACCTGACCCGGCCGACCATAAACCACTTCCTGCGCAACGCCCAGGAACGCCGCTGGCGCTCCGACGAGATCTTCGCGGCGGCCGCCAACGGCAGCCTCAAGGTCCGGATCGGCGGCCGCTACGACCTGACAAAGGCGGCCCAGGCCCACGACGACCTCGAACAGCGCCGCACCACCGGCAAGGTCATCCTGGTTCCCTGACCCGGCCCAGGAGGGCCGGTAATAGGCGACCCCGGTTAACGCGGCGCAAACAGCCTGCGAACCCCCGGCGAACTGCGACACCTTCTGTTCATCTTGTGCGGAAAGAATCACCCCGTGACTGAACAACCGCAAGCTCCCGGCGCCACGCCGGAGACCGGCACCGATTCGCGTCCAGCCGTCCGGAACCTTTACCTGCCGCAACTGCCGGGCGCCGCTGCCGCGCCACCCGAGCGGACGTTGATCGACATCCTCCAGGAGACGGCCAGGAAGTATCCGGAGGCCTCGGCGCTGGACGACGGCCACCGGCGGCTGAGCTATGCACAGCTGATGGCCGAGGTCCGGGCAACGGCGCGGGAGCTGCACCAGGCGGGTCTCGGGGCCGGCGCCAAGATCGGCGTCCGCATCCCGTCCGGCACCAACAAGCTGTACGTCTCCATCCTGGCGGTCCTGCTGATCGGGGCCGCGTACGTCCCGGTGGATGCTGATGACCCCGACGAACGTGCCAAGCTGGTGTTCAGTGAAGCCCGTGTGGCGGCCATCCTCAGGGCCGACGGCGGGATCGTCACAGGGGGCAAGCGCCCGCAGCCGTTCCCGGATCCCCGGATGCCGGAGCCCGACGACGACTCCTGGGTGATCTTTACCTCCGGCTCCACCGGCACACCAAAGGGAGTCGCCGTGCAGCACCGGTCCTCGGCCGCATTCGTCGATGCCGAAGCCCGGATCTTCCTGCAGGAGGAACCCATTGGCCCCCAGGACCGCGTCCTGGCCGGACTGTCCGTGGCGTTCGACGCTTCCTGCGAAGAGATGTGGCTGGCCTGGCGCTACGGTGCATGCCTCGTCCCCGCTCCGCGGTCGCTGGTGCGCACCGGAATGGACCTCGGTCCGTGGCTGATCAGCCACGGGATAACAGTGGTGTCCACGGTGCCCACCCTCGCCGCCCTGTGGCCGGCCGAAGCGCTGGAAAACGTGCGTCTGTTGATTTTCGGCGGCGAGGCCTGTCCGCCCGAGCTCGCGGAACGGCTCGCCGTGGACGGCCGGGAAGTGTGGAACACCTATGGACCGACCGAGGCCACCGTAGTGGCATGCGCGGCGCCGCTGGGCCTGCCCGGTCCCGTCCGGATCGGCCTGCCGCTGGACGGCTGGGACCTCGCCGTGGTTGACGCGGGCGGAGTTCCGGTGGCAGAGGGCGAAGTGGGCGAGCTCATCATCGGCGGCGTGGGGCTGGCCCGGTACCTCGACCCCGCCAAGGATGCCGAAAAGTACGCGCCAATGCCATCCCTTGGCTGGACCCGGGCCTACCGGTCCGGAGACCTGGTCCGCTACGAAGCGGAGGGCCTGGTCTTTATGGGGCGCGCCGACGAGCAGGTGAAGCTCGGTGGCCGGCGGATTGAACTCGGCGAGATCGACGCGGCGCTGCAGGCGCTGCCGGGTGTTGCCGGCGCGGCGGCGGCAGTGCGCACGACGGCGGCAGGGAACCAGATCCTGGTGGGCTACCTTGCCCCTGCGGGCACCGCGGATATCGACCTCACCGTCGCCCGTGGTCTGCTGGGGGCCAGCCTTCCGGCAGCGCTCATCCCGCTTCTGACGGTGGTTGAATCCCTGCCCACGAAGACAAGCGGGAAAGTTGACCGCCACTCCCTGCCCTGGCCGTTGGCCGGAGCAGGGGCCGCCGACGCGGACAATGCCCCGCTGAACCTGCCGGACGACGCCAGCTGGATCGTGGAGCAGTGGGGCCGCGTTCTGGGGACACCGGCGTCCGACCTGGATGCCGATTTCTTCGCCCACGGCGGCGGATCCCTCGCGGCAGCGCAGCTGGTCTCGGCGCTGCGGGTCCGTTACCCCACCATCACCGTGGCCGACATCTACGCCACCCCCAGGGTGGGCGCGCTGATCGACGCCGCCCGTCAATCCCTGCCTGAAGGAGTGGCCGGTCCGGCGCCCGAGCGGGAGGTCCGCCCCACGGCATTGAAGTCCCAGGTTTTCCAGACGCTGATGGGCGTCCCCCTGCACATCCTGGTGGGGATGCGCTGGCTCACCTACGTCATGGCGGCCAACAACCTGCTGGCAGCCTTTGCCGGCTTCTCGGCGGCTCCTGTCATCTCGTGGTGGTGGGTGGCTGCCTCCTGGCTGGTGTTCGTGAGCCCGGCCGGCCGGATGGGCATTTCTGTCCTGGCTGCCAGGACCCTGCTCCGGAAGGTGGCCCCCGGGACCTACCCCCGGTCCGGCAAGGTGCACCTGCGGCTGTGGCTGGCGGAGCAGATCCAGGATTTGTCCGGCGCCATCAGCCTGGCCAGCGCTCCCTGGGTTCCCTATTATGCGAAGGCCCTTGGCGCGAAGATCGGCAACGACGTCCAGCTGCACTCCCTTCCGCCGGTCACCGGAATGCTGTCGCTGGGGCGCGGCTGCAACATCGAACCCGAAGTGGATCTGTCCGGATGGTGGATCGATGGCGATTCCGTCCACATCGGCCGGGTGCATGTCGGGGCGGGCGCAGCAGTGGGGGCTCGCAGCACACTCATGCCGGGCGCAAGCATCGGCGCCGGCGGTCAGGTGGAGCCGGGGTCTGCCGTGCTCGGAAAGGTCAAGGCCGGGCAACTCG
This sequence comes from Arthrobacter sp. P4_H3, assembly GCF_056400885.1. Taxonomy (NCBI): domain Bacteria; kingdom Bacillati; phylum Actinomycetota; class Actinomycetes; order Micrococcales; family Micrococcaceae; genus Arthrobacter; species Arthrobacter sp. P4_H3. The sequence continues at coordinate 23,186 of NZ_JBFUKK010000011.1, forward strand.
TGGCCGGTTCCCCCGCCGAGCGGATCGGCAAGGCCAAACACTCGTGGCCGGAGACGCCGGCCGCCCATCCGCTGATCGGCAGGCTCTGGTTCGGTGCATTTGCCACAGCCTCCGCCATTCTGGCGACCATCCCCTACATGTCCGCTTTCGCAGGGGCGTTCGTGGTGTTCCTGTTGATCCGCGGCAGCGAATCCCTCTCGGCTGCGGTGCCCCAGGTCCTGGCCTCGCTGCCGCTCGCGGCGCTGGCGTGGTTCATCACCAATCTCCTGTTGATCCTCGCCACGACCCGCCTGCTGGGCGTGGGTCTGACGGAAGGCTACTTCCGGGTGCGGAGCCGGATCGGCTGGCAGGTCTGGGCCACGGAACGGGTGCTGGACCTGGCCCGCGACGTCCTGTTCCCCATCTATGCCAGCCTCTTCACCCCGGTCTGGCTGCGGTTGCTCGGAGCAAAGGTGGGCAAGAACGTGGAGGCTTCCACTGTCCTGCTGCTCCCCAAGATGACAACCGTCGGCGAGGGTGCGTTCCTTGCGGACGACACCATGGTGGCGTCCTACGAGCTTGGTGGCGGATGGATGCGGATTGCCCCGGCAAAGATCGGTAAGCGCTCCTTCCTCGGCAACTCCGGGATGACCGGTGCGGGACGGAGCGTCCCCAAGAACTCGCTGGTGGCCGTCCTCTCGGCCACTCCGGCCAAGGCCAAGTCGGGCACCTCCTGGCTCGGCAGTCCGCCCGTGCGGCTGCGGCGCACGGCCATCGCCACAGACAACACCCTGACGTTCCAGCCGCCGCTGCGGCTGAAACTGGCGCGCGCCCTGTGGGAGCTTTGCCGGTTCATCCCGGTGATCCTCACGGTGGCCCTGGCCGCCGGCGTGATGCTCGCGTTCGACTGGCTTGCCTCGGTGTCCGGCTACGGTATCGCTGCCCTGCTGGGCGGCCTCGTGCTCCTTGCGGCAGGTGCCGTTGCAGCTGTCAGTGCCGTCGCCGCCAAATGGCTGCTGGTGGGCAGGATCAGGGCCGGCGAGCACGCCCTGTGGAGTTCCTTCATCTGGCGGAACGAGGTTGTGGATACCTTCATCGAAATGGTCAGCGCGCCGTGGTTCGCCCGCTCGGCTTCGGGAACGCCGGCCCTTGTGTGGTGGCTGCGGGGCCTGGGCGCGAAGATCGGCCGCGGCACGTGGTGCGAGAGTTACTGGCTGCCCGAGGCGGATCTTGTGACGCTGGGCGAGAGTTCAACGGTCAACCGGGGCTGTGTGGTCCAGACCCACCTTTTCCACGACCGCATCATGAGCATTGACACTGTTACCCTCGAAGACGGAGCCACGATGGGACCACATGGCGTCATCCTTCCGCGGGCAAGCATCGCGCGGGGCGGCACCGTGGGGCCGGCATCCCTGGTCATGCGCGGGGAAACCGTTCCCGCCGCGACGTACTGGATGGGCAATCCGGTCAGCCCGTGGGCAGGCCCGGCAGTCCCGGCTCGGCGGCTCAAGTAGCTCCAGCACAGCCTGTCCCCGGATCCGCAACGTTCGCAGTACGAAGGCCCGCTCTATGAGTTTTGCAGCAACTTCCAGCCCCGACGGCGTGCGGCGGCCGGACGAACCGTCAGGCTCCCCGGATCCCTACGTCCCGGGGCACGGCACGAACGCCTACCGGGTCACCAGGTACGAACTGGACCTGGACTACAAACTGGCCAGCAACAGGTTGAACGGCCGGGCAGTCCTGCACGCGGAGGCGGACCGGGCGGCGTCGGCCATTGTCCTGGACCTCGCGGGAATGCGCGCCGTCAAAATTTCACTCAACGGCAAAAAGGTGCGGAAATTCAGCCAGCGCGCTGAGCAGCTGGTGGTGGTCCCTGACGCCGCCCTGCTCCCGGGAGACCGCTTCATCCTGGACATCCGGTACGAGGGAAATCCCGCTCCCCGCCGGGGCCTGTGGGGCGAAGTGGGCTGGGAGGAACTTACCGACGGAGCACTGGTGGCTGGCCAGCCCAACGGCGCCGCCTCCTGGTTTCCCTGCAACGACCACCCGCGGCACAAAGCCAGCTACAGGATCGCAGTGACCACGGACGTCAATTACCGTGCCGTGTGCAACGGACTGCTGATCTCCCGCAGGACAGGGTCCAGCCGTGAGACGTGGACCTACGAACAGGCCGAGCCGATGTCGACCTACCTCGCCACCGTCCAGATCGGCCGGTACGATGTCCTCACCCTGGACACGACGCCCGTTGCCGGCAGCGTCCCGCAACACGTCGCGGTGCCCGCGGCCCTGGCAGATGCCGCGCGCCGCGGACTGGCCCGCCAGCCGGAGATGATGCGGACGTTCGTCAACAGCTTCGGCCCCTACCCCTTCCAGGAGTACACCGTGGTGGTGGCCGAGGACGAGCTCGAAATACCCCTCGAATCCCAGACGCTCTCCATCTTTGGCCCCAACCACTTGGACACCGGCTGGGAATCGCAGCGGCTGATCGCCCACGAGCTGTCCCACCAGTGGTTCGGCAATTCCCTGACCGTTGGGGCCTGGAGCGACATCTGGCTGCATGAAGGATTCGCCTGCTACGCGGAGTGGATCTGGTCGGAGGCGGCCGGCGTCATGAGCGCCGCGGAGCGCGCAGCTGCCGCCTGGCGGAAGCTCGACGCCGGGAGCCAGGACATCGTGGTTGGCGACCCCGGCCCTGAACTGATGTTCGATGACCGCGTGTACAAGCGCGGCGCCCTCGCCCTGCACGCGCTGCGGATCCGGTGCGGCGACCTCGCCTTTTTTGCGCTGCTGCACGACTGGGCCGCGAACAACCGCCACGGATCCGTCTCCACCGCCGGGTTCATCCAGACCGCGGACCGTGTGGCGGGCATCGATTCGGAAGCCCTGCTCCATCCCTGGCTGTTCGAGGAGACACTGCCGCCCCTGCCGGCCCGTTAGCGCGCCCGGCTACTTCGGCCGGACCTTGAAATCACCCGACGGCGACGGCGGCCACCAGGTCCACCGGCAGTCCGGACACAGCCGGGGCCAGGTACCTGACGCCGGGCCGGTCAAGCACATCAACCGTCTCCGGCGCCCGGCTGAGGCCCTCCCCCGTCATCTTCAGGAACGCCTCCTTCCGCGCCCACAGCCGGGCGCGGCCGCGCAGGAGGTTATCCCCGTGCAGGGAGGCCACAGCCTGGCGTTCCGCCGCCGTCAGCGCCACCGCGTCGAACCCGTCAAAATCCAGCCGCTGCGGATCTTCGACGTCGACCCCCAGCCGCTCCTCCGGACCGGGGTCCGTCACCACCGCCAACAGGGTCCAGCCCGCTGCCCGCGACAGGCTCAGCAGCAGGGGTGCGGGCACTCCATCCAGCGTGTAGCCGGGCCTGCCGTGGGTGATGCCCGGACCGCTGCCGCACCGCGGGCAACTGTACCGGGCGGTCAGGTCCTGTGCGCGCACGCCCAGCAGTTCCGCCGCGAACAGGCGCTGGGCCAGCCTTGCGGCCAGGAAATCCTGACGTGGCACGGCCGTCATGGCCCGGGCGCGCTCCAGCTCCGCCGGGTCCAGGAACTGCCGGGCATCGCGTTCCAGCGCCGCTTCCGCCCGTGCTGGATCCTGCCCGGGTACGCGGAAGGGCGGGCAGGCACGCACAATAAGCTGTGATGCCATGGCCCGCCCTTCCGGTCTTAGCCCTGAGCGCCTCGCGCTGACCCGACTAGCGCTGAACGGCCCCGAAGCGCTCGGCGGCCATGGCAACGGCGCTCTCACGGGCGGCAGACGCCTCGTCCGCCGTCAGCGTCCGGTCCGCGGCACGGAAGCGGAGGCCGAAAGCCAGCGACTTCTTGCCGTCCTCGATGCCCTTTCCTGCGTAGACGTCAAACAGTGCCACATCTTCCAGCAGCTCGCCGGCGCCTTCACGGAGGGCGGCCAGGACGTCGTCGGCCGGGATCTCCTGGGGAACCACCAGGGCAACGTCCTGGGTGGCCACCGGGAAACCGGAGATGTGCTTCGCGACGATGACGTCGGCTGCCGCTTCGAAGAGGGCGTCGGCGTTGAACTCGAGCGCCACCGAACGTGCCGGCATGTCATGCGCGGCCAGCAGCTTGGGGTGCAGTTCGCCGGCGTAGCCGACAACCTCGCCCGAACGCAGGGCCAGCTGGGCTGCGCGTCCCGGATGGTATGCCTGGTGGTGGCCCTGGCTGACCACAATTTCAACTCCGAGGACGTCGCCGGCGAGGCGGGCGATGTCCACGGCGTCTGCCCAGTCCCAGGCACGCGGCGTGTGGGCTGCGGCAGCGGGCGAGTCATGGCCCGTCAGGACCGCTGCGATGTGCAGCGGCTGGTCCGGAACGCCGTCGTACAGGGCATCCAGCACCTCATCGGAGGGCTTGACGCCGAGCGGCGGGATGGACGGCGTACCCATGGTGTCACCCGGCAGGAACACCAGGCCGGCCTCGAAGACCGCCAGGTCGCGGAAGCCGCGCGAGTGGTTGCGCTTGGCCACCTCGATCAGGCCGGGAAGGACGGACGTCCGCAGGTAGCCCTGTTCCTCGCTGATCGGGTTGGCCAGCTTGACGGCCTTGCGGGCGGTTCCCTGCTCGGCCACGCCAAAGGTGTCATTGGCGGCCTTGGACACGAACGGGTAGGACAGGACCTCGGTGAGCCCCGCATCGGCCAGTGCCTGGACCAGGCGGCGGCGCTGCTGCTGCACACGGGTCAGGCCGCGTCCCGGGGGTGCCACCGGGAGCGTCGCCGGAATCTGGTCGTAGCCGACCAGCCGGGCGATTTCCTCGGAGAGGTCTTCCTTGGTTTCGAGGTCGTTCCGCCAGCTCGGGGCAGTGACCGTCCAGCCGGCGTCGTTCTTCACCACCGTAGCGCCGAGGTCCTCGAGGGAGGTGACGATCTGCTCCTCGGTGAAATCAATGCCGATCCGCGCCGCGGCAAACGCCGCGGGCAGTTCGATGGCCACGGCGTCAGGTGCAGTGCCGACATCGGTGCCGGAATCGTCGGCAGTGCCGCCTGCGAGCTCCACCAGGAGGTCAACCACACGCTGCGCGGCAGTGCCGGCCACCTGCCAGTCAACGCCGCGTTCGAAACGCTTGGACGCCTCGGAGGGCAGCTTGTGCCGCCTGCGTGACCGGGCGATCGACACCTCGTCGAAGTGCGCGGCCTCGACCAGGACGTTCGTGGTGGAATCCGACACTTCGGTGGCGGCGCCGCCCATCACGCCGGCGATGCCGATCGCGCCGGAGCCGTCAGTGATGAGGAGGTCCTCGACGTCGAGCTTGCGTTCCTTGTCATCCAGGGTGGTGATCTTCTCCCCCGCGACGGCGCGCCGCACCACGATGTCGCCGGACAGTTTGTCCAGGTCGTAGCAGTGCGTGGGCTGGCCGAGTTCCAGCATGACGTAGTTCGAGATGTCCACCGGGAGGGAGATGGAGCGGATCCCCGCAAGACGCAGGCGTGAAACCATCCACAGCGGCGTCGGTTTGGTCGCGTCCACGCCGCGGACGGTGCGGGCCACGAAGCGGTCGCAGCCGGGCTTGCCGTAGATGGGGGCGTCGTCGTTGAGCTTGACGCCATAGCCGCCGGCCAGCTCAGCCGGGGCCTGCACCTTTGCCGCCGGGTCCGTGAAGGACGTTCCGGTGGCGTGGGCGTATTCGCGGGCCACGCCGCGGATGGAGAACGCGTAGCCGCGGTCCGGGGTCACGTTGATCTCGGCTGCCTCGTCGTAAAGGCCCAGCAGCTCCATGGCGTCCGTGCCGATTTCCGGATCCAGCCCGATGCGGGACAGCACCAGGATGCCGTCGTGGTCCTCGCCGATGCCCAGTTCGCGGACGGAGGCGATCATGCCGGCCGAGAGATGCCCGTAGGTCTTGCGCGCGGAGATGTGGAAGTCGCCGGGCAGCACGGCGCCGGGAAGGGTGACAACGACCTTGTCGCCCTCCACGAAGTTGTGGGCTCCGCAGATGATGCCCTGGACACCGGACGGGTCGATGCCTTCGCCGGTGAGGGTCTGTTCCCGGCCCTCCGGGACCACGCGGACCTGGCACCAGTTGATGGTCTTGCCGTTGGTCTGCGGTTCCTTGACGAGGCTCAGGACCTGGCCCACCACGATGGGGCCCTGGAGAGTGTCCGTGGGCCGGTGGACCGCTTCTTCTTCAAAGCCGACCTTGACCAGTTCGGCCATCACGTCTTCGGCCGTTGCTCCGGCCGGTACCTGCGCGAATTCACGCAGCCAGGAAAGTGGGATACGCACTGTTAGATCTCCATCCCGAAGTGCTCGCTGAAACGTACATCGCCTTCGATCATGTCGCGCATGTCGCCCACCTCGTTGCGGAACATAAGGGTGCGCTCGATGCCCATGCCGAAGGCAAAACCTGAATAGACGTCCGGATCGATGCCGGCAGCCCGAAGGACATTGGGGTTGACCATGCCGCAGCCGCCCCATTCGATCCAGCGGGGACCGCCCTTGGCGCCGGGGTGCCAGATATCCAGCTCCGCGGACGGCTCGGTGAACGGGAAGTAGTTGGGGCGCAGGCGGATCTGGGCCTCGTCACCGAACATCTGCCGGGCGAAGTGCTCCAGCGTTCCGCGAAGGTCCGCCATGCTGAGCTTCCTGTCGATGGCCAGGCCCTCGAACTGGTGGAACACCGGGGTGTGCGTGGCGTCCAGTTCGTCGGTGCGGAACACCTTGCCCGGGCACAGCACATAGATCGGCACTTCGCGTTCCAGCATGGAACGGACCTGCACCGGGGAAGTGTGCGTGCGCATCAGGAGGTGGGCCTCGGGAGGCTCCACAAAGAACGTGTCCTGCATTTCGCGGGCGGGGTGGTCCGGCTTGAAGTTCAGGGCGTCAAAGTTGAACCACTCGGATTCCACCTCGGGACCTTCAGCGATTTCCCAGCCCATCCCGACGAAGATGTCCGCCACACGGTCCTGCAGCGTGGACAGCGGGTGGCGCGCACCGGCACGGCGGCGGCGCGGGGCGGCAGTGACGTCCACGGTCTCCTCCACGAGGATCCGTGCGTCATTTTCGGCTTCCAGCTCGGCGGTGCGGTCCGCGAGCGCCTTGTTGACGCGTCCGCGGGAGGCACCCATGAGTTTTCCGGCGGCGGCCTTCTGGTCCTTCGCCAGGCCGCCGATCTCACGGTTGGCGAGGCTCAGCGGCGACTTCTCCCCGGTGTGCGCGAGCCTCACGGCCTTGAGCTCATCAAGGGAGGAGGCAGCAGCAATGGCGGCGACGGCGTGGTCTACGGCGGCAGTAATGGCAGCTTCATCCAGAGGGTTCGGGATGGCAGCGCCCGGCAAAGTTTCAGTCATCTACTGTTCTTAGCTACGAGTCGGGTATCGCCAGCGACCTGTCCAGCTGCATTCGGGTCCACCGGCAGCGTGTCCGTCACTGACTTGTCTTTCCGCGCGGCCGTTTTCCGCGGACGCGTGGAGCGACAAAGGGCAGGGCTCGCCGGAATTCGTCCGGCGGGCACTCTCCCCCAGTCTAGTTGAAGGCGCCCGGCTGAACGTGCCACAGCACCCAAGGTGTCAGTCCTGTTGAGAGCAATGGCGGGCAGGAGCAGGGATCACCGGCTGCCGCTACCATGGCCTCATGACCTCCGGACAGCGGCTGCGGCAGATCGCCAACGCGCTGAATGCTTCGACTCTCCTGGGCCTGCTGCTGGCCCGGTGTGCCCGCACGGCCGTCCGCACCGGACCGCGCGGCCTGCTGATCGCCACCGGTTACCGGTGCCGGCTCCCCTTTGCCCAGGCGTTCACCGTGGGGAATGTGGTGCTGTTCCGCGCCGACGCGCCGGAGGCCCTGTCCAATCCGGTGCTGTTGCGGCATGAGGAACGGCACAGCAGCCAATATGCCTTGTGCTGCGGCCTACCGTTCCTGCCGCTGTACTTCATCGCAGCCGGCTGGTCGCAGCTGCGGACGGGAAACCCCGGCTCCGCGAACATCTTTGAACGCCTCGCAGGCCTGGAGGCCGGCGGATACGCGGATATGCGCACCCATAGACCGGACAAGCGCCGTAAGGACCAACGCCGAATAGGCAAACGCCGCACGGGCAACGCTGCCCCCGATGGAATTGAGGCATGACATGACCAAAATCGCGAGGACAGTAGCGGTGACAGGTTCGGGGACGGCTGAGGCAGTGCCGGACCTCCTGACGGTGTCCGTCGGCGTCGAGTGCCGCCGGGAGGACGTTGGCGCCGCGTATGCGGCAGCCGGAAGGGCCTCGGCGGGGATATCGGCAGTCCTCCGGGAGCGCGGTGTGGACGACCGGGACATCAGCACCTCCGGCCTCAACGTCCGCGCCGACGTCGTCTGGAAGGAAGGCGAGGGCCAGACCGTGGCGGGGTATGTGGCCTCAAGCATCCTGTCCGTCCGGCTGCGCGACGTTGCCGGCTCCTCGGACGTTATCGCCGGGGCGGTGGACGCCGGCGGCAACGACGTCAGGCTGAACGGGCTGGACCTCGGCTTCGCGGACCCTGCCGCCGTCACCGCACAGGCACGGGAGGCCGCCTGGCGGGACGCCCTTGCTACCGCCAGTCAGTTCGCGTCGCTGGCGGGGGCTGAACTTGGTCCGGTGGTCTCAGTCACCCAGCAGCCCGGCGTGCCGGGACCGATTCCGCTGGCGAAAATGCAGCGGGCCATGGCCACGGACTCCGTGGGGATCGAGGCCGGGCAGTCGAGCGTGTCGGCAACGGTGGGCGTCGTCTGGGAGCTTCGCGAACGCAGCTAACCTCGCGGCCGGCGAGCGCCGGGACGCGAGAGGCTTAGTGGACTGTACCGGCCGACAACTTGATGTCCGACGTCGTGGCCAGGGCAGTGCGGACGACGACGGCGAGCGCCTCCGCCATCACGGCTGCGGGCAGCGACGGGGTACCGCTGCCCTTGGGCACCTGCCGGGTCTCAAACGGGACATGGATGAAGCCGCCCCGCGTTGCCGGGGCGCCGATTCCGGTGCTCAGTGAGTGCATCAGTGCGTAGAAGATGTGGTTGCAGACGTAGGTGCCGGCGGTCTGGGAAACCTCGGCCGGGATCCCGGCGGTCCGAAGCGCCTCCAGCGCCGCCTTCACCGGCAGTGAGCTGAAATAGGCGGCCGGGCCGCCGGCGACCACTTCCTCGTCCACAGGGCGGTTTCCGGCATTGTCCGGGATGCGGGCGTCGTCGCAGTTGATGGCGACCCGCTCCAGGGAGATCCGCGGCCGGCCGCCGGCCTGGCCGACGCAGATCACAAGTTCCGGGTTGTGGCGCCGCAGCGCGTCCTCCAGCACTGTGATGGACTGCCCGAACACACACGGCAGTTCCACGGCAGCGACGGTATGGCCCTCCCCCTGCAGGATTCCGGACGCCGCCTCCGCGGCGGCCCAGGACGGGTTGGTGGTTTCGCCGCCGAACGGTTCGAACCCGGTCAGGAGAATCATGGCCCCAGCCTAGCAACAGCGGTCCACACGGGGATCGGGGCCTTGACTTCTATTCGAACATACCTTCGAATAGTAACCATGAGATGGGACGCACAAGCACTTCGGCCGGCGACTGCAGGCAACACCGAAGGCAACGCATCAGCGGCCGCCCCAGCCGTTGACGCGTTGCTGCCGCTGGCCGGACTTGTGCGTTCCGTCTCAACCCCCGAATTCGCCGGGGTCACTTTCCATGAGGTCACCGCCAAATCGGTGCTCAACAAAGTGGCGGCCGGTTCCCGCATGCCCTTCGAATGGACCGTCAATCCCTATCGCGGATGCAGCCACGCCTGCGTCTATTGTTTTGCCCGCAAAAGCCACACCTACCTGGACTTTGATGCCGGCCTGGATTTTGACAGCCAGGTGGTGGTCAAGATCAATGCTGCCGAAGTCCTGCGGAAGGAACTTGCCAAGCCTTCCTGGGGCCATCATCACGTGGCCCTGGGCACCAACACGGATCCGTACCAGCGCGCCGAGGGCCGGTACCAGCTGATGCCGGGCATCATCAGCGCGCTTGCCGATTCAGGAACGCCGCTGTCCATCCTCACCAAGGGGACCCTGCTGGCCAGGGACATCCCGCTGCTGAAGCACGCCGCTGCGCAGGTGCCGGTCGGGATAGGGATTTCGCTGGCCATGACTGACGAACAGTTGGCCGAGGCAGTCGAGCCCGGCACTCCGGGACCCCGGGCGCGGCTCAAGCTGGTCTCGAGGCTACGCGAAGCCGGCTTGCCGTGCGGCGTCATGGCCATGCCCATCCTGCCTTGGCTCTCCGACAGCGACGAAGCACTGGATTCGCTCTTTGGCGCACTCGCGGCGGCAGGTGCTACGGGTGTTACGGCCGGTGCCCTGTACCTGAAGCCGGGGACGCGCGAATGGTTTATGCAATGGATCGCTGCCCGCCACCCCGAACTGGCAGGCCGTTACCGCCGGCTGTACGGCACAGGGTCCTACGCGTCCAAGGAGTACCGCGAATGGCTCGCGGGGCGGATCCGCTATTTCAAGGCCCGGCATGGCTTCTCCGGTTCGCACGGCTTCAGCCACCGCGATCTGGCCCAGGACCCTAGGGAAGAGGAAGCACAGTATCCCGCCGGCAGCATTCCCGACGCCGGAACCGGCCCGGGGAGGACAACGGGTCTACGCGGCACCGCAGCAAACCCCGGCGGGGGCGGTCATGCCTCCAGTGAGGATTCCGCCCAGCCCACGCTGTTCTGACCCCGGCAAGGAGCCCGCAGGCAGCCGTCCGTGGAGCGCGTGCGGCTCAAAGCACCGGCTTGAAAGCACCCGGCTTCGGCACTGCCATGGGCAGGACCGGAGCCGCGGCGCGTGGCCAGTGTCTCCCACGCCGGCCCCTGAAGGCGGCGAATCCGAAGTTCGTCCGCTGAAACGGAGTTCAGCACTCGGATAATTTCACGATTCCAGTGGAACCCGCCCTGAACCGGCAACGGCGGCCAGCAGGGCCCGGACAATCGGGAAGTCCGCGGGTATCCAGGGCAGGGTGAGAGCTTCCTCACTTACCGCCAGGCTGATCCAGCGCAGTTCGTCGTGGTCTTCCAGCGGGCGGGGTTCGCCGTCCGCAATCTCGGCAAACCAGACCCGCATGGAAGCCTTGGCATTGAGCGGCCAGCCGGCGGCGGATTCCGCCAGCAATTCAGTGCCCAGCCGGACGCCGATGCCCAGTTCTTCGCGGAGTTCGCGGTGCAGGGCGTCTTCCGCTGATTCGGGCGGCTCCACCTTCCCGCCGGGAAACTCCCACATCCCGGCGAACTGGGGCGGCGCCGTTCGGCGCGCCACCAGGAGCCGGGCAGGGGCACTCAGCGAATCCACAACCGCTCCGCCAACAACATTGATGAGTCCAGTCACCGCAACAGTCTATGGGGGACAATGGTTGAGGCCGATTCCACCGCCATCCCCGAAAATGGCCGCCACATCGGAATACGGACCACTCCCCCATCGTTGCAGTAATCAGATTTATTCAGTCACGCCTCAGCCGCTACGTATGCTTCCCGCACTGCCGGGAACGGTGACCGCCTGAAGCAGACCCGCCAGAACCGGAACTTTCGAAGAGCAGGCCAATGACCTCCACGCCCACCCTCCGCCCCGCCAAGCCAAAGGCAGGAGCCCAGCACCTTGCCCTGGCCATCGTGTCCCTTGCGATGGGCGGTTTCGGCATCGGCGTCACGGAATTCACCATGATGGGACTGCTCAAGGAGGTGGAGCAGGGCCTGAACATCGGCACCCCGGAAGCCGGCCACCTCATCTCTGCCTACGCCCTCGGCGTTGTCATCGGGGCGCCCCTCCTCGCAGCCGTCGGTGCCAAGCTTCCCCGCAAGCACCTCGCGCTGGGTCTTATGCTGTTCTTCAGCCTGGCCAACCTCACGTCGTACATCGCGCCGGACTACGGCACCATGCTGCTGTCCCGGTTCGCGGCCGGCCTGCCGCACGGAGCGTTCTTCGGTGTGGCGGCCGTGATCGCCGCGTCGCTGGTCGCGCCGACCAAGCGCGGTTGGGCGATCTCCATGGTCATGGCCGGCCTGACGATCTCGAACGTCATCGGCGTTCCGTTCGCCACGTGGCTGGGCCAGACCTTTGGCTGGCGCCTGCTCTTTGTCCTGGTGGGCGCAATCGGGCTGGTCACGCTTGGCATGCTCTGGAAGTTTGTCCCGTTCCAGGCGGCACACCCTGACGCCAGCATCCGTCGGGAACTTGGCGCCCTGAAGCGGCTTCAGGTCTGGCTCGCCATCCTCATCGGCATCGTGGGCTTCGGCGGATTCTTCGCCACCTACACGTACATTGCGCACACCATGACCTCCGTGGCGGGCATCCCGGCCGCCTGGCTGCCGCTTGTCGTGGCGCTGTACGGCCTGGGCATGGTGGCGGGAAACATCGTTGGCGGACGCATCGCAGACAAGTCCGTCATGGGCACAATCTATTGGGTCCTGCCCGGCATCGCGGTCGCGCTGGTCATCTATGCGGTGGCGGTTCACTGGCCATGGTCTGCCTTTGTGATGGTGTTTGTGGTGGGCGGGGCAGGCTCCCTCCTGGTCCCGGCCCTGCAGACCCGGCTGCTGGACGCCTCCCCCGATGCCCCGTCCCTGGCATCCTCGCTCAACCATGCGGCCCTGAACGTGGCCAATGCACTCGGCGCCTTCCTGGGCGGCCTGGTCATCGCGTGGGGCTGGGGCTATGTTGCGCCTGCACTCGTGGGGGCGGTCCTGGCCATCCTGGGCCTCGCCGTTGCCCTGCTCAGCGGCCTGTTGGAACGCAAAAGGCCGCTGGTCTCCTAACCTGCCCTAACAGGTTCGGTCCAGCGGCCTACGGCGGGCGTGGAATTGCCCGGGCGGGTTGGATTAGACGTGCGCGCGTTCCACGTCGGGTTCAAGGTAGATGACCCGCGCAATGGGCACAGCCTCACGGATGCGGCTTTCGGCGTCGTCGATGACCTTGGCGATCTCCGCGCCGGTAGCGGCGGCGCCGACACTGATCTTGGCTGCAACCAGCAGTTCTTCCGGGCCAAGGTGCATGGTCTTCAGGTGGATGATCCTGGTTCCGTCGGCCTCGAGGGCGCCGCTGATCCTGGCGGAGTCAGCTTTCGTTGCGGATTCTCCGAGGAGCAGCGACTTGGTCTCCAGGGCCAGCACGATGGCGATGGCCACCAGCAGGAAGCCGATCATCGCGGTGCCAAGGGCGTCCCAGATGCCATTACCGGTAATCAGGGTCAGGCTTACGCCGAACAGTGCGAACACCAGGCCCAGCAGGGCACCGAGGTCCTCGAGCAGGATGACGGGCAGTTCGGGCTGCTTGGCGTTGCGGATGAAGTGCACCCAGCTCTGCTTGCCGCGCACGTGGTTTGACTCGATGATCGCCGTCCGGAACGAGAACGATTCGGCGACGATTGCCCCGATCAGCACAGCCAGGGGAACCCACCAGAAGTCGCCTTCGATGGCGTGGGGGTGCTGAATCTTCTCCCAGGCCTCGTACAGCGCAAACAAGCCGCCCACGCTGAACAGCACAATCGAGACAATGAACGCATAAATGTACCGTTCGCGTCCGTAGCCAAAGGGGTGTTCGGGGCTCGCGGCACGCTTGGCGCGTTTGCCGCCTACCAGCAGGAGGATCTGGTTGCCGGAGTCGGCTACGGAGTGGATGGCCTCAGCCAGCATCGACGACGACAGCGTCAGGAAAAAAGCGACGAACTTCAGTACAGCGATGGTCAGGTTTGCAGCCAGAGCCGCGACGATCGCCTTGGTACCGCCATTTGCAGCCAAGTGAGCTTCACCTCTTCAGGGATTGCCGGAAATTTGCACGTGCGATCACCGCACAACGCCGATGCCCGCAATGAATACCGTACCCGCCAGCCTCGACCGGACACACCACGCGTCACAGCAGATGACACCAAAAACAATGAAACTAAGCCTGCTGACAAGGAATCACACCGTGTGTTAGCTTGAAGCCATAATCGGGACCCGTAGTGAGTTCCGACGAATATGTAGGAGGAGACATGGGCTTTCTTGGCTGGATCATTCTCGGACTCATTGTAGGAGCAATCGTCAAGGCAATCATGCCTGGTACGGTCGGCGGCGGCTGGGTCACCAGCCTCGTGCTTGGTGTCGTCGGCGCCATCGTCGGCGGCTGGATCGGCGACCTTCTGTTCGGCGGCGGCAGGATGGAATTCTGGAACCTCGGTTCCTGGCTTCTCGCCATCGTCGGCGGCCTCGTCGTAGCCGGCATCTACGGCTTCATCACCGGCCGGAACAAGACCACCACATAACTACACTCACCACCGCTCAGGGCACAGAGATGCCCCATGGTGAACATTACGACGGCGGGGGCCCACCGGAAGGTGGGCCCCCGCCTTTGCGTTGTGGGTGTGGCGGCTGGTCAGCTGCGCTTCTGCGACCGGGCGCTTGCGTAGAGGCACACCGTGGCGGCGGTTCCGAGGTTCAGGCTCTCCGCTTTACCGTAGACGGGTACGGCCACCCTGTGGTCGGCCAGGGCGACTTCATCCTCGGACAGGCCCTGGGCCTCGTTGCCGAAGAGCCACGCTGTGGGCTTCTCCAGCGCATAGACCGATTCCGCGGCGGAGTCCCCCAGACGGCGGGCAGCGTTCTCGTCCTGGAGGCGGTCCAGGTTCAGCTCGCCGTAACCGTCGGCAGCGAGGACCCCGATCCCCCGTTCCTTGCACCGGGCCACCACCTCGGCCACGTCGGCACCAAGGACGATCGGCAGATGAAAGAGGGATCCCGCCGTCGAGCGGACAGCCTTCGGGTTGTAGACGTCCACGCTGGACGCGGTCAGGACGACGGCGTCGGCGCCGGCGGCATCGGCCGCGCGGAGCACGGTTCCTGCATTACCGGGGTCGCGGACCTGGCACAGGACGGCAACCAGCTGCGGACCGGCGTCGAGTACCTGCTCAAGGCTCACATCCAGGAAACCGCAGACCGCGAGAATGCCCTGCGGGGTAACCGTGTCCGCCATTGCCGCGAGCACTTCGTCGGTGGCGAGGTAGGCGGTGGTGCCCTCCGCGAGTGTCTCCAGGTCCGGGTGCCGGTCCAAGCAGGATTCGCTCGCGTAGACCTCATAGACGATGCCGGGCTCCCCCGCGGCAATCCGCTTCTGATGCAGCGTCAGGGCCTCGCGTACGGCCTGCGGACCCTCCGCCAGGAACTCGCGGCGCTTTAAACGGGCCGGGCGCCCGGCAAGTTGTGCCACCTTCCTTACCCGATCAGCTCGGGGGTTGGAGAGTGGAATGTCTTGCGGGCGCCCGGTTTCGTTCATATAAGAACCTTAGTGGCTGTTGCCACCAGTCCTTGAACGGGAGGGGATGCTACTCGGCAGCCTTTTCGGCGGCCGGCTTCTTAGCAGCCTTGGCCTTGGGGGCCTTTTCAGCAGCAGCTTCTTCTGCCGTGGCAGCCTTGACGGCCTTGGCCTTCGGAGCCTTTGCCTTCGGGGCGGCTTCGGCGGCGACGGCCGGAGCGGAAGTGTCAGCAGGCAGCGAGTCCTTGGCAATCTGCACCAGGGCGGCAAATGCGTTGGCGTCAGAGACGGCCAGTTCTGCCAGCATGCGGCGGTCAACCTCGACCTCAGCGGCCTTCAGGCCCTGGATCAGGCGGTTGTAGGTCAGGCCATTGGCGCGAGATGCAGCGTTGATGCGCTGGATCCACAGGCGGCGGAAGTCGCCCTTCTTCTTCTTGCGGTCACCGTAGCTGTACACAAACGAGTGCAGCAGCTGCTCTTTAGCCTTGCGGTACAGGCGTGAACGCTGTCCACGGTAGCCCTTTGCGCGTTCAAGGATAACCCGGCGCTTCTTGTGGGCGTTTACCGCCCTCTTCACACGTGCCACGTGCGTACTCCTTCAGAATTCTGATCCCAAGCGACTACTGCCGGAACAACCGGCTGGCCTGAGAAGCCTTTTTGGTAGTTTGACTGCTGCCAGGTGGCTAACAGTCAGAGAACTTGGAACTTAGATGCCGAGCATCTTCCGGATGACCTTGGCGTCGCCCTTGAAGACGATCTTGTCGCCGGCGAGGCGACGGGTCAGCCTGGAGGACTTGTGCTCGAGGTAGTGGCGGCGGTTGGCCTGCTGGCGGCGCAGCTTGCCGCTGCCGGTCAGCTTGAAGCGCTTCTTAGCACCACTGTGGGTCTTCATCTTCGGCATGGGAACCGATCTCCTTACGTATCCGCAGACATGTCTGCAGTCTTTCGTGCAGCCACCCCTGCGGGCGGCGTGCTGGTTGCTTGCTGCGCGAAGGCACTTCGCGCAGCTTTGAACTAGTTGGTCTTCTTGCTGCCCGGCTTGGGAGCGGCCGGCCGTGCTGCAGGCTTGGGCGCTGCGGGCCGTGCTACCGGCTTGGGCGGCGGCGCGGGAACCCCGGCGGGCTTCGGCGCCACAGGGGCAGCCGCAGCAGGCCTCGGCGCTTCAGGCGCCTTGGCCACAGCCGGCTTGCTGACGGCGGGACGCGGTGCTTCTGCAGCCTTGGGGGCTTCGCGTTTCGGCGCTGCCTGCTTCGCTACTTTGGGAGCCTCCTGCTTGGGAGCCTCCTGCTTGGGAGCTTCCTGCTTGGGCGCTTCCTGCTTGGGCGCTTCCTCGGCCGGAGCCTCCTGCTTCGGAGCCTCCTTGGCCGGGGCTTCGGCTTCCGGTGCGGCTTCAACAGGCGCCTCAGACTGAGCCGGAGCTTCGATTTCCGGCTCCGTGGTGATGGCGAAACCTTCCGGAAGAAGGTCAGCCAGCGACTGCGTCAACGGTGCCTGATCGTCGCCGGAGACATCGATGCGGCCGCCGCCCGTAGCTTTCGCTTCATTCTGGGCTTTTGCTTCAGCGCGCTGCGTCGCACGGCGTGCTTCGGCCTTGGCCTCAGCCTTGTTCTTCAGCGGTCCTACAACCATGACCATGTTACGGCCGTCGATGCGGGGGCTGGACTCGACAACTCCCACTTCAGCGACGTCGTCGGCGAAACGCTGGAGCAGGCGGATGCCCATTTCCGGACGCTGCTGCTCGCGGCCACGGAACTGGATCATGGCCTTGACCTTGTCCCCGGCGCCGAGGAAGCGGAGGGCGTGGCCGCGCTTCGTCTCGTAGTCGTGGGTGTCGATCTTCAGCCGGAAACGGATTTCCTTCAGAACCGTGTTGGTCTGGTTCTTCCGGGCCTCGCGTGCCTTGACGGCGGCTTCGTACTTGTACTTGCCGAAGTCCATCAGCTTGCACACCGGAGGCTTGGCCTGCGGTGCAACTTCAACGAGATCAAGGTCGGACTCGGCAGCCAAACGCAGGGCGTCCTCAATACGGACAATTCCTACTTGTTCGCCTGCAGGGCCGACCAGCCGCACCTCGGGGACGCGGATACGCTCATTGATTCTTGGCTCGCTAATGTTAGAACTCCTGTGGTTGAGGTGAGTATTCCACCGACAAAATAGAGAAGGCCCCCAATTGCCGGAGCAATCGAAGGCCTCGAAGATCGGATGTACAAAGCCTACGGGGAGGCTGTACGCGCTCCACCCGGCTGACGCCGCCGTGGAATGCCCGACCAGGTACCCGGCAACCTTGCTTCCGCGGGAATTGCTTCCTGGGAAAACGGCTGACGCGGGTGGGAGAGAACTCCGCTTGCAAACTGAAAATCAATTCTACAGAAGAACCGCGAAAGCTGCACATTCGCAGCCACGAGTTTCACATAGCAAAATAACGACATTCAGTCGGTCTGTGACAAGCTTACCAGTATGAGCACTTCAGACAGTAATTCACACGTTTTCGAGCCCTCCACCGGCCAGGGAGGCGGCCAGGAACAGGTGTCGCAGCAGATCCGCGACATCTCGGAAGTTCCCGCCATCGAGGTCATCACCACCGCCGCTGTGCACCTCATGAGCGCTTCGGCCGTCAAGCTCGGGCTCGCCGCCGAGGAGAACGCCGAAGAGCTTAAGGACTTGGATGAGGCCCGCAAGCTGATCACGGCGCTGGCCGGCCTCGTTACCGCAGCCGCCCCGGAGATCGGTTCACAGCACGCCGGTCCGTTGCGTGACGGACTCCGTTCCCTGCAGCTGGCCTTCCGGGAAGAGTCGACCATTCCGGATGCCCCGGGCAAGGGGCCGGGCGAAAAGTACACCGGGCCGGTCAACTAGGCGATTCACAGAACGCGACGGCGGGCGGACCAACGAAGGTCCGCCCGCCGTCGTTGTTCCCGGCCGGTTCCGGTCAGGCGTCAGGCGGCCATCCGGCGGCGGCGCAGGTGCTGCAGCACCAGGCCCAGGAGGCAGAGGACGACGCCGGCGGTACCCACCGAGACAAACCCGGCGGAGGGCCCGATGCCATCGATGAACACGCCTGCCAGCGGAGCACCCAGTGCCACTCCGGCGGTGAGCGCGGATCCGTACCAGCCCATGGCCTCGCCGCGGCGGCTCTCCTCCACGAGGTCGGCCACCTTTTCCGAGGCGGAGGACAGGACCGGCGCGCACAGCAGCCCCGGAAGCAGCGAAAGAAGGCACAGCGTCAGGGTGTCCTGGGCGAAGCCCATCGGGATGGTCAGGGCAGCCATTCCGAGCAGCAGGAGAATCGGCGAAACGGGCCGGTGCATGGCGCCATAGAGCACCCCTCCAACCACCGAGGCCGCACACCAGAAGATAAAGACCAGGCCGATCTCCGCCTGATGCCCGCCGGTCTCCAACGCAGCAACAATGCCCACGTCCGTGCCGCTGAGCACCATCCCGGCCCCGGCCGCCACAGCAAAGACCGCGGCCACGGCTGCGGTGAACCAGGCAAAGTTGTCGGCCACCTTGTCCCGTAGCCCCGAACGCCGGAGCCCGCCGGCCGCCATCGGCGCGAGTTCCGCTGCAGCTTCCTGCAGATGCGCCGGAGCCGCTGCCACCACGGCCACTTCGGCGCCTTCCTGCTGGTCCGCTTCGTAGTCAACGTCCGCCGCCGCACTGCGGGTGGGAGGGTTGAACCACATCAGGAAGAGTCCGGCCACTGAGGTGGACACGCCAACCACCGTCAGCCCGATGACCGAGTGGCCGGTGGTGGCCACAATCGCGCCGGCGGCGGGGCCGATCATAAAGACCAGCTCGGTGGTGATGGCGTCCAAGGCGAATGCCGTCCGCCGCTGGTCGCCGCCAACCAGCACGCCAAGGGACTGGCGCACCACGCTGAAGATGGGCAGCGTGAGGAGTCCCCCGACGAACACCAATGCCAGCAGCCATTCATAGGGCACGTGCGGCACCACGGACCAGATGACGGCTTCGGAGATCACCGAGGGAATCAGGGCCCTCCGAAGGCCCACTGTGTCGACCCGGCGTCCGCGCCACGGCGCGCCCACGGCGATGCCGATGGTCATCACGGCAGCGGCTGCGCCGGCGGCGGCATATCCCTCACCCAGGGTGAGGACGATGTGCAATGTCAGCAGTACGCCCGCCGCGGAGTGCGGTATGCGGGCTATCATTCCCACGATCAACAGCCGCCGCACAGGCTTGATCGCCAGGAGCTCTTTGTAGAGAGCGAAATTCACGGGTTACGTCCTTCATCCTGCCGGCGGCAACTCCGGAGCGTGTCCCCATTACCGCCAGCTACTCTGCTGCGCGCTGCAACTTTACCTCGATCGAGTCAACGCGCTCGGCGAACACCGCATTCCGGGACCAGTCGGAGTTCAGTCCGGCCACTATTGACTGGACACCGGCAGCGTCGAGTCCGTCTTCCAGATACAGCACCACCCTGAGCTCGGGCCCCGGACCGCCGCCGGGGACGACGGCTCCGCCGGCTGTGGCCGAGGCAACGCCGCCGCCCGGTTCAAGTTCGACACGCCTTACCGGCGGATAGCCCGCCGTTGCCTCGCCCATGGCACGAGCCAGTTCGGGATCCGCATAGGACGGCAGCCATTCGCGCTGCTGGGCGAGGGCCCAGACGGCCGGCCGGCGGACAACGAACGTGTAGTCCGAGCCGGGGTCCAGGACCAGGAGTTCCGCACCTTCGGCCACGGCGGACAGCGCCGCCCGCGCGGCATAGACTGCCACCGGCCGGGCTTCCGGGTGCCACGATTCCAATGCCGCCGCCGACGTGAACACCGGCATCGCCGTCCGGCCGTCCGGTGCCTTGAGCGTCACGAGCGCCATATCCGCCTGCTTGTCACCATGCAGGGTCTCACCGTGCGGCGTAGCCGCGGCTTCGCCTTCCTCGGCAAGCTGGGCAACGATGGGAACGAAGACCCGGGCCGCGGCCAACGATGCGACCACAGCGGCTTCATCGCCCGCAGCCGAGCGAAGAGCGGCAACCGCGGCGAGGTACCCGGCGTCGGCCGTACCGTCGTCGTCCTGGAAGTTGTGGATAATAGCGTCTTCACCGGCGAGGCTGCGGCCCGCCCAGGGCTGGCCGGCGGAGTCCGTGGCGCCGCCGGAACCTGCAAGCGCAGCGGCGATGTGGCCCGGAAGCTTGCGGGATGCCCGCGGCGCAGCCTTCGACGGTGCGCCGGCAAGGTCCCCGGCGGGATCGTCCCGGCTGGCGGGGCCGCCGTCGGCAGGCGATGAGGGTCGCTGGTCCATGGTTGCGGCGGGCCTAGCGGCGGCCGGCTACGTCCAGCGCTTCCGGCAGCGTAAATGCCCCGGCATACAGCGCCTTGCCCACGATGGCGCCTTCGACGCCCAGCGGGACGAGGGACCGCAGGACCTTGAGGTCATCAAGGCTGGAGATGCCGCCGGAGGCCACCACCGGTTTGCCGGTCTTCTCCACCATTTGGCGGAGCAGTTCAACGTTGGGGCCCTGAAGGGTGCCGTCCTTGGTGACGTCGGTGACCACATAGCGTGAGCAACCGGCTTCTTCGAGCCGGGCCAGCACGTCCCACAGGTCGCCGCCTTCCTTGGTCCATCCGCGGCCCGCCAGGGTGGTCCCGCGCACGTCGAGGCCGACGGCGATCCTGTCACCAAAGCGGGCGATGGCGCGCGCGGTCCACTCCGGGTTTTCCAGGGCGGCAGTACCCAGGTTCACCCGGGCAACGCCCAGGTCCAGGGCCTTCTCCAGCGACTCGTCATCGCGCAGGCCACCGGAGAGCTCCACCTTGATGTCCAGCCGGCCCACGACTTCGCGGAGCAGGTCGGCGTTCGAGCCGCGGCCAAAGGCTGCGTCCAGGTCCACCAGATGCACCCACTCGGCGCCCTGTTCCTGCCAGTTCAGCGCAGCTTCCAGCGGGGTGCCGTAGCTCGTTTCGCTGCCGGCCTCGCCCTGGACCAGGCGGACCGCCTGGCCGTTCACGACGTCGACGGCGGGGAGCAGTTCGAGTACGGGCAGCGGCATTTCGGTGGTCATCTTCGGGTCCTCAGGTTGTAGTGAAGCTGCGTTTGTGGAGCGGTACAGGCCGGGCTAGTTCGGCTGCAGGGTAAGCAGGGAGGCGGCCAGCAGCGCCATTCCGGCCAACACGTAGAAAGCAATCTGGGTCCAGAGCGGCTTTTTCTGCTGCCGGAAGGACAGTGCTCCGCCAACCAGGAGGCCGGCGAGGGCCATCAGGACAATCGACCACATCTAGGCGGCCGGTCCGGTGGCGGCAGCGGCTGTTGGCGCGGCTGTCTGCGCGGCGTGCCCAGGGCTGCGGCGCAGGCCGTTGACCCAGTTGCGGAGCAGCCGGGCACCGGCGTCGCCGGATTTTTCCGGGTGGAACTGGGTGGCGCACAACGGCCCGTTTTCCACGGCGGCGACGAACGGCGCGCCGTGCTCGGACCAGGTGACGAGCGGCGCCGCCATGCGCGGCTGGATGACATCGAAGTCCCAGTGCTGCACGCCGTAGGAGTGCACGAAGTAGAAGCGCTCATTTTCGACGCCGTCGAACAGTTTGGAGCCTTCCGGCACGGTGACCGTGTTCCAGCCCATGTGGGGAACCACTTCGGCAGGCAGCAGTTCCACCTTTCCGGGCCACTCTCCCATGCCTTCAGCTTCGGTACCGTGCTCCACTCCGGCTTCGAAGAGCACCTGGAGGCCCACGCAGATGCCAAGGACCGGGCGGCCGCCGGCGACGCGCCGGCCGATCATCCGGATGGCGTCCACGGCCTTGAGCTCGCGCATGACCGTCTCGAAGGCTCCGACGCCGGGGACCAGCAGTCCGTCAGCATTCAGGACATCCTCCGGCTTGGCACTGAGGATGACCTCGGCGCCGGCACGTTCAAGGGCACGGACCGCCGAGCGGACGTTGCCGGAACCGTAATCCAGCACGGTGACGGTGGGCTTTCCTTCCGGAGACGCAGGCTTCGCGTTCCCGGCAGGGTCCAGGATGGCCCCGTCCTGGAGGACCGGGCCGGTCACAGCGCGCCCTTGGTGGAGGGGATGCCTTCAACGCGGGGATCCGGCTCCACGGCCGCCCGCAGCGCACGGGCGAAGGCCTTGAACTGGGCCTCGACGATGTGGTGCGGGTCCCGGCCGGCGATGACGTTCATGTGCAGGCAGATGCCAGCGTGCAAGGTGATGGCCTCGAAGACGTGGCGGGTCAGGGAACCCGTGAAGTGTCCGCCGATCAGGTGGTATTCCTGGCCCGCGGGCTCGCCGCCGTGCACGAGGTAGGGCCGCCCGGAGACGTCAACCACGGCGTGGGCCAGGGCTTCGTCGAGGGGAACCGTGGCTTCGCCGAACCGGCGGATACCGGCCTTGTTGCCCAGGGCGGTGCGGAGCACCTCGCCAAACGTGATGGCAACGTCCTCCACCGTGTGGTGGACGTCGATGTGGATGTCACCGGTTGCCTTGACGGTCATATCGATGAGCGAGTGCTTGCACAGGGCCGTCAGCATGTGGTCGTAGAACGGAACCGAGGTGCTGATGTCCGAGACGCCGGTGCCGTCAAGGTTGATCTCGACCAGCACGGACGATTCGCTCGTGGCACGCTCCATGCGTGCGGTCCGGGCCTCGGCAGCAATGGATCCGGTGGTGCTCATGTGTTGTGTCCTTTAGATGAAGGAGAAGTGTTGTCCGGGTGCCGGCTTGTGAGAACCGGAGCCCTGGTGACGTGGGTCTGATTCCAGTTTAGGCCGGGACGCTGGGCTGCCCGGTCAGGATCAGTTCGAGGGCTTCCAGGAACGCTGTGGTTTCCGTCTCAGTTCCGGCAGTGACGCGCAGGTGGCCCGGGATCCCCACATCCCGGATCAGGACCCCAGCGTCCAGCAGTCCCTGCCAGATCTCGTGCGGGTTTTCCAGCCCGCCGAAGAAGACGTAGTTGGAATCCGACGCGGCGGGCTTGAGGCCCATTCGCGTCAGCTCCGTGACGATCCGGTCGCGCTGCAGTTTGATGTCCTCGACGTCCGCCATGAGGGCTTCGCGGTGGGTCAGCGCGGCCAGGGCCGTGGCCTGGGTGATGGCGGACAGGTGGTACGGCAGCCGCACCAGGCGCAGGGCGTCAGTAACTTCGGGGGCAGCCGCCATGTAGCCCAGCCGTGCCCCGGCGAGGGCGAAGGCTTTGCTCATGGTGCGGGACACGATCAGGCGCTCACGGCCGGGAAGGAGCGTCAGCGCGCTGGGCGTGCCGTCGTGGGCGAACTCGTGGTACGCCTCATCAACGATCACAACCGTCTGGCTGGCCTCGCCGGCAGCGTAGACGGCCTCGACCACATCCAGTCCCAGGCCGGTGCCGGTGGGATTGTTGGGCGAGCACAGGAAAACGATATTGGGCTGAAGTTCCCTGACCTGCCGGGCCGCCGATTCGGCGCTGAGTCCGTAGTCGTCCGCCCGCTGGCCGACGATGTATTCCGTGTCCGTTCCGCTCGCCAGGAGAGGGTACATGGAGTACGTGGGCGGGAACCCAAGGGCTGTGCGGCCCGGTCCGCCGAATGCCTGCAGAATCTGCTGAAGCACTTCGTTGGACCCGTTGGCGGCCCAGATGTTCTCCGCTCCCAGGCCGTGCCCGAGGTACTCCGCAAGGCGCTCACGGAGTTCGGTGAACTCACGGTCCGGATACCGGTTCAGTCCCGCGGCAGCTGCCGTCACGGCCTCGGAAATGGCCGCGAGGACATCCGCCGGAACACCATGGGTGTTCTCGTTGACGTTGAGCAGGATGGGAACGTCCAGCTGCGGCGCTCCGTACGGGGTAAGGCCCCGCAGGTTTGTCCGGAGGGGAAGTCGGTTCAGTCGCTCTAGCTGGTCAGTCACTTCAACAGTTTAAGTGAGGGTGGCCGGGCCGCTGAAACTGTGACGCCCCCCGGGCCGCTGTTCTACTTCGAGGGGACGAAGATCTGCTGGCCCGGCATGACTTTGCCGCCGTCGAGGTTGTTGAGCTGGACGATGTCCGCCACCACGTCGCGGGGATCACGCTCCGGCGCCACGGTGCCGGCAATTCCCCAGAGGGACTCCCCGGGCTGGACCGTGACAGACACTGTTGGAGTCAGCGACAGCTCGGACACGGAATCCGCGGCCTTGGCCGGGGAGTTGAGGAAGCCGGCCAGTGAAATGAGCACCACCGACAGCAGAATCAGCGGGAGGCCCACCAGGACAATGCGGCCCCGGCGGGTCAGGCGGAGCGGTGGCTGGGCGGACCTGGCCTTCCCTGAAGGACGGTCCTCCCAGTTGAAGCCCTGCATTCCGGAGCCGTGGTCTACCCGACTGGTGGAACGCTGCTCTTTCGAACGCTGCTGACCCGAACCCTGAATAGCGCGTATTGCTGACATGAACTGAGCCCTCCTGGACCTGACTGTGCCGCCCGGCATGTTCCCAAAGATGCCATCCGCCCGTCCCGGCCTTCGAACATGGAACTCTTCGAACATAGAACCGAATGGGGCTTGCGACTAGAACACATATTCGAACTTTGCTGTTTCTGTTCTAGCACTTATTAACGAACATTGTCGAGACTCACTAGAACAAATGTTTGAAAAACGTGTGCGGCTGACCTACGTTTGAGCTACAGAACAACCACTTCTGCAGTTGATCAGCAGGGTCTGACATTTTCAGGCCGGAAGTTCCCGGCAGCTGCAGCCACGGAGGCCGGGTGGAACGAAAGGCGTTGGCGAACATGGCAGCACAAGCCACCGGCGGCAGGGCTACGCAGCGGAGCCTGCAGTCACCAGCGAAGCCCAAGGGCCTCACGGTGCGGCAGAAGAAGATTCTGGAAACCATCCAGCGGTCCGTCAACGACAACGGCTATCCGCCGTCCATGCGTGAAATTGGCGACACCGTGGGCCTGGCCAGCCTCTCCAGCGTCACCCACCAGCTCTCACAGCTCGAGAAGCTGGGCTACCTCCGGCGCGACCCCAAGCGTCCGCGCGCCATGGAAGTGCTCATGCCGCTGACCCTGGACGAGGGAACCGCCAAGATCTCCGGCGTGGAGAAGCCTGCCCGGCTGCGCACCATTGGCGGCCTGTCCGTTTCCGAACTGGCCACGGCAACGGATACGGCGATGGTCCCCTTGGTGGGCCGGATTGCGGCAGGCGGGCCCATCCTGGCGGACCAGATGGTCGAGGACGTCATGCCCCTGCCGCGGCAGCTCGTCGGCCACGGCGAGCTTTTTATGCTGAAGGTGTCCGGCGACTCCATGATCGACGCGGCAATCTGCGACGGCGACTGGGTGGTGGTCCGCCGGCAGAGTGATGCCGTGAACGGCGACATTGTGGCCGCCCTGCTCGATGATGAAGCCACCGTCAAGACATTCCGCCAGCGTGACGGCCACACCTGGCTGCTCCCGCAGAACACGCAGTACGAGCCCATTCTCGGCGATCACGCCAACATCATGGGCAAGGTCGTTTCGGTTCTCCGCTCGCTGTAGCCGCCGCTCCCCCGCGTCAGCCGGCAGCCCGGCCTACGCGGGGGCCTTCGCTAGCCTACTCAGGGCCGCCACCGCCACCGCAGGATCAGTCGTCGGCCAGAACGGCGGCAGGGCGGCCCTCAGGAAGCCCCCGTAGCGTTCCGTGGACAGCCGGGAGTCAAGAACAGCCACCACGCCTTTATCGCCCGTAGAACGGATCAGGCGGCCTGCCCCCTGGGCAAGCCGGATGGCTGCATGCGTGGCAGACACCGACATAAAACCGTTGCCGCCCGCCTGGGCCACCGCCCTGGAGCGCGCGGTCATCAGGGGGTCGTCCGGCCTGGGGAACGGGATCCGGTCGATGACCACCAGCCTGCACGAAACGCCGGGAACATCGACGCCCTGCCAAAGTGACATGGTGCCGAAAAGGCACGTGTCCGGTTCGTCGGCGAACTGGCGCACCAGGGCGGTCATGGTTGATTCGCCCTGGCAGAGGATGCTGACATCCAGTCGCGGCCGCATCGCCTCGGCCGCGTCCTCCGCCGCCCGGCGCGACGAAAAGAGGCACAGCGCCCCGCCGCCCGAGGCCCGGATCAGTTTCTCGAGCTCGTCGAGCGCTTCGGGCGATGTTCCACGTCCGGGCTTCGGCAGGTGGCTGGCAACATAGAGGATGCCCTGCTTGGGGTAATCGAACGGCGATCCGACATCCACACCGGTCCAGCTGGGTGCCCCGGGACCCACCAGCCCGAGCCCTCCCGCCGCCGGCTCGAAGGCCGATCCGATCGCGAGTGTGGCCGAGGTGAGGACCACTGTGTGGTCCGCGAAGAGCCCGTCGCGCAGCTTCCCGGCCACGCTCAGGGGGGCGATGTTGATCAGGGCCGGTGCGGCGTCGTCCGGCTGCGAGTAGCCCTGCTGCGGGTCAAACGTGCTGGCCCGCGAGAACCACACCACCTCGCGGTTTTCCCGGGCGGCAATCAGGCGTTCGCAAAGTTCGAGGATGACCATCAGGCGTGACCGCGCAAGCTGGCGCCCGCCGTCGGCCGTGTTGGCGCTGTCCCCTTTGGAGTCGGAAAGGGCCGCGCGGCAGGCTTCGCGCAGCTGGTCCACACAGTCGAGCTGTTCGTCGTTGAGGCCGTTGGGCAGAAGGCCGCTCGGAACCCCGGCGATGGCCACCTCTAGGTTCGCGGCTGCGTTGTTGAGCGCATCAACCGTGATGCCGGTGTTTTTGCGCGCGCCAGAAGCGGCGGCGTGGACCATGGCCACGGACAGCTGGCCGGAGACTGCTCCCGTCACCCTGTCCTGCAGCTCGTGGGCCTCGTCAACCACCACGACGTCGTACTCCGGCAGCACGGCGAGCCCTTCGAAGGCACTGACGGCCAGCATGGCGTGGTTGGTGACCACCACGTCGGCGTCGGCCGCGTTCTGCCGGGCCAGTTCG
The DNA here is from genome assembly GCF_056400885.1 of Arthrobacter sp. P4_H3. Taxonomy (NCBI): domain Bacteria; kingdom Bacillati; phylum Actinomycetota; class Actinomycetes; order Micrococcales; family Micrococcaceae; genus Arthrobacter; species Arthrobacter sp. P4_H3. The sequence goes on from NZ_JBFUKK010000011.1 coordinate 50,226, forward strand.
CTGAAGCACTCGGCAGCCATGGGGCATTTCTGTGCTCCCAGGCATTCCATCGATGTTACGGACACCTGCCGCCAGGCCCGGTCCGTCACACCGGGCATAAGCTCGTCACGGTCTCCCGAGGCCGTCTTCTCCGCCCACTCGCGGAGCCGGACCACTTCCTTGCCCAGTTGCGACGCAGGGCCGCCCAAGGAGGCGGCAAAGTGCGGGACGCTGGTGTCCTCTCCCAGCGAGAAAAGCTGTCCCTCGGACGGCTCCTCGGAGGGGAACCCGCCGTCGAGCTTGTGCCGGCAGACGTAGTTGGACCTGCCCTTGACGAGTGCCACCTTGACGGGACGTTCAAGGGCGGGAGTGATCGTTTCCAGCAGTCTGGGGAGGTCCCTGCCCACGATCTGGGTCTGCAGGGCGAGGGTGGCCGTGGAGACGAGCGTGGGTTTGTCGCTGACCAGTGAATGGGCGATCAACGGAATGAGGTACGCCAGGGACTTTCCGGTGCCCGTTCCGGCCTGGACCAGCAGGTGGTCGCCGCTATCGATAGCGCGTGCCACCTGCCGGGCCATCTCGTGCTGGCCGCTGCGGCTCTGTCCGCCCATGCCGGAAACCGCCCGGTCGAGCAGCTCGATGACGAACTGCTCGCCGGCAGAGCCGCTGGCTTCCCCAGCCCCGGAATCAGACATTGCTGATGAAGGATTCCAGTTCAGAGGCAAGCCCCTCGCGCACCATGACGAGGGCACGTGTGCCCTCCTCCTCATGGTCCAGGCGAAGGATTTCGGCGTCCGTTTCGTGGAGTTTGCTGAGCAGGTCCCCGCGATTGTAGGGAATCAGCAGTTCCATCTTGACGCTCGGCCGCGGGATGGCCTCACTGATCGCTTTCAGCAGTTCAGCAATGCCCTGGCCGGTCCGCGCGGACACCACCACATGGCGGGGTTCGCGCTGCTTCAGGCGTTCCACCACGAACGGATCCGCGGCATCAGCCTTGTTCAGCACGATGATTTCCGGGACCTTGCGCGCGTCCACTTCGCTGAACACGGCGCGGACCGCGGCGATCTGGCCCTCCGGATCGGGGTGCGAGACGTCCACGACGTGCAGGATGAGGTCCGCGTCAGCCACTTCCTCCAGGGTGGACCGGAAGGCTTCCACCAGCTGCGTGGGAAGTGAGCGGACGAAGCCCACCGTGTCGGCCAGGGTATAGCCCAGGCCGTCGGCAGTTTCCGCCTTGCGGACGGTTGGATCCAGCGTCGCGAACAGGGCGTTCTCCACCAGGACACCGGCATCGGTCAGCCGGTTCAGGAGCGAGGACTTTCCGGCGTTCGTGTACCCGGCGATGGCAACGGACGGGACGGAATTACGACGGCGGTTGGCCCGCTTGGTTTCCCGCGCCGGCTTCATCGCGGCGATTTCACGCCGCAGCTTGGCCATCCGGGTGCGGATCCGCCGCCGGTCCAGTTCGATCTTGGTTTCACCGGGACCGCGGGAGCCCATGCCGGCACCTGCGCCGCCCACCTGGCCACCGGCCTGCCGGGACATTGATTCGCCCCAGCCGCGCAGGCGCGGGAGCAGGTACTCGAGCTGCGCCAGCTCCACCTGCGCCTTGCCTTCGCGGCTCTTGGCGTGCTGGGCGAAGATGTCCAGGATCAGGGCCGTGCGGTCGATGACCTTAACCTTCACGATGTCTTCAAGTCCGCGCCGCTGTGAGGGTGCCAGCTCGGCATCCACCACCACGGTGTCGGCACCTGTGGACATCACGATGTCTTTGAGTTCCAGCGCCTTGCCGGAACCCAGGAACGTGCCGGGATCGGGCTTCGCGCGGCGCTGGACGATGCCGTCCAGCACTTCCGAGCCTGCCGTCTCCGCGAGTGCAGCAAGTTCACGCAGTGAGTTTTCGGCGTCCGCCAGGGTTCCCTCTGACCAGAGACCGGCCAGGACCACCCGTTCAAGGCGCAGCTGCCGGTATTCAACCTCGGTGACGTCCTCGAGCTCGGTGGACAGGCCTGCCGTGCGGCGCAGGGCCCGGCGTTCTTCGAGGTCCTGCTGGTCCCCGTCGAAGATGCTGTGTTCGCTGTCCTGGCGGGAAATCGCCTGCGCCGACCCCAAGACTCCCCGCGGGTCTTCCGGGTCGGATTTGGCGGAGCGGGCCGGGACATCCTTGGACAGAATCCGGTCGATGACAGCCTGGATTTCCTCAGGACTCATGTCCTGTGAGGCTGAATCTGATCCGGTGTTGGGCTGGTTGGTCATGTTCTCCTTTGAAGATTCGACACCTTCAGAATAATGCTGATTACTTGTCTGCGGGGCGGTATTCGCGCTGGGCTGACGACTATTGGTCATTCGGGCTCCTGGGATGCCGGCGGCTGCGGCGCAGCGGGCGGCGGTATGGGCGGTGGCGAGGCGGCCTGCCTGGCAGGCGCCGTTGCGCAGGATGCGGTGGCGTCGGTGACACCGGAATGGTCAGCGGACGGTTTTCCACACGGTGCGGTGTTCCACAGGGAAGTTCACGCGCGCCGTCCGGATGACGGGATTCCGATGGCAGGTCAGATGATCAGCATTGCTGTACTCCAAGTAGTTCGGGCATCACGTCCGGCCGGAGGATCACGGCAGGACGGTGCACTGAGCGGAAGGTGATTACCTGCGTCGCTGCGGGACGGGCCAGGGCCCGTGCCGGCTACTCAAAGATCAAGAACATGAATTCAAGATTAGCAGACCGGTTTCCCTGTTCCGTTCCCCCCGCGTTTCCCATCCGCGCCCGGGACAACTAATCTGGCGAGTTATGGAGTCTGCACACTATTTCAGCGCCCAGCCCGCCGGGCCGTTCACCCGCAAGCCGCTAACCGTGGAGCTTGCCGGTGAAGCCCGCAAGCTGCAGACCTCCAGCGGCATCTTCAGCCCCGACGGGATCGACAAGGGCACCGCTGTGCTGCTGGCTGACGCGCCGGCCCCGTCTCCCCAGGGCAACCTGCTGGACATCGGCTGCGGCTGGGGCCCGATCGCCCTGACGATGGCCCTCAGGGCCCCCCACGCGCACGTCTATGCCGTGGACGTGAATGAGCGCTGTGTCGCGCTGACCAACGAAAACGCCGGCCTGCTGGGGCTGGGCAACGTCACGGCCAGCCTGCCGGCCGACGTTGATCCCGGCCTCCGGTTCGACACCATCTGGTCCAATCCCCCCATCCGCATAGGCAAGGACGAACTTCACTCCCTGCTGCTGCTGTGGCTGCCCCGGCTGGCCGCGGGCGGGTCGGCCTGGCTGGTGGTCCAGAAGAACCTTGGTTCGGATTCGCTGCAGCGCTGGCTGGGCGCCGAACTGGACAGCAGCTTCACCGTCACCCGGGAGAGCACCTCGAAGTCGTTCAGGATCCTTCGGGTCAGGAAAGCGTCCCACTAGCCACGATCACGGCCGGACCGCTGAGTTCCACATGCTCGTGGCCTTCCGGCCCCGGAAAGAATTTCACGCCGACGACGCCGCCCGGCACCTTGACGTTCCAGGCATCCGGAGCGCCCTGCCCGGCCCAGTGACGGATGGCAACGGCTGCCGCACAGGCGCCGGTGCCGCATGACTGCGTCTCCCCCACGCCGCGCTCGTGGACGCGCATGGTGATGGTCCCCACGCCGTCATGCACCAGCGGTTCGGAGGGTACGACGAACTCCACATTGGTGCCGTTGGCCGGCTTCGGGTCAACGTGCGGTGCCTTGAACAGCTGGGTTGCCTCAAGTTCGCTGAGCTCTGCCAGCGCCACCACGGTGTGCGGGTTCCCCATGCTGACAGACAGCGCCGGCCGCGGCACTTCCAGGCCATCGGCGGTCACAAGCGAGTCCATGGCGCGTGCAGTTGCCTCTCCCGGGAAAATGAACTCCCACGGGCCCATGTCCACGGCGTAGCCCTCCTCAGTCCGCACGACCGTTTTGACGCCCCCTCGCGTGCCGATGGTCAGCGCATCGCCGGTCTCGAGCCGGACCAGTCCCTCGGCAACGAGGAAGTGGACGAAGACGCGCACGCCGTTGCCGCACATTTCCGACAGGGAGCCGTCGCCGTTGCGGTAGTCCATGAACCACTCGGCGTCCGGGTGGACTGCCTGCAGCTCGCGCCCCTCCGGAAGGCAGCGTGACGGCACGGCGCGGATCAACCCGTCGCCGCCGATTCCGCGGTGGCGGTCGCAGAGTTCCGCGACCTGCTCGGGCGCAATGGGCCAGGTGCCCCCGGGGTCGGCAACAAGCACGAAATCATTGCCGGTGCCGTGGCCCTTGGAGAAGGCCAGGCCACTCAGCCCCTGGAGTGTGCGGTCAGGGGTGGGTGCAAGGGTTTCGTCCATGGTTCAAGATTACAGTCACGGGTGGACGGGCCCGAAAACCGTGCGCACGGGGCTGGCGCGGGCTGAGCAGCGCCGGCTCAGCGGCAGATGGCCGCTGCTTTGTCCACCAGGTCCGGGTCCTGCCAGTCGAGCCAGGTGATGCGGGGATCAGCCCTGAACCAGGTGAGCTGCCGGCGGGCGAATTTTCGCGTGGCCACAATGGTGTCTTCCGTGGCCTGGCCGGCATCCCATGCACCGTCGAGCACTTTGAGGAACTGGGAGTAACCCAGGGCACGGGACGCGGTCTTGCCCTTTCTCAGCCCTGCAGCGTCCAGCCGCTGCACTTCGGCCTGCAGCCCGCGGGCGACCATACTGTGAACACGCTGCGCCAGCCTGTCCTTCAGGAGCTCCCGGTCCACCTCGAGGCCGATCTGGACTGCCGGCTGGAAGTACTCCCGGGCCGGCATGAAGGAGCTGAACGGGCGTCCTGTCAGCTCGAAGACCTCCAGTGCGCGGACAACCCTGCGGGCGTCTCCCAGCCGGGCGGCGGAAACCGGGTCCACGGCTTCCAGCCTGGTGCGCAGCGCGGCAAGGCCGGTGTCGTCGGCTTCGGCTTCGAGCCGGCGCCTGATGTCCGGATCCGTTCCGGGAAACTCGAGCACGTCCAGCGCTGCCCGGACATACAGGCCCGATCCGCCGACGAGGATGGCCCGCCTGCCCCTGCCGTGGATATTGGCGACGGCGGCGCGCGCCTCCCGCTGGAAATCGGACACGCTGGCTTCCTGGGTGACGTCGAGGGTGTCCAGCAGGTGGTGCCGGACTCCCCTGCGCTCCTCCGCGGTGATCTTGGCCGTGCCGATGTCCATGCCGCGATAGAACTGCATGGCGTCCGCGTTGATGACCTCGCCGTCAAGTTCCAGCGCGAGCGAAACGGCGAGATCCGACTTCCCGGATCCGGTGGGGCCGACCACCGCAATGACAGGCGGCTGACCGGCGTCGGCACCGCGCGCCCCGGCCGACGGCACAAAGGCGTCCCGGCCGTTCCCTATGGGCGTGGCCATTGCCTAGTTGCGGCGGACGGGGAGCGCCGGCATACCAAGGGACACGCCGCTCTTGCCGCCGGTCGCACCGGAGCCGCCGCCGGGCACCGGGGCGCCGCAGGAATCCGCCTGGGACCTGTCCCAGGCGTCACCCGCACGCGACCGGCGGAGCGCGTAGTCTGCCGGCGATGCCGGATCGGCCACCAGATGGAACGCAGCTGCTTCCGTGATCGTGACGGTCACGAGGTCTCCGGGCCGGGGCTTCTCCGCACCCTCCGGGACTGAGAAATGCACCAGCCGCTGATCCTGCGACCGGCCCGACAGCCGGTGTGTTTCCTCCGACTTGCGGCCGGACTGTGCCGTGACCATGACCTCCACCCGGCGGCCCAGCTGACGGGCGTTTTCCTCGGCTGCAATCCGGTCCTGCAGGGCGGTCAGACGCTCAAAGCGCTCCTGGACCACGGCCTTGGGGAGCTGGTCCGGCAGATCCGCGGCGGGGGTGCCGGGACGCTTCGAGTACTGGAACGTGAACGCAGTGGCGAAGCGCGACTTTTCGACGACGTCCAGCGTGGCTTGGAAGTCCTCTTCGGTTTCACCGGGGAAGCCGACGATAATGTCCGTCGAAATGGCGGCATGCGGAATCCGTTCCCGGACCTTGTCCAGGATGCCCAGGAATTTGGTGGAGCGGTATGACCGCTTCATGTCCTTGAGTACTTTGTCCGAGCCCGATTGCAGGGGCATGTGAAGCTGCGGCATAACGTTCGGGGTTTCGGCCATGGCGTCGATGACGTCGTCCGTGAAGGCAGCGGGGTGCGGGCTGGTGAAGCGGACCCGCTCCAGCCCTTCGATTTCACCGCAGGCACGCAGCAGCTTGGAGAACGCCTGGCGGTCGCCGAATTCCACGCCGTAGGAGTTCACGTTCTGGCCCAGGAGTGTCACCTCGATGGCGCCGTCGTCCACCAGTGCCTGAATCTCGGCGAGGATGTCGCCCGGACGGCGGTCCTTCTCCTTGCCGCGCAGGGCAGGAACGATGCAGAAGGTGCACGTGTTGTTGCATCCCACCGAGATCGACACCCAGCCCGAGTACACGGAGTCCCGCTTGGTGGGGAGGGTGGAGGGGAAAACGTCGAGTGATTCCAGGATCTCGAGCTGCGCCTCATTGTTGTGACGGGCGCGGTCGAGGAGCGCGGGCAGGGCACCGACGTTGTGCGTGCCGAAGACGGCGTCCACCCATGGGGCCTTCTTCAGGATGGTTTCGCGGTCCTTCTGCGCCAGGCAGCCGCCCACGGCGATCTGCATCCCCGGGTTGGCGGCTTTGACCGGGGCCAGCATTCCGAGGTTGCCGTAAAGCTTGTTGTCGGCGTTCTCCCGGACGGCGCATGTGTTGAACACCACGACGTCGGCGTGCTCACCGGTCGCCGGGACATACCCCGCGCCTTCGAGCATCCCGGCCATCCGCTCGGAGTCGTGCACGTTCATTTGGCAGCCAAAAGTGCGCACCTGGTAAGTGCGCGGCGGCGCCGCTGCGGGGGCTCCATCCGGGCTGGCGGAAGTGCTGGTGCCGGACGCTGGGGAGGGAATGGTCAAACTCACCTGTTAAGGGTACCGGTTCATAGGAATTCCGTTTCCGCCTGCCCGCCGGCTGCGGCGTCGAGGACCTCCCCGACGATCCGGAAGGCCTGCGATGGCTGGTACCCCTTCCGGGCCAGCATCGAGGCCAGCCGACGCGTCACCTTGTCCCGCTCGGCGCGGTCCGTGAGGTCTGCGGTGCCTTTGAGCTTGCGTTGGACGAGTTCACGGGCGGCAGACTCCTCCGCTTCGTCACTGACCTGCTCCAGGGCCCGGGCAGCAATGTCGGCCTCAATACCCTTGTCCGCAAGCTCGCGCCGCAACGCACCCTTGGCGAGCTTCCGGGTCTGGGACCTGCTCCGTACCCACATGTCCGCAAACTCGGCGTCATCCACGAGCCGGACTTCTTCGAACCTGTCCAGGACGGCCTCGGCCACGTCCTCCGGAACATTGCGCTCGGCCAGCTTGCGGGCAAGCTGCAACCTGCTTTTCGGTGAAGCGGTCAGCTGCCGCAGCACGATCGCCCGTGCAACGGAGGCCGGATCCGGCTCACCATCGTGTTCCGCTTGCGGATCCGGCGCGAACCCGGCCTCGGCGGGAATGACCCCGTCCGGGCCCGCATCGTCGAACGCAGCCGGGCCAGGTTTCCGGGATCGGAATCCTGGCCCGCTCCGCCGGGTTCCCCTAGAAACCGTCAACGGCCTTGAGCTTCGGAGACGCTTCCTTGTCAGCTTCGGCGGGCTTGACGCCGACGCCGAGCTTCTCCTTGATGAGGCGCTCCAGCTCCGCGGCAAGCTCCGGATTGTCGCGCAGGAAGCGTCGCGAGTTCTCCATGCCCTGGCCCAGCTGGTCACCGTCGTAGGTGAACCAGGAACCGGACTTCTTGATCAGGCCGTGCTCCACGCCCATATCGATGATGCCGCCCTCGCGGGAGATGCCCTGGCCGTAGATGATGTCGAATTCAGCGATTTTGAAGGGCGGGGCCATCTTGTTCTTGACGATTTTCGCCTTGGTGCGGTTGCCCACTGAATCAGCGCCTTCCTTCAGCGTCTGGATGCGGCGGACGTCGATGCGGATGGAGGCGTAGAACTTCAGCGCCTTACCACCGGTGGTAGTCTCGGGCGAGCCGAAGAAGACGCCGATTTTCTCACGCAGCTGGTTAATGAAGATGGCGGTGGTCTTGGTCTGGCTCAAACGTCCGGTGATCTTACGGAGCGCCTGGCTCATCAGGCGGGCCTGCAGGCCGACGTGGCTGTCGCCCATGTCGCCTTCAATTTCCGCCCGGGGCACGAGGGCGGCCACGGAGTCGATGACAATCACATCGAGGGAGCCCGAGCCAATCAGCATGTCCATGATTTCCAGGGCCTGCTCGCCGGTGTCCGGCTGGGAGACCAGCAGCGCGTCGGTATCCACACCCAGCTTGGCGGCATATTCCGGGTCCAGGGCGTGCTCGGCGTCGATGAACGCAGCAATTCCGCCCAGGCGCTGGGCATTCGCGACGGCATGCAGGGCAACGGTGGTCTTACCTGACGATTCCGGGCCGTAGATTTCCACGACGCGGCCGCGCGGCAGGCCGCCAATTCCCAGAGCAACGTCCAGGGCAATGGAGCCGGTGGGGATTACTTCGATGGGCGCACGCACTTCGTCGCCCAGCCGCATAACAGAGCCTTTGCCGAACTGCTTGTCGATCTGGGCAAGCGCTGCATCGAGCGCCTTCTGACGATCCGGGGCTGCCGCCATGGTTCACACCTCTAGTTTTCTCGCTGTGGAGTGGCCTGAGCGGCCCTTTATCTGTCATCACCGACGCTAACGGCACCCACCGACATTCTTGCCGGATGACATTGCGTATGTGGAAAACGCTCTGAAAAAAGCATAGCCCTACCCGAACAGATATTCGAACAATTGCCCGGCGTGTCAAGGGCGGAGCCATCCAGCGTCAGGGCGCCGTGGATCAGTTGCGGGACGGCTTGATGTCCCTGCCGAGCCGCCGGTCCGCCGGGACGTCCTGCACGTCGCACATGGCGAGCCAGACCTGCCGCGGAGGAACACCGGCTGCCAGCGCCTGGTCCGCTGTCCGGCTGCCGACACCTGCCAGCACCAGTGAGCTGCTGAGGACACGGGAGTAGCCTGCACCGAACTCATCGTCCATTAGCCGCCAGAAGTCGCTGATTCTCACCGATAAAGTCTCTCACGGCTGCGGCCAATAGAATGGTTGCCATGAGCAACCCAGCCGTGGAACCCGATGCCCCAAGGGCCACCGAAAACAGCGTCGACGCGGCCCTGCGAACCGTGGAACATCAGATCAGCCTGTTCTGGCGCCGTGGCCGCGCCCTGTCCCAGCAGCTGTCGCGGGAAGTGCACCCGGACATGGAACCGGCCGCGTACGGCCTCCTCACCGTCATCCGCCGGGAAGGTCCCATCAGGCTCACGGAACTGGCATCATGCATCGGCGTCGGCAAACCGTCTGTCAGCCGGCAGATTGCATTCCTCGAAAGCATCGGTCTGGTGTCCAAGGAGGCCGATCCCCTCGACGGCCGGGCCCAGACCATCCAGCTGACCCCCAAGGGCGAGGAGAAGATGCACCAGGTCCAGGACGCTCGGCGGGAGGTTTTCCGTGAGCGGCTGGGGGAATGGCCGGTGGAAGAACTTCAGACTCTTGCCACATACATGGCGAAGCTCAACGCGACGTATGAGCGCGACGGCTTCCCGAAGGACGAAGCCAACCGGCCCGGTACTTAGCCTTGGTTTAACGCCGAAGGGCCTCCGGCTTTGCCGGAGGCCCTTCGCGTGAGTCTGGTATGACTGAGTATGAACGACGCAGGTCAGCGGGCGCCCGAGAGCAGTCCCTTGGCCAGTTCGGCAGACAGTTCAGTGTTGAGTTCGCGGTCAAGGTCGCGGCCATAACGCTGCGAGAATTCCTGCGGAACGGTGTCCGGAACAGCAACGCCCTCAGCGACGGCGACGCGGTCGCTGACTTCGCGGAGCATGCTGGACAGCGGGACGTCCAGGGCCGAGCAGATCGAAGACAGCAGCTCCGAAGAGGCTTCCTTCTGGCCGCGCTCCACTTCACTGAGGTAACCCAGGGAAACCCGGGCACTGTGTGAAACTTCGCGGAGGGTTCGGCCCTGACGCTGGCGAACGTCGCGCAGAACATCACCGATTTCGTGACGAAGTACAACCATCTTGCGCTCCTTCTGTTCGCTCTTTGCCTGATCGGCGAGGCCCACATCCTTCCAGCGGACAACGCCGTTCACGGATACGGGCTGCTTTACCATCTGTATCGCCTTGCTCCCTCGTTCGTCAGGCCCGCCCTCATCAGGCGAACCATAATTATTTACTCATCCTAGGCGCCACCGCGATTCGGAAGCGACACAATCTAACAACTATTAGGAATCAAATTTTGTTCCCGGCAACTTTACGCCTGGTAAGCCTCGGAAGATAGCGCCTCAAGCAGCCGCTCCAATGCAGCCGCGCAGGCCTGTCCGCGGATGTCGGCGCGGTTCCCCTCAAAAACGTAACCGAACGACGTCGTGCCCTCCGCGGTGGCGATGCCGACGAAGACTGTTCCCACGGCTTTCCCGCCGTGCGGTTCCGGACCGGCGACGCCGGTTGTCGACACCCCCACGTCCGCGCCGCAGACCCTTCGGGCTCCGGCTGCCATCGCTTCTGCAACTGCTCCCTCGACGGATCCGACGGCGTCGAGCAACTCTTGGGGCACGCCCAGGACGTCCGCTTTGACTGCGTTCTGGTAGGACACGACTCCGCCCTGAAGCATGCCCGAGGCGCCGGGTGTGTCAGCGAGGACCGCCGTCACCATGCCCGCTGTCAGCGATTCGGCGGTGGCGACTGTCAGTCCCCGCGAGATGGCGCCGGTAACTGCCTGTTCGGCGATGCGGTGCAGATTGCTCACGGCATTTCTCCTTGAACGCGCTGGCTGGCGGCACGACGTCCGCTTGCCCGCAGCTTGAGTGCTTCGACAACATACTGGACTCCGGTCCAGACGGTGATGGCCACGGCGGCGAGCATCACCAGGAAGGCGACCACACCCAGCCACGGGGCCAGCGATGCGAGCGGAATCACATATAGCAGGATCGCAACGGTCTGCACAACGGTCTTCAGCTTGCCGCCACGCGACGCCGGAATGACGCCGTAGCGGATGACGAAGAACCGCAGTGCCGTGATGCCCCATTCGCGGACCAGGATCAGGATGGTGATCCACCAGGGCAGCTCGCTCAGGACGGACAGCATCACCAGTGCGGAGCCCGTCAGCAGTTTGTCCGCGATGGGATCGGCAATCTTGCCGAAGTTGGTGATGAGTCCCCTGCTGCGGGCGATGTCGCCGTCGAGCTTGTCGGTGTAGATGGCGACGGCAAACGTCAGGGCAGCGGCCCAGCGCCAGACGCCGTTCTGGCTATCGAGCCCCGGAGCGTCCGCGACGAGGAACCAGACGAAGAACGGCACCAGCGCAATCCGCAGCATCGTCAGGATGTTCGGAAGGTTCCAGATCCCGGAGGCGGAGCCTGAGCTGTTGGCTTCAGTGCTAGTCACTCTCCTAGGCTACCGTCCGGTGAGCGACCAGGCGTCCTCGGAGCCGTCCTCGTCGTCACCGGAGCTGCCGTCTGCGCCGTCGTAGTATTCGACTTTCTGGGTGCGGTTGTCCAGGTCCGCCGCCACGAGGTCCTCGGCATAACCGCCCTGGGCGATGTTCGCGTTGGCGTTGTCACTCAGCGCCGCGGTCTGGGAATCCGGCGCGGCCGGGGCGTCCTGGCCCTTCATGGCTGCGAGGACCGCCGCCAGGTCATCGGGCTTCACCAGGACGTCGCGGGCCTTGGAACCCTCCGAGGGCCCCACCACTCCCCTGGATTCGAGCAGGTCCATGAGCCGGCCCGCCTTCGCGAAGCCGACGCGCAGCTTGCGCTGCAGCATGGAGGTTGAGCCGAACTGGGTGGTCACCACGAGCTCAGTGGCCTGCAGCAGGACCTCAAGGTCATCCCCGATGTCGTCATCGATCTGCTTCTTCTGCGCCTCGGGGGCGACGTCGTCGCGGTAGTCGACCTTGAGCTGGCCCTTGACGTGCTCAACGACCTTGTGGATTTCCGATTCAGTGACCCAGGCGCCCTGCACGCGCATGGCCTTGGACGCGCCCATGGGCAGGAAGAGCGCGTCACCCTGGCCGATGAGCTTTTCCGCTCCGGGCTGGTCCAGGACCACGCGGGAGTCGGTCACGGAGGAGGTCGCGAAGGCCATGCGGGACGGTACGTTGGCCTTGATCAGGCCGGTGACGACGTCCACCGAGGGCCGCTGGGTGGCGAGCACCAGGTGGATACCGGCGGCACGCGCCAGCTGGGTGATCCTGACGATGGAATCTTCGACGTCGCGCGGGGCCACCATCATGAGGTCGGCGAGCTCGTCCACGATCACCAGCAGGTACGGGTAGGGGCGGATGACGCGCTTGGAGTCGACCGGCGGGTGGACCTTGCCGGCCCGGACAGCCTTGTTGAAGTCATCAATGTGTTTGAACCCGTAGTTCGCGAGGTCGTCGTAGCGGGCGTCCATTTCCCGGACCACCCATTGCAGGGCTTCGGCGGCTTTCTTGGGATTGGTGATGATGGGCGTGATCAGGTGCGGCACACCTTCGTACGCCGTGAGCTCCACGCGCTTGGGATCCACCATGACCATGCGGACCTCGTCCGGGGTGGCACGCATCAGGATGGACGTGATCATGGAGTTCACGAACGACGACTTACCGGCACCGGTGGCACCGGCCACGAGCAGGTGGGGCATCTTGGCCAGGTTCGCGACCACATAGCCGCCCTCGACGTCCTTGCCGACACCCATCACCATGGGGTGGTCGGTGCGGCGGGCGTTCTGGCTGCGGAGCACATCGCCGAGCGAGACCGTCTCGCGGTCCGTGTTGGGGATCTCGATGCCGATGGCGGACTTGCCGGGAATCGGGCTCAGGATGCGGACGTCGCTCGAGGCAACGGCGTAGGAGATGTTCTTGGACAGCGCCGTGACGCGTTCCACCTTGGTGCCCGCGGACAGCTCAATCTCGTAGCGGGTCACGGTGGGGCCGCGGCTGAAGCCGGTGACCTGCGCGTCGACGTTGAACTGGTTCAGCGTGTCCGTCAGGGAGGCCACAATGGCGTCGTTGGCCTCGGTGCGCTCCTTGGGGATGGAGCCGGGCGCCAGGACGTCCGAGGACGGCAGGGTGTAGGTGACGTCGCCGGCGAGCGATAGCTGCTCCGTGCGCTGCGGGATAGGCGTGGGCAGCGGCGGGGCAACGGGGCGTGAAGGCACCTGCGCGGCTGCGGCGGCCCCTGCGGCGGGAGCCACGGGGTTCAGGGAACCGGCGGCGACCATGCCAGGGGTGACGAGCGGGATGGCCTCTGTGGCATTCTCACCGCTGAAATCGGGGCCCTTGGTGCCCAGGCCCTGGGCTGCCTTGATCTTTTCGACGGCGATCTCGGCCTGGGTGGGCCGCCGGACGCCGGGTGCCGGGCGGGACCCCTTGCCGCCTGCCTTGGTGCCGTTGACGCTGTCGGTTGCCTCGTCGTCGTCGATGACGGCATGTTCGAAGGCTTCGTCCCCGACGTAGCCTTCGAGGCGGGGATCGGTGTCCTGGTCCTTGCCGAACAGCCGGCCGCGCCTCTTTTTCTTCGGCGCAGCCTGGGCGGAGTTTTCGTAGAGGTAGCTGCGGTCGTGGACGTCGCCGGCTTCCTGCAGGTCGATGCCCATGAGGTGCTCATAAGCGTCCCTGATCCGGCGGGGAATGGCGCCGAAGGGGGTAGCAGTGATGATCAGGAGGGACGTGAAGGCAAGCAGCCCGTAGACGGCCACGGGCACAGCCGTGTGCAGGGCGGCCAGCGGCGAAGCGGCCAGGAAGCCCAGCATTCCGCCGGCCCGGCGCAGGCCGTCGAATCCGTCCACGACTGTGGGCTGGCCGCCGATGACATGTGCCAGGCCGCAGCCGGCAAAGGTCATGATCAGGAAGCCGATACCGATCCTGTTGTTGCCCCGCCCGTCCGACGGCTGGCGGAACAGCCGGAAGGCGCAGACGAAAAGCATCAGCGGCAGCAGCAGGGACATCCAGCCGAAGGTCCCGTTGACGATCGCGAAGACAGTGTCCGGGAACCATCCTGTGAAGCCCCACCAGGCGAAGGTGGCAACAAACACGCCAAGTGCGAGATTGAAGAGGGCGGCCCCGTCCCGGCGGTCCTCCGGCGCGAGGTCGCTGACGTCGTATCCGATCCTGCGCACGCCCCCGCCGACGACGTGGCCGATGCCCAACCAGGCCCCTGCGGCCACCCTCACGAGCCACGGCTGGCGGGGTTCGACGGCGGCCATCTGTCGTGTGCGCGCCGTGCCTGATGTTCCCCCGGTCCGGCTGGATTTGGACGCAGCGGAGCCGGAGCTCCGGCCCGCGGAGCTGCCTGATTTACCGCTTGAGTTGCCTCTAGGCGCGGAGGAGGTACGTGTCGCCATACCCGCCACGGTACCCGAAGCGAGGCAAAAAACCGCGGATTTCCGGGGCAGTCCGGGCTGCATGTTGCGGCAGGGACGGCGGACATAATGCGCCGTTGACCCGTCCGGGCGGCTTAAACACGGGGGCCTCCCCCGCAGGCAGCTGCCGTGGCGGCTGCGTTTCTGCGGGGAAGGCCCGGGTGGCACAAGACCTGATGCTTAGGCCTCGAGGACTACCGGGATGATCATGGGCTTGCGGCGAAGCTTGCGGTTGACCCAGGTGCCGACGACGCGGCGGACAACCTGCTGGAGCTGGTGCGTCGTGTGATCCGTGTGGTTGAGCACGGCTTCTTCCAGGGCAGCATTGATCTTGGGGATGATTTCGTCGAAGACGGAGTCATCTTCAGCCACGCCGCGGGCGTGGATTTCCGGCCCGGAAACCACCTTGCCGGTGGCGCGGTGGATCACCGTGATGATGGAGATGAAGCCTTCATCACCGAGCGTCTGGCGGTCCTTCAGGTCGGCTTCCGTGACTTCGCCAACGCTGGAGCCGTCGACGTAGACGAAGCCCACTTCCACCTGCCCCACGACGTCGGCCTGGTGGTCACGAAGGTCAATGACGGTGCCGTTGTCAGCCAGCAGGATGCTCTCATCGGGTACGCCCGATTCGAGGGCGATCTTGCCGTTGGCGATCAGGTGCCGCGTCTCGCCGTGCACCGGCATGGCGTTCAGCGGTTCGAGGATGTTGTAGCAGTACAGCAGTTCCCCGGCCGCGGCGTGGCCGGACACGTGGACCTTGGCGTTGCCCTTGTGGATGACGTCGGCGCCCAGCTTCAGCAGGCCGTTGATGATGCGGAAAACCGCGTTCTCGTTGCCCGGGATCAGGCTGGAGGCCAGGATGACGGTGTCGCCCTTGCCGACGACGACGCGGTGGTCCCCGTTGGCCATCCGGGACAACGCAGCCATCGGCTCGCCCTGTGAACCCGTGGACATCAGCACTACGCGGTTGTCCGGCAGGTTGTCGATGTTCTTGATGTCCACCAGGATGCCGTCCGGAACGTCAAGGTAGCCAAGCTTTGCCGCGATGGCCATGTTGCGGACCATGGAGCGGCCCACGAAGGCAACCTTGCGGTTGTGGTTGGCCGCAGCGTCCAGGACCTGCTGCACGCGGTGGACGTGTGATGAGAAGGAAGCGACGATGATGCGCTTGCTGGCCTGGCCGAAGAGCCGGTCCAGGGTGGGGCCGATTTCCTTCTCGGCGGTGGTGAAGCCGGGGACGTCCGCGTTGGTGGAGTCGGACATGAACAGGTCAACGCCTTCTTCGCCCAGCTTGGCGAAGTGGCGGAGGTCCGTGATCCGGCCGTCCAGCGGCAGCTGGTCCATCTTGAAGTCGCCCGTGTGCAGCACGGTGCCGCCGGCGGTGCGGATGAACACAGCCAGGGCGTCGGGAATCGAGTGGTTGACCGCAACGAACTCAGTTTCGAAGGGACCGAAGCGCTCCACCTGGCCCTCCGTCACGGTGAGCGTTAGGGGCTTGATCCGGTGTTCCTGCAGCTTGGCCTCGATCAGGGCAAGGGTGAGCTGGGAGCCGACCAGGGGAATGTCGGCGCGCAGGCGCAGCAGGTACGGCACGGCACCGATGTGATCCTCGTGGCCGTGGGTCAGGACGACGGCCACGATGTCGTCAAGCCGGTTCTCGATGTAGGAGAAATCGGGCAGGATGAGATCGACGCCGGGCTGGGTCTCCTCAGGGAAGAGGACACCGCAGTCGACGATGAGCAGCTTGCCGTCGATTTCGAAGACGGCCATGTTGCGGCCGATCTCCCCCAGGCCGCCGAGCGGCACGATCCGCAGGGTCCCTTGGGGCAGTTTCGGTGGCGTGACAAGGCCTGGAAGGGCGGTTTGGGTCATAATGCACTACTTTCCGGGCGGAACAGTGGGGTCTTTACCGATCAGGAAAAGACCATTCCTGCTTCCGCCAAATCCTCGCGGATGGTTACGATCTCGGTTTCGTCCGGCTCCACGAGGGGCAAACGGACAACCGAGTTGGGCAGGACTCCCTGCCATTTAAGAATCTGCTTGGCCGCAACGGCCCCCTGTACGCGGGTCATCGTGGCCCGGATAACAGGTTCGAGTTCAAAATTGATCTTCCGGGCGGTGCCGAAGTCGTTCGCGTTGACGGCGTCGATCAGCTCGCGGAACCGGCGGGTGGCAACGTGGGTGGTGACGCCCACGAGTCCGACGGCGCCCAGCGCCATCCACTGCAGGGTCAGGCCGTCGTCGCCGGAGTAGAAGAGCAGGTCGGTCTCTGCCATAACGCGGGTGGCGGCGGCGAAATCGGCCTTGGCGTCCTTGACGGCGACGATGTTCGGGTGCGCTGCCAGACGGATCATGGTCTCCGGAGCAATTTGGATCGACGACCGGCCGGGGATGTCATAGAGCATCACGGGCACGTCGGTGGAGGAGGCGATGGCCTCAAAATGTGCGCGCACGCCGGCCTGGCTGGGCTTGTTGTAGTAGGGCGTTACGATCAGGAGGCCGTCGACGCCGACATCGGCTGCCAGCCGGGAAAGATGCACGGAGTGTGCGGTGTCGTTGGTTCCGGTGCCGGCGATGATCGCGGCACGGCCGCCGACAGCTTCCTTCACCGCGCGGAACATCCCCACGTTTTCCTCGTCGGTGAGGGTGGAGGTTTCGCCGGTGGTTCCGGTGACGACCAGGCCGTCGCAGCCGTCGTCGACAAGCTTCACGGCCAGTTCCGCCGCCTGCTGGTAGTCCACTTTGCCGTCCACTGTGAACGGCGTGACCATAGCGGTCAGGAGGGTGCCAAAAGCAGGGATATTCGCGGAAGTGTCAGCCATAGGAAAAACGTTACCCTGTCCCCGCCTTGTTAGGACAATGGCGGCGGCGTGATGATCGTCAAAGTAGGCCCTTCAGTCGTCACTTTTCAGGGGTTTGACACGGTTCCCGGCGGAGGGGTGCCGCAGTAGCGGCTGACCGCTTCCTCCCGGAGCGACTCCGCCCACGAAGCGAGCCGCTGGGCGGCGCGGACGTAGTGGAAGAGTTCCGTGGGCGTGAGGGCCTCGAGGTCGCACTCAGAGAGCCTGCGCGCCAGTTCCGCGCCGGGCGGCTGGGCTGACAGCGCCACGCCTTCCTTGCCCCACTGAATGTCCTCGGCCGGGTCGCCGGCGACCAGCCGGCGGAAGAGGTAGTCCACCACGCCAGGGCTCATCGCCTTGAGCGGTCCGGCCGGCGTTCCGCGTTCTGGTGCGTTGTTCATGAAGCGATCCTATTCGAACATATATTCGAATACAAGGGGTCCCGCGCGGATATGAGACGATCGGCTCATGACCTCCCGTGGCACTGCTTCTCCCTCGCGGACCGCCAAAGGCACCACCAAGACGACGAGACTCACCGGAATCGACGCCGCCCGCGGGCTGGCGCTGCTCGGCATGATGGCCACCCACCTGCTCCCCACGTTCGAAGCCGACGCCCAACTGACGCCCACCTGGATCGGGCTCACCTTCTCGGGGCGGGCGGCGGCTTTGTTTGCCGTCCTGGCCGGGATCGGGCTGGCCCTGTCCACCGGAAAACAGCGTCCGCCGGAAGGCCGGGAGTTGTGGGGTGCCCGCCGCGGCATCGCCCTGCGCGCCCTGGTGATCGCCGTAGTCGGGCTTTTCCTCGGCGGGCTGGAAGTCAACGTCGCGGTGATCCTGGTGCATTACGCCGTCCTGTTCGTGTGTGTCCTGCCGTTCATCGGCCTCAGCATCCGGCCGCTTTGCGCCTTTGCCGCGGGCTGGGTGATTGGTTCGCCGGTGCTCGGCTACCTGCTGCGGCCGTGGCTCCTGGCCGCTTCCCCGCCGCTGCAGCTGCGCCACAACCCCAACTGGGACGACCTTGCCACGCCCGGGCGCCTGCTCGGGGACATCTTCCTGACCGGCTACTACCCCGTCCTGCAGTGGCTCAGCTACCTGCTGATCGGGCTGGTGATCGGCCGGCTGGCGCTGACGAAGATGGCCGTGCAGGTCCTGCTGCTGGCCGGAGGCACGGTGGTGGCCGTGCTGGCCAAATGGCTGGGCGTGCTGATGATGAACGACTGGGGCGGCAAGGCCGCGCTGCAGGCGCAGCTGGCTGACCCCCGCTACCCGCTGGACAGCCTGCTGCAGGTGAACCTGGCCGGCGTCGACCAATCGGGCTCGTGGTGGTGGCTGGCGGGAAGTGCGCCGCATTCGGGCACCACACTGGACCTACTGCACACGTCAGCGGTAGCCGTTGCCGTGGTGGGCGCCTGCCTGCTCCTGGGGCGCCTGGGTGAATGGCTCAACCTGGACCTGCTGCTGCCGCTGCGCGGTGCCGGCGCCATGACGCTCAGCCTGTACACGGCGCATGTGTGCCTGGTGGCTGCGATGTACCTGCAGCCTCTCCCCGTCGGCTGGACCGAGGAAGGCGTCTATGCCGCCCAGGCCCTGACCGCGGTCCTCATCGGAGGTTCGTTTGCGGTGCTCCACTGGCGGGGCCCGCTCGAGTGGGTGGCCCACGCCGCCAGCGAGGTTGGCAGGTACCAGCGGGCGGGCATCCGCTAGGCGGTGCCGCTGCCAAGTGCCGCTAGGCGGTGCCACTGCCCTCGCGGAACAGCTTCAGGGCGTCGCGCATGGCTGCCCGGGCGCGTTTGCGATCCCCCGCGGCGTCGTAGGCGCAGCTGAGCCGGAACCATGAACGCCAATCATCCGGCGCTTCCTCGGCTTCGATCCGGTATTTCTCAAACTCGGCGTCTGCCGATTCCCGCACGATCCGTCCGGCGGGTGTGCGCTGCAGGTTGTCGACGGGCAGGCCGCCTTCGGCCTCGAGGACCTTGGCCATCTGTTCCGTCCTGGCACCGAACAGCAGCTCGCGGACCAGCGCCCAGGCCCCGATGGCCGGCAGGATCAGATAGGCGGCGCCAATGGCCTTGGCCACGGGATTGGGATCGGTGAGGAGCAGCACGGAGCGCTGGAAGGACACCACCAGGTAGAAGACCAGCAGGAGCGTCACGGCGCCGACCCAGATCTTGGTGCGGTTCTTCTTCAGGCCGGCGAGGACATTGACCACGGCCGTCAGACTCCGAGGTCCAGGTAGCCGTCCAGGCCTACGGTCAGCCCGGGGTGGCCGGCGATGTTCCGCACTCCCAGCAGCACGCCCGGCATGAAGGACGCCCGGTCGAAGGAGTCGTGCCGCAGCGTCAGTTGCTCCCCCGGTCCGCCGAGCAGGACTTCCTGGTGCGCCACGAGGCCGCGGAGCCGCACGCTGTGGACGCGGATGCCGTCGACGTCGCAGCCCCGGGCGCCGGCAAGTTCGGTGGTGGTGGCGTCCGGGCTGGCCCCGATGCCGGCGGCGGCACGTTCAGCCGCGATCAGCTGCGCGGTGCGGACAGCGGTGCCCGACGGTGCGTCAACCTTGTCCGGGTGGTGCAGTTCGATGACTTCCACCGACTCGAAGTACTTGGCGGCCTTGGCGGCAAAAGCCGACGCCAGCACGGAACCGAGGGCGAAGTTGGGGGCGATGAGGACGCCGACGCCGGCATTCCGGCCAAGCAGTTCCTCAAGGTCCTGGAGCCGGGCGGCGTCCCAGCCGGTGGTGCCGACGACGGCGTGCATGCCGTGTTCGACGGCGAAGCGGACGTTCGCCTCGGTGCTTTCGGGGACGGTCAGGTCCACCACCACCCGGGCGCCGGCGTTGACCAGCTCAGCCAGGGAATCACCCCGTCCGAGGGCCGCTACGAGCTTCATGTCGGCGGCCGCTTCAACGGCTTTCACGGCCTCGGCGCCCATGCG
Organism: Arthrobacter sp. P4_H3; assembly: GCF_056400885.1. NCBI lineage: Bacteria > Bacillati > Actinomycetota > Actinomycetes > Micrococcales > Micrococcaceae > Arthrobacter > Arthrobacter sp. P4_H3. The sequence goes on from NZ_JBFUKK010000011.1 coordinate 70,392, forward strand.
CCCGTTCGCGCCCAGGACGGCGACGGCAAGTTGTTCGGTCATGGACTTAACCCTACCGTCGGGCTGCCCGCCCGGATGAACCGGCCAGGCAGGTTGCCGCCGGCCCCCTCCCGGCCGCCCCTGCCCCGCCTTCGCTAGGCGCGGGCCAAAACTGCCTCTAGGCGCCGGCCCCGACCCATTCGACGGTTCCGTCACTGAAGAACTGTTCCTTCCAGATGGGCACCTGCGCCTTGATCCGGTCAACGAGCTCCGAGCACACCTCGAAGGCCTGGCCGCGGTGTGCCGCGGAAACCGCGCACACCAGTGCGGGGTCGCCGATTTCCAGCATGCCCACCCGGTGCGCGGCCCAGATCCGTACCGGCTCTCCGCCGGACACGGCACCCACAGGGCCAGCAACAGCGGCAGCGTCGCCGGCGTGTTCGGCCACCAGTTGCGCGACGACGTCGGCCATCACCTGGTGGGCGGTGGGATGCGCACTGTAACTGAGCCGCTCAACCGGCTTCCCGCCGTCGTGGTTCCGCACCACGCCGCTGAAGCTGACAACGGCACCGGCCGTGTCCGATTCCACCGCGGCAATCGCCTGCGCCACGGAAATCGGTTCCGCGCTCAGCACCGCATTCACAATCTCGAATCCGGAGCCCGTCCCCGCTTGGGTGCCGGTTTCCATGCCTTTTTCAGTGCCCATGATCTCCCTCCAACTGGTCGCACAGGTGGCCGATGACCGGATCCAGCACGCCCAGGCCGTCCATGACGCCCTTGGGTGATCCGGGAAGATTAACGATGAACGTCCGCCCGGCTGCGCCTGCGTGTCCGCGGCTCAGCATGGCCATGGGCGTCTTGGCCAGACCGGCCTGCCTGATTCCTTCCATGATCCCCGGGATTTCGCGGTCCAGCAGGGGAACCGTCATTTCAGGGGTGAGGTCATCGGGGCTGAGCCCGGTTCCACCGCTGGTGATGATGACGGCGGGCTGCTGCGTGAGCAGGGCGCGGAGCGCGGCTCCCACGGGTTCGCCGTCGGGCACCACCATGGCCGGGAACGTGTCGAACCCGTGCTCGGTCAGCCAGTCGATGATCACCGGGCCGGTTTCGTCGCGGTAGATGCCCGCCGCTGCCCGGTTGGAGGCAATCACGACGCCGGCCTTCCGGCCGGTGGCCTCTCCGTGGCGGTGCGGTTCGGGCTGCTGTCCAAAGCTGCTCATGCTGTCCAGTCCCCGCTCTTGCCGCCGCTTTTGGCCAGCACCCTGATGTCGGTCAGCACTGCATGCTTGTCGACTGCCTTGATCATGTCGTACACGCTGAGGGCCGCCACGGACGCTGCCGTGAGCGCCTCCATCTCGACGCCGGTCACGCCGCGGGTCTTGACGGTTGCCAGCACTGCGACGGCATCCTCGCCCAGTTCAAAGTCGACGGTGACCTTGGAGATGGGCAGCGGATGGCACAACGGGATCAGCTCGGGTGTTTTTTTCGCCGCCATGATCCCGGCCACGCGGGCCACCGCCAGGGCGTCGCCCTTCGGCAGGTCGCCAGCGCCCAGGAGTGCCAGCACCTCGGCTGTGGTGCGGACCGTCGCGGTGGCTGTGGCCTCCCGGGTGGTCTCGGCCTTGCCGGAAACATCAACCATCTGCGCTGTTCCGTCCCGGCGCAGATGCGTCAGGCCGGAAGCGTTATCTTCATTGTTCACAGCGTCCATACTTCCACTTCCGCGCCTGCAGCGAGCACAGATGTCCCAACCGGGACATGGATCAGGGCGTTGGAACCGGCCAGGGCATGAACCAAGTGCGAGCCTGCGCCGCCCTCCAGCCGGACCGTGCCGTCCGGTTGGAGGGTGCCGCGCCGGAGCTGGTGTTTCCCCGCAGGTGATTCCAACGGGTCAGCCAGCCTGGCCCGGATGGCCGGGCGGGGTGCCGGTGAGCCCAGCAACGCACTGAGGACCGGGCGGAGGAACATCTCGAAGGAGACCAGGCAGCTGACGGGGTTACCCGGGAAACCCACGAAGGGCACGCCGTCGAACCGTCCGATGCCCTGCGGGCCGCCGGGCTGCATGGCCACATGCAGGAATTCCACGTCCTGTTCCGCGGTGGCCTGCCGGACCACTTCATAGGCGCCCTTGCTGACGCCTCCTGTGGTGACGATCAGGTCGACCCGCGGGGCGTGCTGCCGCAGGAGGGCTGTCAGTTGCTCCGGGTTGTCCGTTGAGATCGCGGTCCGCAGGACGTCCAGCCCGGCCTGGCGCATCGCGGCTTCCAGGAGGGTGCCGTTGGCGTCGTAGATCTTGCCGGGTTCCAGCGGCCTGCCGGGTTCCACCACTTCGTCCCCCGTCGTGGCCAGGAGCACCTTGAGGTTCCGGTTCACGGTGACCTGGGTGATGCCGAGCGCTGCCAGGAGTCCCAGCTGGCCCGGCCCCAGGAACGTTCCGCCGGCGAGCGCCAGCTCCCCTGTCCGGACGTCGCTGCCCGCATCACGGACATAGGCGCCGGACTCCGTTGCCGGCAGCCGGACGGACGCAGGGGTTCCGGGACGGGGGAAGAAATCGGGAACGGCCCTCTCAATGGGTACGACGGCGTCAGCCCCGGGGGGAATCATGGCTCCGGTCATGATCGGGGCGGCCGTGCCCGGTTCAAGCGGTGCCGCCACGGCACCGGCGGGGATGGGGTCCACCACCCTGAGTTTCCTGCCACCGTCGGGAATGTCCGTGCTGCGGACGGCAAAGCCGTCCATTTGGGAGTTTGCGAACGGAGGCAGGTCCACGGGAGCAGTGATGTCCGCCGCCAGCCCGCGTCCCAGCGCCGACAGAAGGGGCAGCTGCTCGGTGCGGCCCGGGCCGCCGAGGCCGGCCAGCAGCTCCCGTACGGCCTCGCGGTGCGCCGCCACAGTGCGGGCCGGATGGCCGCCCTTGTCGCCGTGGCTGCCGCCTGTGACGTGCCTGTTGTCGGTGCGGTGCATGCTTTCCTTACCTGGGTCCGGGCGACTGCGAATTGGGAAGTATTACGAGTTCGGCGCACTGGGCTTTGCGGCCCGCAGGGCCGGCGGCCTGCTACGGCGTCACGTCAACTCTAATGGTGTGGAATCCCGTGGCGCCGTCGGGAGCGACCTGTGACCGCTCTTCGACCTGCGGCACCCCGTTCAGGTCCGTGGCCCTGACCTGGACCTCGTACTGCCCGGGCGTCAGGGGCAACGACAGCTGCCACTGGTACCAGGTGTCCCGCGATATGCCGGGAGCAAGCTGCGCCGTCTGCCAGTCGCCGCGGTTGACGCGGAGTTCCACCTTGCTGATCCCGGCGTGCTGGGCCCAGGCAACGCCGCCGAACGCCACCGTTCCGGCACGCACCGCGCGTCCGGCACGCGGAACGTCAATGCGGGACGACGTCTTGATGGGCCCGCGCTCACTCCAGCCGCGGGGCGTCCAGTAGCCGACGTCGTCCGCGAACCTGGTCACTTTGAGCTCAGTAAGCCATTTGGTGGCGGAAACGTAACCGTAAAGACCGGGAACGACGAGCCGTACCGGGAAGCCGTGCTCCAGCGGCAGCGGCTCGCCGTTCATTCCCACGGCGATCAGGGCGTCCCGGTCGTCAGTGAGAGCCTCCAGCGGCGTGCCGGCGGTCCACCCGTCCTTGCTGCGGGACAGCACCATGTCGGCGCCGACCGTCGGCCCGGCCAGGGCCAACAGCTCGCGAACCGGCCAGCCAAGCCACAGCGCATTGCCGATGAGGTCCCCGCCAACCTCGTTGGAGACGCAGGCGATGGTCAGGTGGCGTTCGGTCATCGGTTTTGCCAGCAGCGTGGCGAAATCCAGTTCGATTTCCCGTTCCACCATGCCCGTGACCCTGAGGACCCAGGTGTTCGGATCCACCGCAGGAACAGAGAGGGCTGTGTCGATCCGGTAGAAGTCGCGGTTGGGCGTCACCAGCGGATCCATGCCGTCCAGCCTCAGCTCAGCCCCGGCCGGAACCGGCGAAGCCGGGGAAGCCGCGGACGGCAAGGCCAGTCTGCTTCGGATTTCACTGACACCTGCAGCCGCTCCGCGAAGACCTGCAGCCAGGGCGCCGCCAACGGTCGCGACGACGGCTCCCCCGCCCAGCGCGTGGAGGAACCGGCGCCGGTCGGGTCCGGGGTCTGGTTCGGCGGCCGGTGCGGGACGCTCCCCCGCCGTTGCCGACGTCGTCCAGTCCCGGAGTCGCGACATCAGCCAGCGCAGCACCAGGATTCCTGTGGCGGCGGCAAGCAGTGGCAACGCCATGGCGTTGCCGGTCACTTGGGCGCGGCCAAGGACAGCCACCAGCCCCACCACGCCAAAGATGCCGATGACTGCAAACCCGGCAAAGCGGCGCCGCCACTCCAGGAGGCCTGCCAGCGCAGCCAGGGCGGCAATGGCCAGCCCCATGCCGACGAGCAGCGCCAACTTGTCAGCGGTGCCGAACACTGCGACCGCCCAGTCCTTGATGGCTGGCGGTACAGCATCAATGACTGCACCCCCCACACCTGTCATAGGCGAAAGCGCCGGGCTGACGAGGGCAGCGACGAGTTCGCCGACCACCACCCCCGCGGCCACGGCCACAACTCCTGCTGCAGCCGCCCACCGGCCGGGATGGCCGGCGGTGCCGGGTCGGGTGGCGGCCGCACCAACGGACGCTTTTCCCTGCAGATCAAAGCCCACGGGGCACCTCCGCTACCGGAGCGTCCTGGCTGGTCTGCGCACTCCTGCGCGGGGCGTCGGCCGGGCCAGCCGGATCCTGGGCGGGGAGGCGAAGGGAGAACCGGCAGCCGCCGTCGACATTCTCAACCGTCACGCTGCCCTCATGGGCCCGGACGATCCCTGCGACCATGCTGAGCCCGATCCCGGCGCCGCTGTAGCCTGCCGACTCCGGATCCCGGGCCGCTTCGGGATCCCGTCCGGGCTCCGGCCCGGCAAGGCCGGCACCGCCGGAGCGGCTGCGCGACGGGTTCTTCTGCCATCCGGTGTCGAAGAGGTGCCCGATGTCTTCCGGAGCGATTCCGCCGCAGCCGTCCGTCACGGACACCACCGACTCCTTCCCGTCCCTGCCGACTTCCACGATCACGCCAGAGCCGGGCTTGCTATAGAGAATGGCGTTCAGCACCACGTTGCGAACCGCGCGGCCCAGCGAGGGACCGTCCGCCACGGCGAGGCACTCCCGGAGGCCGCCGCCGTCGAGAGTGATCTGCCGGCGGGCGGCGAGCGGCGCGAGGACGGCGATGGCGTCGCTGGCGAGGTCGTAGAGGTCCAGCGGCTCGGCTTTGAGGCGCAGGGTGCCCGCCTGGATCTTGGAGAGTTCCAGAAGGTCGTTGACCATTATGGCCATCTGGTCGGTCTGGCTGATGATCTTGCGGTAGTAGCCGCGGACGTCCGCGGCCATGCCGTCCTCGAGGGCTTCGGCCATGGCCCGCATGCTGGCCAGCGGTGTGCGGAGGTCGTGGGAGATCCAGCTGACGAGTTCCCGGCGGGCACGCTCCACGGCGGCCTCCCGCTCCCGGGATTCGGCCAGCATGCGGCTGCTGCGTTCGAGTTCGTCCGCGAGTTCGGACAGTTCCGAGCTCATGAGCGGCGCCGGCAGCCCCGGGCTTTCGCCGCGCCCGATGCTCCGTGCCGCGGCGGCGAGCAGTTTTGCGTTGCGCGAGACCCGTGCTCCGAGGACCAGGGAGATGGCCAGTGCAACGGCGGAAGCGATGGCCAGGACGTACCACATGACTTCGAGGTCCCGGGCTGAAATGAACATGGCGTTGAACGCGCTGACCATGCCTGCGGTCAGCACGGCCACAGTGGAGAGCACCACGATACAGATCTGCACGGCGATGGACGTCCTGCGGAGTGGCTTGAGCAGGAGCAGCGACACGGTTCCGATGACCACGGCCCACAGGAGCGCCCAGGCCACGATGGCGAGGAGTTCAGAGGTTTGCACCGGAGGCTCCGTCCGGGGTGTCGAGCCGGTAGCCCACGCCCCATACCGTCTTGAGGAGGGCAGGCCGGGTGGGATCCGCCTCGATCTTTTCGCGCAACCGGCGGACGTGCACGGTGACTGTGGACAGGTCCCCGAAGTCCCAGCCCCACACGGCCTTGATGAGTTCCTCCCGGCTGAACACCTGGTTGGGGCGGCGCAGCAGGAAAGCCAGCAGATCGAACTCACGGATCGTCAGGGCGAGCGGAGCCCCGTGGTGCGTCACGGTCCGGGCGGCCGGGTTGAGTTCGAAGCCGGCAACCTCCACCGCAGGTTCGGGGCTGAATTCCTGGACGCTGCGGCGCAGCACCGACCGGACCCGGAGCACCAGTTCGCGGGGCGAAAAGGGCTTGGTGATGTAGTCGTCCGCACCAACCTCGAGCCCCAGGATCCTGTCGTCCTCGGTTCCCAGTGCCGTCAGCATGATGACGGGGACGCTCATCGTCTGGCGGAGCCTGCGGCACACCTCAACACCATCCAAGCCAGGCAGCATGCGGTCCAGCAGGACGAGGTCGGGGTTCCGCTCGGCGGCCAGGCGAAGGGCGGTGAAACCGTCCGCCGCCAGATCCACCTGGAAGCCCGCCTGCACAAGGTAGTCACGGACCACGCCGGCGATGGTCTGTTCGTCTTCGACGAGGAGTATCCGCCGGTTTCCGACCGCGGCCTGGACCGGGGCGGGCTGGGACTTGTTCACACCTCCAGCATAGGTTCGGGGCCCGGGCCGGACACGCGTTTGCCGCCTGCTGTGGCGATCCGTAGGGATTCCGTAAGATCCGCCGATGTCACAGGTGTGATGGATGGCACCAAGGTGGCGTAGCCTGAATTCATGAGTGTTCAGCTTGGCATGCCGCAACCCCGGGAGGGGGCCGGTTCCGATCCGGGAGTACCCGCACTGCCGCTGCCGTCGCGTCCCGAGGGTATGCCGGCCGGCCTGATGGACCGCTACGGCCGCCGTGCCACGGACATGAGGCTGTCCCTGACGGACAAGTGCAACCTGCGCTGCACCTACTGCATGCCGGCCGAGGGCCTTGAATGGCTGGCCAAGCAGGCCGTTATGTCCGCCGAAGAGATTGTCCGGATCGTTCGGATCGGCGTAGACATGCTGGGCGTGCGCGAACTGCGCCTGACCGGTGGCGAACCCCTTGTCCGGGCCGACCTGCTCGACATAATTTCCGCCCTGCGCCAGGCCCATCCGGAGCTGCCGATCTCCATGACCACGAACGCCGTGGGCCTGGACAAAAAAGCGGCCGGGCTCAAGGCAGCCGGGCTCTCCCGGATCAACGTCTCGCTGGATTCCCTGCACGAAGAGACGTTCACCAAGCTGACCCGCCGCCCGTTCCTGGACAAGGTGCTGGCCGGAGTGGACGCCGCCTGGGCCGCGGGTCTCGGTCCCGTGAAACTTAACGCCGTCCTGATGCGCGGAATCAACGACGCCGAGTCCCCTTCCCTGCTGGCGTGGGCGCTGGACCGCGGCTACGAACTCCGCTTCATCGAGCAGATGCCGCTCGACGCCGACCACGGCTGGACCCGCCGGAACATGATCACCGCGGCGGAAATCCGCGCGCTGCTGTCCGTCGACTATGTGCTCAGCGCCGATCCGAGGGACCGCGACGGCGCCCCGGCCGAACGCTTCGAAGTACGACGTCGGGTTTCGGGTTCCGCCGAAGCCGCCGGCCCTGTGCTCGGAACCGTAGGAATCATCGCCTCCGTCACCGAACCGTTCTGCTCGGACTGCCGGCGCACCCGGATCACGGCGGAAGGCAAGATCATGAGCTGCCTGTTCTCACGCGAGGAAGTCGACCTCCTGGGACTGCTGCGCGAGGGCGCCACAGACCAGCAGCTCGCCGAGCGCTGGCAGGACGCCATGTGGATCAAGCCAAAGGCCCACGGCATGGACCACGTCGGTCTGGATGCTCCGGACTTCGTCCAGCCGGACCGCAGCATGAGCGCCATCGGAGGCTGAAAACTTGAACGTACGTTACTTCGCTGCCGCGCGCGCCGCAGCAGGGGTCGAAGAAGAACGCTTCGAGCTGCCCGCCGGCTCCACGGTGGAGGCCCTGTTGAGCGCAGTGCTCGACGTCGACCGGCCGGTTCCGCCCGCCGGGACGCCTCCGCTTGCGCGGCTGCTTTCGCGCAGCAGTTTCCTGTTGAACGAAGTGGCTGTCCGTGACCGGTCGGTGGTCCTTGGCCCGGACGACGTGGTGGACGTGCTGCCGCCCTTTGCCGGCGGCTAGGAACGTCTGCCGTTCGGCCGGGATTCCGCCGGCCAATGGCCCATCATGCCGACGCGCCGGTCTCCGTCCCGAGCGCCAGGGCCAACAGTGCATTCCTGCTCCGGACGCCGCACGCGGCAAAGACCGCTTTGAACTGGTCCTGCACCGTGTAGTGGCTGATGCCAAGGGAAGCCGCCATGGCGGCAGTGTCCAGTCCGCTGGCGGCCAGGCCGAGCAGGCTGCGCTGCCTCGGCGTCAGGCCAAAGCACCGGGCAAACACCTCCAGCCTCTCGGCCCCAGGACATTCCTGGATGGTCACGGCGACCGGCGCGTCACCTTTCCCTACGTTCATCCGGAATGACCTCAGCACAGCCCACTGGCCAAACCCGATGGGCACCCGGGCCGACGCCTCATGGGAATCAATTCCGGCCTCGCGGGCCAGCAGCTGCGCGGCGACGTTGAAAACCTCGGCCGGGACGGATTCGTAAGGGGATGGTCCCGGCTGCAGCAGGCTGATCCAGTCGGCTGCGGAGGCGCTCCGGCCGGTTATTCCGAGTGCGGCGTCCAGCGTCAGCACTGCCTGTCCGGGCAGGCCACGCCGCGAAGATCCTTCCTCAGCTTCCGGCCGCCGCGCGCCGTGCCGCAGCCGGGCGTCCCGCGTCATTTGCGCGGCCCGGCTCCGCCGCAAGCCGGCCGCAATGATGGGTGCCGCCGTCGCCAGGTACCTGGATTCAGCGTCAGTGAAGAGTCCCCCGTCACCGGACCTCCACAGGTCAAGCCAGCCCCAGCAGCCGTATTTGTCGCCGAACACCGAGAAAAGCACGTCGGTCACCTCATACCGGCGGAGGATGCCGTCCCATAACGGGCTCACGGCCGGGTTACCGCCGGTTGCGGCCTGCAGGGTGACGGCTGGGGAGCCTCCGCCCAGGAGCGATGTCCAGCGGCCGGCTTCCGTCAGGTACTTCAATTTGATCAGGGCGGGCAGTTCTTCGGGACAGGGAATGCGGGCCATGGGCGACGTGCCGGTGCAGGTCCCGGGATCCGCCAGGGGCCACGCAAACCAACTGAACGGAACAACACTGCCCAGCTCGGCGAGCACTGCGGCGCGCATTTCATGGTCCTCCATGGAGCCGCCGCACAGGTGACCGATCCGTTCCAGGCTCCGGCTCAGTGCCCAATGCGTGGTCATGGAACCCAACATGTGGTCATGGAAACAGTATGGCCCGCCCACTCCGCCGAACAGGCGTTTGGACTGGGTCCGCCCCAGAATTCTGGGATACCCGGTGCTCACCAGGCCGGCCTACCGTGTGGCTATGGGGTTGACCCGCAGGCCCCGGACGGAAAGGAATGACATGTACACGCTTCAGATCGAGCACGGCATCAAGGACTTCGGGATGTGGAAGGCCGCCTTCGACCGGGACCCGGTCAACCGCGCGGCGTCGGGTGTTGTCGCCCACCGCATCAGCCGGCCGGTGGACGATCCGCACTATGTGGTGGTTGAACTTGATCTTGCGAGCCGGGAACAGGCCGAGGCGCTGCTGGCCAGCCTTCAGCAGAAGGTGTGGAATTCACCTGCCGCGGCTCCAGCTCTACAGGGGGCACCGCGGACGCGGATTGTGGAATCTGCCGGCTGAGAGTCATCCGGCGGGGCGCCAACTGTCCGTTCGCGCTCCGCGGGGGCCGCAAATGCCCGTTCGCGGACCGCCCCGTCTCATTCGCCACCGTCCGGTGACTATGTCAGGTTTGGATGGCCCCGATCGGGCGGTCACCTCCACCACGCCGGTAGCGCCGATCAGTCTGAAAGACAGCGCATTGCCCGCCGGGTCCTATTGGGCCGGCGGCATCCGCGCTTTCAGCGCCTCATTGACGGGGGCGAAGGCGGCCCGATCCAGGACAAGTTCGATCTCGCTGATTTTGTCTGCGTTGATGGTGAGCAGCTCGATGCACCTTACGGCACCAGCAGCCGTATCAGTGATGAAGTCGTACACGACGCAGGCACGGTCCTGCGCGCTGAAGACCTCCCGGATCTCGTTGCGGACCAGCGCCGGGAGAAGGCGCTTGATTGCCGTGGTCCACCCGGCCTTGTCGAGGGTCGTGCCGGCGAAGGTGGCCAGGAGATCCTCACCGAGCAGGTTTTCAAGGGCTTCCATATCGTGGGAGCCAACGGCCTGGATGTAGGAGCGCGCGATCCCTTCGACGCTGGAGTCTGGCATGAGATTCCTTTCTTGAGTGGCGGAGGCTGCATCTGTCTGCTCGCGCTGTCAGGTGCGGCGGCAAACAGATGTCATGAACGGGGCGAACGCAGTGGCCTCGGCCAGGCGGACCTCGGACCTGTGCGTCAGCACGCCGTCGTCCACCCGAAAAGTGTGCCGTGACGTGGCCCGGCCATTTCGCCGTTCCACGGTGAGCACACCGCCGTGCCAGGTGCACCGCGTCGGGGCTTCCCGCGGCTGGCCCACACTGTCCACGTGGTACCAGACCGTGTCCGGGTGGTCGGGATCCAAGGTGAACATGCCGTGCCGCTCAAACCGGATCCCTCCGGTTTCCGTGTGCCGGTAGCTCTGCAGCACGGCATAGCCGCCGGCGGCCTTGGTGAACACCACTTCGGCCTCCGCTGTCCGGGCAGGCCCGCGCGGTGAAGCCTCTATTTGGGTAGTGCCTGTCCAATGGCCGAGGAAAGCCTCGAGCTCCTGCGCAGTGCCCGGGTGCGGTTGGTCCATCGTTCCTCCAGTGTGGCCCCGGGTTCATCATCACGCGGCCACGTTGGGATGTCCAGCGTTCGGATGTACAGCGCGCAGCCCGCCAGCGGCCTTTCAATGCCCGGAGCGGGAGGGGGTCAGAGGCCGAAGGTTTCGTCTTCCTCGAACGGACCCACAACGGTCACTGTCCGCGGTGCTGCCGCCAGCTCCTGCGCCAGCACCCGCACCTGTTCCACGGTGACGCCCTTGATCTGCCGGAGGGTCTCCTCGATGTCCTGGTATTCACCGGACACCAGTTCGGCACGGCCAAGCCGGGACATCCTCGAACCGGTGTCTTCCAGTGCCAGCACAATGCCGCCGCAGAGCTGGCCCACGGCCTTCTTGAGCTCGTCGTCGGAGATGCCGTCTCCTGCCAGCTTGTCCAGCTCGGCGCCGAGCAGCTCCAACACCTGGCGGACCTTCGACGGCGTGCAGCCTGCGTACATCCCGAAGTAGCCGGCATCAGCGTAGGAGGAGGCAAAGGAGTAGGTGGAGTACACCAGGCCACGCTTTTCCCGGACTTCCTGGAACAGCCGCGAGGACATCCCTCCGCCGAGCACCGCGTTCAGCACGCTCATGACGTAGCGGCGCTGGTCCGTGGCGACGATCGTCGGGCAGCCCATGATGATGTTTGCCTGCTCAACGGGCCGCTTGACCACATGGAGTCCGGCCGTGCCGGAGATGTCGGCCCGTTCGGTGGAGCGCCGTTCCACCGGCGCGGCCCCGGCCTCCAGGGCCCAGCCCGCCTGGTGGAGTGCTTCCACCACAAGCCCGCAGACGACGTCGTGGTCCAGGCCGCCGGCGGCCGTGATGACGAGCTCGTCCGGACGGTAGTAGCGGCGGTAGTGGTCCCAGACCGAATCGCGGGCCACCGCACGGATGGCCTCCGGGGTTCCGCCAATCGGACGTCCCAGCGGATGCGTTCCCAGCACTGCGGCGACGAAATGCTCGTGGGCGACGTCCGTGGGGTCGTCGCTGTCCATGGCGATTTCCTCAAGGATGACGTCGCGTTCCTGCTCCATCTCCTGCGGGTCCAGGACCGCGCCGGTGATCATATCCGCAATGACGTCGATCGCCATCGGCAGGTCGGTATCCAGGACCCGGGCAAAGTAGCAGGTGCTTTCCTTGGCTGTGGCCGCATTGGACTCGCCGCCAACCTCGTCGAAGGCGGACGCGATTTCCAGCGCCGTGCGCCGTTTGGTGCCCTTGAAAAGCAGGTGCTCAAGGAAATGGGTGGATCCGTGCTGCCCGTGGGCTTCATCGCGCGAACCCACGCCAACCCAGAAGCCAATGGTCGCGGAACGCTGGCCGGGCATGGCCTCCGTCAGTACACGCACGCCGCCGGGGAGCACCGACCGGCGGACAACGGACCCGCCGTCGGCTCCGTGGATCAGGGTGTCACCGGGCTGGTTCTGCACTAGCGGCAGGGGTACGACAGTCATCAAGGCCTTTCAAGAAACGGGTGCCAAATCTGCCTGCAATCGTACCAGCGGACCATTCCCCCTATGCTTCAGGAACGGCGGTTCAATCGCTCGGCTTAACGGCGGCGGGTATATCTTAACGGCGGCGGGGCCGGTGGATGATCCACCGGCCCCGCCGTCGTGTTTGTCCTACGAAGTACGCTGCAGACTACTCTGCGGCCGCCTCGACGACTTCGGCGCTTTCAGCGCCTTCTTCCTCGGCGATGACCGGGGACAGGGACAGCTTTCCGCGGTCGTCGATCTTGGTGATCTCAACCTGGATCTTCTGGCCCACGGAGACGACGTCCTCGACGTTGTCAACGCGCTTGCCGCCGGCGATCTTGCGCAGCTCGGAGATGTGCAGCAGACCGTCCTTGCCCGGGGTGAGGGAAATGAAGGCACCGAAGGTGGTGGTCTTGACGACCGTGCCCAGGTAACGCTCTCCGATTTCCGGAACCTGCGGGTTGGCGATGGCGTTGATCGCGGAGCGTGCGGCGTCGGCGGACGGGCCGTTGGTGGCGCCGATGTAAACGGTGCCGTCGTCCTCGATCGAGATGTCCGCGCCGGTGTCTTCCTGGATCTGGTTGATCATCTTGCCCTTGGGCCCAATGACCTCGCCGATCTTGTCCACGGGGATCTTGACAGCGATGACGCGCGGCGCGAACTCGGAGAGCTCGTCCGGGGTGTCGATCGCGGAGTTCAGGACCTCGAGGATGTGCAGGCGGGCTTCGCGTGCCTGCTTCAGTGCAGCAGCCAGGACGGAGGCCGGAATGCCGTCGAGCTTCGTGTCCAGCTGGATGGCCGTGACGAACTCGGAGGTACCGGCAACCTTGAAGTCCATGTCACCGAAAGCATCTTCGGCGCCGAGGATGTCAGTCAGGGCCGCGTAGCGGGTTTGACCGTCGACCTGGTCGGAAACCAGGCCCATGGCGATGCCGGCAACGGCAGCCTTCAGCGGCACACCTGCGTTGAGCAGGGACAGCGTGGAGGCACAGACGGAACCCATCGACGTCGAACCGTTGGAGCTGAGAGCCTCAGACACCTGGCGGATGGCGTACGGGAATTCCTCGCGGGACGGCAGCACCGGCACGATGGCGCGCTCTGCGAGTGCACCGTGGCCGATTTCGCGGCGCTTGGGCGAACCCACGCGGCCGGTCTCACCGGTGGAGTACGGCGGGAAGTTGTAGTTGTGCATGTAGCGCTTGCGCGTTACCGGCGACAGCGAATCGATCTGCTGTTCCATCTTCAGCATGTTCAGCGTGGTGACACCCATGATCTGGGTCTCGCCGCGTTCGAAGATAGCCGAACCGTGGACGCGGGGCAGAACCTCAACCTCGGCGGTGAGCTGGCGGATGTCCGTCAGGCCACGGCCGTCGATGCGGATCTGGTCCTTGAGGATGCGCTGGCGCACAACCTGCTTGGTGACCGAGCGGAAGGCTGCGGACAGCTCCTTTTCGCGGCCCTCGAACTGGCCGGCGAGCGAAGAGGTGACTTCGTCCTTGAGCTCGTCGGACGCGACGTCGCGCTCCTGCTTGTCTGCGATCTGGAAGACAGCAGCAAGCTTCTCGGCGGCAGCGGCTTCAACAGCGGCGTAGACGTCGTCCTCGTAGTCGAGGAAGACCGGGAATTCGACGGTCGGCTTGGCGGCGCGGGCAGCCAGGTCGGCCTGGGCGTCGCAGAGGGCCTTGATGAACGGCTTGGCAGCCTCGAGGCCTTCGGAAACAACCTCTTCGGTGGGAGCGGTGGCGCCCTGTTCCTTGATGAGGTTCCAGGAGTTGTCCGTGGCTTCGGCTTCAACCATCATGATGGCGATGTCGTCTCCGTCGGCTCCCGACACAGTCCTACCGGCAACGACCATGTTGAACACGGAGTTCTCGAGCTGGGAGTGCTTCGGGAACGCAACCCACTGCGAGCCGTTTTCGTCGGCAACGAGGGCAACGCGGACGCCGCCGATCGGGCCGGAGAAGGGCAGGCCCGAGAGCTGGGTGGACATCGAGGAGGCGTTGATGGCCACGACGTCGTAGAGCTCGTCCGGGTTGATCGCCAGGACGGTGACGACGATCTGGACCTCGTTGCGCAGGCCCTTGATGAAGGCCGGACGCAGCGGGCGGTCCATGAGGCGGCAAGCCAGGATGGCTTCGGTGGACGGGCGGCCTTCGCGGCGGAAGAACGAGCCCGGGATGCGGCCGGCGGCGTACATGCGCTCTTCGACGTCAACGGTGAGCGGGAAGAAGTCGAAGCCTTCACGCGGGTGCTTGCCGGCGGTGGTTGCGGACAGCAGCGCGGTGTCTTCGTCGATGTACACCATGGCTGCGCCGGCTGCCTGCTTGGCAAGGCGGCCGGTTTCGAAGCGGATTACACGCTTACCGAAGCGGCCATTATCAATGACGGCTTCTGAGAACTGGATTTCGGGACCCTCCAAGAGAGTCACCTCCGTTTCTTGGTTAACGGAAGTCCAGCCGCATCAACCCAGTCCAGCATCTGTCTACTGGCCTGCACTGCACCCGGTCATCGATCGAGACCCACGGGCCGGGCTTCATTCTTCGAAGCCGTTCCCGGGAATCACTACCGAGGACCGCGAATGCGTGATGCGGTTGATCCTCCTGTTTAGTTTTCTACTGAAGAAGGCGGCCCGTCCCGGAAGGAAAGGGCCGCCCCGTAATTCAGACTAGCGGCGCAGGCCGAGACGCTCGATGAGCGCACGGTAGCGGGCAATGTCAGTGTTCTTGAGGTAGGTGAGCATACGCTTGCGACGACCAACCATGGCCAGCAGACCGCGCTGGGTGTGGAAGTCGTGCTTGTGCACCTTCATGTGCTCAGTGAGATCCTTGATCCGCTGAGTCAGGACTGCAACCTGGACCTCCGGCGAACCGGTGTCGCCCTCGGACGTTGCGAAATCCTTGATGATGGACTGCTTTACAGCGGCTTCAAGTGCCACAATAACTCCTAGAGATGTGCCGTGAGGCCCGAATCAGTAACTCACTGCCGGGTGTGTTTGTACCGGAGATCCCGGCCTAACCGGGAATTCCTGCACATAACAAGAGCCAGCCGCCACGGACTGCAGCCGGATCCAACGTTTAGTTTACCGGCCCAGCCGCAATCTTGTCGAAACACCGTGTTGACTCATCAAAGATGCCGGCCGTCCCTACAGGCGGCGCGGACTACGGACGCGCCAGCAGATCGCGAATCGCAGCGACACCGCGGTAGACCTCCGCGAAGGACGTACTGAGTGGTGAGAGCCCGATCCGGATCCCGTGCGGTGCCCGGAAATCGGGGATGACATCCTGCTCCCAGAGCTCGGCCGTCATCTCCCGGAAGTCCGGGTGGTCCACGGTGATGTGGCTCCCCCGCTGATCCGGGTCCCGCGGTGTTGCCAGGAGGACACCGGCCGGAGCCAGCCACGCATCATGGAGTTCAAGCGCGAAGGCCGTCAGCTTCCGGGACTTTTCGCGGAGTGCCTTAATCCCGGCTTCTTCGATCAGGTCCAGCGTGCCCTGCATCGCGATCATGCCGAAAATTGCCGGTGTTCCGCTGAGGAAGCCGCGGATCCCCGGGGCCGGTTCGTAGCCGGCCGCCATTTCGAAGGCGTCCTTCCGGCCCATCCAGCCCCAGATCGGCTGGTTCAACGCCGGCAGGTGCAGCGCGTTGACGTAGGCGAAGGCGGGCGAACCCGGTCCCCCGTTGAGGTATTTGTACGTGCAGCCCGCGGCGAAGTCGACGCCGGCGGCATCAAGCTGCAGCTCGACTGACCCGGCGGAATGGCACAGGTCCCACACCACCAGCGCACCGGCGTCGTGCACTGCCGACGTGATCGCCGGGAGATCGGCGAGGAACCCCGAGCGGTAAGCCACCTGGCTGAGGACCACGACGGCGGTGGCCGGCCCAACGGCCGCCGTCACCTGATCCACCGTCACCCCGGCGGCCGGGTCGGCATCGATCCAGCGCAGGGTCAGCCCTTCCTCCTGGGCGATGCCTTCAAGCAGGTAGCGGTCCGTGGGGAAGTTGTCCGTGTCCAGCACGATCTCGGTTCTGGCGGGGTCCTTGACCGCGGCGAGGGCGGCGCGGATCAGCTTGTACAGGACGACGGTGGTGGAGTCGGCGATGATGGTCTGTCCGGGAGCCGCGCCGAGCACTGCCCGGCCCAGCTGGTCGCCGATGGCTTCGGGCAGCTGGAGCCAGTCCTCGTCCCAGCCGCGGATCAGCCGGCCGCCCCAGCTGTCCTGGATGAAAGCGCTGATGTCAGTGACGGTCCGCTTGAGCGGACGGCCCAGCGAGTTGCCGTCCAGGTAGGACAGATCGGTGTCCGTTCCGACGAAGTGGTCGCGATAGCCGGCCAGCGGGTCCGCGGCGTCGAGTTCGACGGCGCGCTGCAGCAGGACGTCTTGGGTCTCGTGAACTGTGCTCATTGGCCGATCTCCGTCCGGACGGCAAAAAGTTCGGGGAAGAAGGTCAGCTCCAGGGCCTTCTGCAGGAACGCGGCCCCGCTGGAACCGCCGGTGCCCGCCTTCATGCCGATGGTCCGTTGCACCGTCCGCAGATGCCGGAACCGCCACAGCTGGAAGTTGTCCTCCAGGTCCACGAGTTCCTCGCAGGCCTCGTAGGCACCCCAGTTGTCCGCCGCGTTTTCGTAGATGTGCTTGAACACGGGCACCAGTTCGGGGCAGAACTCGTGCGCTTTCGTGACGTCGCGCTCCAGCAGCGAGGCCGGAACCTCGAAGCCCTGACGGTGAAGGTAGGCCAGGAATTCGTCGTAGATGCTCGGCGCCTCAAGGACCCGGCGGAGCTGCTCGTGGGCCTCGGGATCGGATTCGAACACCGGAAGCATCTTGCGGTTCTTGTTGCCGAGAACAAACTCCACTGCCCGGTACTGGCTGGACTGGAACCCCGAGGAATTGCCCAGGAAGCCGCGGAACTGTGAGTACTCGGTGGGGGTAAGCGTTGCCAGGACGGACCATTGCTCGGTCAGGGTCTTCTGGATGTGCTTGACGCGCGCAATCGCCTTCAAGGCGGAGCCGAGGTCGTCGCTGCGGAGCCATGCTGCCGCGCTGCGCAGTTCGTGAAGGACCAGCTTTAGCCAGAGCTCCGTGGTCTGGTGCTGGATGATGAACAGCAGTTCGTCGTGGTGTTCGGGATCGCTGACCGGCTGCTGCGCGCTCAGGAGCGTGGACAGCTGCAGGTAGGACGCGTAACTCATCCGCGAACTGAAATCCCGGACTATGTCCTTTTCCAGTTTCCTTGTGTTCTTCTCAACGGACACAGCGGTGCCTTCCTTGCCAGTGACTGTGGTCAGCGCCGGAACAGGATGTCGTGGGCCTGGACGACGTCCAGGCGCATCTGTTCGACGAGCGCTTCCGGCCCACGGTACGCCACCATGCCCCGCAGCCGCGCCACAAACTCCACCACTACTGTCTGGCCGTACAGATCGAAGTCTTCAACCGGCTCTTCCGGGCGGTCGATCACGTGTGCTTCAACCTGCCGGCTGACCCCGTCGAACGTCGGGTTCGAACCGACAGAGATGGCTGCAGGCCACCTGGTGCCGATCTGGTCCACCAGCCAGCCGGCATAGATGCCGTCCGCCGGAATGTAACCGCTGGCTTCAGAGGCCAGGTTGGCGGTGGGGAAACCGAGGGCACGTCCACGGGCGGCACCGTGCACCACCTCGCCGCGCATCCTGTGCGGGCGGCCAAGCACGGCAGCCGCGGTGGTGACATCGCCGTCCCGCAGCGCTTCACGAACCCAGGTGGACGAACAGCGGCGGTCCCCGCCGCCGTCGTCGTGAATGGGAAATCCTTCGGAGCCAAACTCACTGATGACCTGGACGGTGAAGCCGAACTTCTGCCCCAACTCCTGCATGGTGGAGAGGTCACCTGAGTTTCCGCGGCCAAACCGGGCATCGTGGCCGATCACCACGTGGCTGGCCTTGAGGCTGTCCACGAGGACGCCTGCCACGAACTCTTCGGGGGTGAGGCTGGCGAGTTCCAGGGAGTACTTCATGACCAAGACGGCATCCAGTCCCACTTCGCCGAGGGCAACAAGCTTGTCTTCCAGGCCCATGATGAGCTCAGGAGCGGACTCGGGCCGGTGGACCTGCGCAGGATGCGGATCAAAAGTGACCGCCACTGAGCGCGCCCCGTTGAGCCGGGCCGTACGGATGAGCTGTGAAAGCACCTGCTGGTGCCCCCGATGCACGCCGTCGAAATTGCCAAACGTGACAACGGTAGGGCCGAAGTCCGCGGGGACCTCGGACGGATCGTTCCAGATGTGGACCATCAACCTCGCCTTTTACTGCCTGCCATTGACTCGTCCGGAGTGCCGCGCCGGGCTCCGGAACTCTCTAAGATTACCCGCAATTGCCCGGAGCAACCGACGCCCCGGCCGGTGCCCAGCCTGCCCTTCCACGGGTCTACGTCCCGGACTAGGATGCAAGGGCAGCACCCGGCGACGCAGCTGCGCGCCGCATCCAACGATGCCATTGGCCGCCGGCCGGGCTGAAGGAGAATGCCATGCCTGACCTCCGCGAGATTCTGGAACAGATACCGGTGGACCAGATTGCCGGGCTGTTGGGCACGGACAGGGAGTCTGCCCAGGCGGCCATCGAGGCCGCAGTACCCACCCTCCTCGCCGGCATGCAGAGCAATGCACAGGCGCCGGATGGTGCCGCGTCCCTGGAATCCGCCCTGGCCCAACATCGTGACGGGCTCGTGGACGGCGGCGTGGACGCCTCGCAGGTGGACACCGACGACGGCGAGAAGATTGTGAGCCACGTGTTTGGCGGGCAGCAGGACCGGGTGGCAACCCAGCTCGCGGGATCTGCCAACCTCGGCGGCGTTGGCAGCGACCTCGTCCGGAAGCTGCTGCCCATTCTCGCGCCCATTGTTATGTCCTACCTCGCCAAGAAGATCCTCGGCGGACAAAATGCGGGAGGCGGGGCCGGCGACGTGGCAGGCCCCGACGGTTCAGGCGAGCCTTCTGACGACAGCGCGGGCCGGGCCGGCGGGATCGATCTCGGCAGTATCCTGGGCGGCATTCTTGGCGGCGGCCCGCAGGGCGGCACCGGCGCCCCGGGCGGAGGCTTCGGGGATATTCTTGGCGGCATTTTGGGCGGGGGCTCGCAGGGCGGGCAGCAGTCCCGGGGTGCAGTAGTCCCGGAACGGGTGAGTAAGTCGGCGCCGCAAGCCCCCACCGGGCCTCTGGGGCAGCCCATACCGCAGGGCGGTGCGCCCGTTCCGGGTGAGTTGATCGACGTCGACCTCCCCGACGACGGGACGGTCGGGCACGAAGAGGACAAAAAGAACGACGACGGCGGCTTCGGCGGCCTGTTGGGCCGGCTCTTCGGGAAGAAATAGCCGCCCCAGACTCAGCTCAAAGCTCAGCTCAGGGGTGGCCCGGGTCGTCAGCTGCGCGCACCGTAGCCGCAGCGGCAGCGGCAGCGGCCACTTGGGCCAGCCATTCGTCGAGCTCCCGGGGCCTGCGGAAGGCCATCACCGGCGGCATGCCCGGATCTGTCTGCCACTCCCTGAACACCCGCTTCTTCCTGGCGAAGGAGTTGAAGTGCCAGGAGAAGATCGAATCCCTGGCGAAGAGCCTCCCGAGCGTTTCGACGTTTCCGTTGCACACGGGCTGTCTGGTGATGACGCGCCGGAGGGAACGGCGCAACAGGCGGGAGAGTGAAAGCCAACGAGGATAGTCCAAGGCGACAACGAGCTCAGCGCGGGGAACAACGATGTCGCGCCACACTCCGTAGGCGCTGTCGAGGACCCAGCGGTCGCGTCCAGCGACAGCTGAAGCGATTTCCCGTTGCTGTTCGACGGTGCGTTGCTGCCAGCCGGGAAGCCAGCCAATATCGTCGTCGGCCGAAAACTCCGGGAGTCCCGACGCTGCCGCATATGCGTGGGCTGCCGAAGACTTGCCGCTGCCCGTCACACCGTAGAAGAGGATGCGGGACGGGTTTCTGGGGATGCATTTCTCGGGCTGGCTCATAAAAATTTCCCCGTGCTCCCGGCCGTTTGCTGCGGAACGTGGCCGACGCCGGCCCGTAACCCCGTGCGGCAGTGACCTACTGCGCCGTAGTGTTCGGCTGCTGCCTCTTTCACGTTGTGCTCCCCTGTTTTGCCCGGCACTTTTGTGGAACCGCTGAACACTGCGCACCGGCGATTTGTCACGATAGCACCCCCGACTTCAGCCCCGAGCCGCTGAGGATGTTCGCCAAGTTCCGCTAGCCATCGGATCCGAGGCAGCATCATTCGAGCCTGAAGTAGCTGTTCCGTTGAGGCCGTTGGCGTGGGTCGATGTGGGGTGGCGGGATGAACCACGGGACCCCGGTTTTGACCTGGATGGTCCATTGTTCTTTGTGGATGAGGTGGTGGTGATGGGAGCAGAGCAGGGTTCCGTTGTCTGTGTCGGTGGGTCCGCCGTGTGACCAGTAGGTGATGTGGTGGGCTTCGCACCAGGGGGCGGGGATGGTGCAGCCGGGGAAGGCGCAGCCTTGGTCGCGGGCGGTGATGGCTTTGCGGATGTGGGGCGGGAAGATCCTGGTGGTGCGGCCGATGTCCAGGATGCGGCCTTGGCTGCCGAGCAGGACGGGGATGATGTCCGCATCACAGGCGATCTTCCGGACCGTGGACGCCGGGACCGGGCCGGTGAACGTGAACGACCCGGTGCCGGGGAGCCTGCCGGTGCTTCCGGAGCTGAGGGTGGTGTCGCTGGCGTGGTCCGTGTCCCAGGTTCCGGCCGGCCCAGCAGTGCCGGCGCCAGTGCCAGCGGCCGTGCCCGTGGCCGCGGTCCGGGTGCGGTAGCGGGGTCCCTGGTTGGTGGTGTGTTCGAGGCGGTCCAGGAGGTCGCGGTAGTCGATGGTGACCATCACCTGCGGGCGGAGTCCTCCCGTGGCCGGGAGGGTTCCGGTGGTGAGGGCTGTTTTGCAGGCACCGACGAGGCCGTCCAGGAGCCGCTGCTGCCGGGTCCGCCGGTCCAGATCGGCATCAGCTGCGCCGCCGGTCCCGTCGCCGCTGTCCAGGGTGCCGTCTGCCCCGCCGCAGCCGGTCCCGTCGCCGCTATCCGCTGCACTGTCCGCGTTGTTGCCGGCGTAACTGTCCGTACCGTCGCGGTCCTCGGTAGTACCGGCCTGGGTGCGGGGGTTGGTGGCGGTGTTCATCACGGTCAGGAGGGGTTCGCATTGGTCCGGGGTCGCGAAGATTTCGATGTGCTGCAGGCCGCGGCGGGCCTGCCGGAGGAASACGCCCTGGCGGCSGCGGAGTTCTTCCTCGGAAGGYTCSGAMCCGTCCTGGTCGATCGCGTCGGTCCAGCGSCGGGCGACCCGGGTCASGAAATCCRTGTCGTAYTCGGCTGCGGTACGGGTCAGGGCGTGTTCCATCCGGGCCGTGGTGTCCCCGGTCGCGTGGTGCCGGACCCGGTCCAAGGCCAGGGTGATGATGGTCGCGGGCCGGGACGCGACGGTCCCGGCGGCGACGGCGGCTCCGAGTTCGGGCCGCTCCGCCGGCTCCGTRTGGCCTGCAAACCCTGGCCTGGGCAGCACCGCGGACGCGAGGCTGATCCGGCGCCGCGCTTCGGCAATGCTGATCCGCAGCCTGGCGCGGAGGAACTCGGCCGCGTTCCGGGACCCGTCATCAGCCGGGTCAGGCCCGGTGGGGTTCGGCGCCGGTGGCGCGTCATGACCCGCTGCGGCCGTATCGGTGCCCCAGCCGGTCACCCAGCCCACCCCCGCGCCGGAGACCGCCGTACCAGAGCCCGGGCCGGCTGATCCCCAGCCGGCCGATCCTGAGCCGACTGCGGCTGAGCGCGCAGCCGCTGCGGCTGCCTGCCGGGTCCGGTCCACGGCCCCGGCCGACACGATCTGCAGGTACTCGACGGCCCGGGAGATTTCCTCGACCTTGTCGGCGAAGTCCGCGGCTCCGCGGAAGCCGAGCAGCGCGGCGTCGTAGACCGCCGTCGAACTCAAGGTCCTGAGCAGCTCAAGGCACCGCGCCAGGTCAACGGACCCGCCGCCGTCGGACGCTAAACTGTCCGGATGCTGGAGTGCCGCGGGGACGCTGCGCAGGCCCCGCCCGCGAGCAGCCGGAGGCACAACAGGAAGCTGAACAGCAGCAGCATCAGTGGGCAGCTCGGCCCACCGCAACGCCCCTCCTGATGCAGAATCCCCCATGGCTTCCATGGACTAAGTCTGCCGTGAGGGTGTGACAATTTCGGAGCGTGTCAGCCCAACTTCGGGGCCGGACGCCGCCGGTACAGCCACACAAGCCCCAGTATGGGAAGCAGGAGCGGGATAAAAGCGTAGCCGCGGCCGAACAGGGACCACACGGTTTCATGCGGGAAGTTGACGGAGTCGAAGATACTTAGCGCCCCGACCACCAGCACGCCCACCAATTCCACAAGGACCGCAGCCACGGAGACCTTGAACCAGGTCCGTCCCGCCTTCGCCAGCGAAACCGTCGCCACGACGTAAACGAGCGCCGCGAAGGCGGAGAGCAGGTACGCCAACGGGGCTTCAGAGAACTTGGTGAGGATCTGGTAGCCGGCCCGTGCCGTGGCGGAGATGGCAAAAACGGCGTAGACCGCGATCAGCAGGCGCCCGGGCCCGGTATTCCGGGTGTCCTTGGGCTGGGCCTCCGAGGTCGCGTTCTCGGCTTTGTTGACGGGGGTTTGCGGAGTCACGTCTGCTTCTTCCACTCAGTACCAGATCTGGTTCATGCGGGCGGCCATAACAAGGGCGGTAACCCCGACGGCAGCCAGGACAAAGTTGCTCCACCGGGTGCGCTCCAGGATGGACCAGTACACGGCGCCCACCGGAAGAATCAGCGCAGTCACAAGGTAACCCCAGAACTCCCACGCTTCGCCGGCGATCTGCTCCCCCGAAGCCACGCGGACGATCGAACCCACCAGGTAAACCAGCAGTGCGAGTTCCACAGCGGCGACGGACAGGATGGTCGCATCGTTCGGAGCCTTCTTCATGATCCCCGCTGCGGTGCAGATGATCGTGGAAAGCAACCCGACGGCCAGGATGATGTAAAAGTACGCGTCCAAGCTACTTGGCCTGCTGTTCGTTGCTCGGGGCAAACACCAGCACCGGCTTTGCGTAGCTTCCGGCATCGGCGAGCAGGGCCACCAGCGAGCCGTCCGGAGCGAACCCTGCGGCAGGTTTGTCCGCAGTGGCGGCTTCCGGCGTCCCGGCAGGCACACCTGCGGCGATTCGCCGGCCGAAGGAAATTTCGGTGGCTTCATCCTCGCTGAGCTCGCGGTTGGGCATGAGCGCCCGCGCGGCCAGGGACATCTCCAGCACTTCGAGTTCCTCGGCAAGCTGCTCCAAGGTCCGGGCCTGGTCAAGGGTGTACGGCCCAACCTGGGTCCGGCGAAGGGCGGTCAGGTGGCCGCCCGTACCCAGCGCTTCGCCGAGGTCCCGCGCCAGGGCACGGATATAGGTTCCGGAAGAGCATTCCACGGTGACGTCCACGTCGAGGATTTCCCCGTCACGCTCCGGACGGACGGAGTGGACATCGAAGCGGTGGATGGTGACCGGTCGCGCGGCGAGCTTGACGTCTTCCCCGGACCGGACGCGGGCATACGCTCGCTCGCCGTTGACTTTGATGGCGCTGACGCTGCTGGGAACCTGTTGGATTTCGCCGGTGAGTGCCGCAACGCCGGTCCGAATGGCTTCCTCGGTGACTGCGGCGGCAGATTGGGTGCTGACCACCTCGCCCTCGGCGTCGTCCGTCACGGTGGACTCGCCGAGGCGGATGGTGGCCGTGTATGTCTTGGATGTGCCAACGATGTATGTCAGGAGCCGCGTGGCCTTGTTTATCCCCAGGACGAGCACACCCGTGGCCATGGGATCCAGCGTTCCGGCGTGCCCCACTTTCCGGGTACCGGCCAGCCGCCGCATCCGTCCAACCACATCGTGGCTGGTCCATCCTTGCGGCTTGTCCACTATTACCAGTCCAGAAAGCACGCCTCCCAGTATATCCGCGCCGGCGGCTCTCCCTTTCCGCCCGACGGCGGGCGGCCAGTACGACGGCGGGCGGCCGACGACGGGCGGTTAGTACGACGGCGGGCGGCCGGTACGACGGCGGGCGGCCGGTTGGGCGGCAAGCGCCCGACGACGGGCGGTTAGGATGGCAGACATGCCCGAGCTTGCCGCACATGTCCGCGATGTTCCCGTCAACCAGATCCGCGAGATCACCGAGGCCGCGTGGGCCACCCCCGGCGCCATTGTGCTGAGCATCGGAGAACCGGGCTTCGCCCTCCCCCGCCACGTCCTTGAGGCCGGGATGGCCTGCCTGGACCGCGACGAAACCAACTACACGCCGAATGCCGGAATCCCCGCCCTCCGCGAGGCCTTCGCTGCCAGGTTCCGTGAGCACAATGGCGTTGACATCGGTTCCGAGCGGGTCTACATCGTGGAGGGCGCCCAGCAGGGCCTCCACTTCGCCATGAGCCTGCTGCTCTCCCCCGGCGACGAAATCCTGATCCCCAACCCCGGGTACCCGACGTTTGCGATGACCAGCCGTCTGCTGCACGCGGTTCCCGTGGGATACCCGCTGTACCCGGAGCACGACTTCCAGCCGAGGATCGAGGACATCGAGGCACTCATCACGCCGCGGACCCGGGTGCTGATCCTGAATTCGCCGTCCAATCCCCTGGGCGCGGTCCTGGGCGAAGACCTGACCCGCCGCCTGGTGGAGCTGGCTCAGCGCCATGACCTGTGGATCATCTCCGACGAATGCTACGAGGCGTTCACCTACGATGTTCCCCACGTCAGCCCCGCCCGCTTCGACAGTGATGTCCCTGGGGAGGCAAGGGTCTTTACGTCCCTGACGCTCTCCAAGACTTACGGCCTGACGGGGCTGCGGATCGGCGCGCTGGTGTGCCCTCCCGGGCTGGAGCGGAAAATGAACAACGTGATGGAGTCGATTGTTTCCTGCGTCGCGTCCCCGTCCCAATACGCCGCGATAGCCGCCCTGACGGGCCCTCAGGACTACGTCAGCCACGCGCATGCCCACTACCGGGCAAACCGGGACTCGGCTTCTGCGGTGCTGGAATCCAAAGGCATCCCCTTCCTCTCCGCACAGGGTGCCTTTTACCTGTGGGCCGATGTTTCACACGTCAGCGGCGACGTGCGGTCCTGGGTCCGGACGTTTCTGGCCGAATCCGGGGTGTCCTTCGCCCCGGGAACGGCCTTCGGTTCCATCGGCGAAGGCTGGATCCGGATTGCGCTGTGCGCCGCCCAGGCAGACCTCGTGGAAGGCCTGGGCCGCCTCCCGTCGCGAAGCTGATCCTCCCCTCGAGGAACTGCCTCCCGAACCTGATGCACCCCGGCTGAAGAAACAACGTCCCAAGTGGGGCACAGAGCCCCTAGTGCAGTTGCCAGTCGTCCCCTAGCCTGTCCAGAGGGGCAGCTCCGGAGAGGAAGATCATGTGGTGGCAGGACCTGCTGTGGGGCTTCTGGAACGGTATTACGGCGTGGGTAGTGCTAATTGCCCATGTGTTCGGCGCCTGGGCGGAGTTCCCCTTCTACAACACCGGCCGGGCCGGCAACTGGTATGACTTCGGCTTCCTGCTGGGCATGGGATCACCGTTGCTCGGAGGACTGGGTACGCGCGGCCGGCGTTCCCGGCGTACGTAGCGCGGCGCCCAGCCAAGCACGGGGCCTCAGCCGCGGTAACTCAGCGGTAGCTCAGCTCAGGCTCGAGGACAGCGCGTGTTCCAGCCATGTCCTCAGGGTCACCGCGGGTGCGGCACCCGCCTGCCGGGCAATCACTATTCCGCCGACAATCACCATCAGCGTGGGGATCGCCTGCACCGCAAACCTCGCTGAGAGCCCGGGAGCGTGGTCCACATCCACTTTCACCAGCTTGATGCGGCCCGCTTTCTCGGTGGCCAACTGGTCCAGGACGGGGCTGACCAGGCGGCAGGGGCCGCACCATTCCGCCCAGAAGTCGATCAGGGCAGGCACCGTTGACTCCTCCGCGATGTGCTTGAAGTCCAAGTCCCCGGCGTCAACGATCCACGGCAAGTCATGGCTGCAGTTGCCACAGCGGGGACGGCCGGGAGCCGCTGCGGGGATCCTGTTCGTCTTACCGCAGCCGGGACACCTGATGAGTCTCGGTTCCACTGCTCTCCGCTGCCTTCCAGTCGCACCTGAAGCCATAGGTTAATCGCACGCCCGGCTGCCGGGGCCGCATAGAGTCGAAGGTCCCGCAGGCCCGGCAGTCCGGTCCACTCTGCGACCGGAGCTCAGTATTCGGTGCGGTCCGGGTTGTCTCGCCACGCGTCGAACGGAACGTTCGACGTCGGAATATCGGTCTGGCGGACCGGCATCAGTTCCGGCCGGGTGCCCTCAAAAAACTCGTAGAACAAGGCGTCGTCGAACCCGGCGGCCGCTGCCCCGTGCCTGTCCGCGGCAAAATACACACGCCCGATCCGCGCCCACAACGCCGAGGCCAGGCACAACGGACACGGCTCACAGCTCGCATAGAGCACGGCGCCGCTCAGGTCGAAGGTCCCGGACGCGGCCGCTGCTGTCCGGATGGCCACAACCTCGGCGTGGGCCGTGGGGTCGTTGTCGCGCGTCACCCTGTTGACGCCGAAATGGAGATTCCCGTCTGCAGTGACCACTAGTGCACCAAACGGCCCACCGCCTTCGGCCACATTCTGAACGGCCAGGTCAACGGCCTGGCCAAGGAACTCCTGGATGTCAGCGGCTGAAGGTTGGGCGTCCATGCTCCGATCATAGCCAGCTATCCCCCGCTTCACGTGAAGAAGGCGGCTGCAGTTTGCCGGATCCATCGACTTACCCGGAGGCGAAGAAATAGAATGTGCCCAGTGGGGGCGGCGGTCTTTCCCGTAAGCCGAATACGTGGTCTCAATGATTCCCGGTAATCATCATTGGCCATTTGGAGACCACCATGAGAAAGCACGTTTCGCTTGCCGCGGCTGCTGTGACCGCCGCGGTTTTCCTGGCAACCGGCTCAGCAGGCGTCGCAGCCCCGCCGCAGGGCGAACCGGTCACCCTTGCAGACGGGCTCGTCGGCCCGCTCCATGCCAGCGCCGGCCCCGACAGTTCCGTCACGGTCAGCGAGTCATTCGCCGGCCGGCTGACCCGGATCGGCTCGGACGGCGCCAAGTCGGTGCTCTATTCGGACCCCGCCTGGGATGTCGCCGGTAGCGGCGAACGCCGCGGAACCACCTATTTTGCCGAAAGTCAGGGCGCCGGTCCCTTTGATGACCGCCCCCTTGCCGGTCACATCCGGTCCATCCAAGAGGACGGCACGCAACGCACGTTCGGCGATTTTGCTGCACTGGAGACGGAAGAGAACGCCGATGGCGGCGAACACTACGGTTTCAAGGACCTTCCGGACGCGTGCCTGGCACAACTGCCGCCCGAGGTGCCGGCTGCATATACCGGTGACGTCGACTCCCACCCGTACGGGATTGCCGTCGACGGCCGCACAATTTACGTTGCCGATGCCGGCGCCAACAGCGTGGTGTCCGTGGACATTCGGTCGGGTCAAACAGAAACGGTAGCGGTACTTCCGTCGCAGCCCTACCGGATCACGGCAGAGGTGGCGTCGACCCTGAAGCTCCCCGACTGCGTTGTGGGCCGAACCTATGCCTTTGAACCCGTCCCCACGGACGTCGCGATGGGTCCCGACGGCTGGCTGTACGTGTCCGTGCTCCCCGGCGGACCGGAGGATCCCGCACTCGGTGCCCGCGGTGCCGTGTACCGGGTCAATCCGGACAACGGCCGGGTCAGGCTCTTTGCTGACGGGGTCATGTCACCCACCGGGCTGGCATTGGACGACGACGGCGACGTTTACGTCGCGTCCCTGTTCGGCGAGGGCGTGCTCAGGATCGACGGCGACAGCAGGCAAAGGACGGTGCTGGCCGGCGTCCTCACGGCGGACGTTGCCTTTGAGGACTCGACGCTCTATGCCACTGTGGATGCCCTGCCGGCAGCGGACCAACCTCCGAACGGACGCCTGGTCTCCGTGGACCTGGACGGGCATTCCCGCCACTGACCGGATTTAACACACAAGTGTGGCCGGCCCCTTCGCGGGTCCGGCCACACTGTTGCTGCTCTATTTGTTGCTGTGCTTATTTGTTGCCGTCTTCGTCGATTTCTTCGTCGTCAAGGAGGTCGTCATCCTCTTCGTCGAAGTCGTCCTCGTCGATTTCCACGTCCTCGGGAATGTCGCTCTTGTAGGGATCTGCGTCGCCGGCATGCTTGGCGCCTGCAGCCAGGGCAGCCACCTCAGCGTCGCGTTTCTTGGCTGCGCGGAGCAGTTCCTCAAGGTTGGACGCGTTGACGGGAATCTGGTCGGCCACGAACTCCAGGGTGGGGGTCAGCCGAACAGTGATGTTGCGGCCGACTTCCTGCCGGAGGACGCCCTTGGCCTTCTCCAGGCCCTTGGCGGCATCCGCCTGGACAACCTGGTCCCCGAACACGGTGTAGTAGATCGTGGCGTGCTGCAGATCATTGGTCACACGGGCATCGGTGACGGTAATCCCCTCAAGCCGGGGATCCTTGACCTTCCGGCCCAAAGCCTCTGCAACAACAACCTTAATCCGCTGCGCCAACTTGGCAGCGCGTGCCGGATCAGCCATTTCCACTCCTAAAATATTTGGATGTACGACGGCGCCGGAACGGTGCCCGCACAACTGTTGGGTTTTTGATGCCACGCACCTAAGGCGAGTCTACGACGGACGCCGTTGGGATTTTTCCGGCGGCCTGGGAGTGGCATCGGGCCTTCCGGAGCTGGGCGGCAAGGGATCGCAGATCCCATGCCGCCCAGCGAAGGGGCGGGGCCGCCGGAAAATCCCAGCGGCCCCACCAGCGAAAGCAACGAACCTTAGACGCGCGGCTTCTCGCGCATCTCGAAGGTCTCGATGATGTCGCCTTCGGTGATGTCGTTGAACGAGCCAAGACCGATACCACACTCGAAGTCCGTGCGGACCTCGGTTGCGTCATCCTTGAAGCGCTTGAGCGTCTCAACGGTGAGGTTGTCACCGATGATCTTGCCGTCGCGGCTGATGCGGGCCTTCGTGTTGCGTCGGATAACACCCGAGCGAACGATGGAACCGGCAATGTTGCCGAACTTGGAAGAACGGAACACTTCGCGGACCTCGGCGGTGCCAAGCTGGACTTCTTCGTACTCCGGCTTGAGCATGCCCTTGAGGGCCATCTCAATGTCATCGATTGCTGCGTAGATGACGGAGTAGAAGCGCATGTCCACGCCTTCGCGGTCTGCCAGTTCGGCAACACGCTCGGCGGGCTTGACGTTGAAGCCGATGATAACGGCGCTGTCGACCGTTGCCAGGTTGACGTCGTTCTGCGTGATCGCACCGACACCGCGGTGGATAACGCGGAGCTGGACGCCTTCGCCGACATCGATCTTGAGCAGCGCGTCTTCGAGGGCTTCCACGGCACCGGACACATCACCCTTGAGGATGAGGTTGAGGGTGTCGATCTTGCCATCGGCGACGGCCTGGTCGAAGTCTTCCAGGCTGATGCGCTTGCGGCGCTTGGCCAGGGCGGCGTTGCGGTCCGCTGCTTCACGCTTCTCGGCGATCTGGCGGGCGGTGCGCTCGTCAGCGGTCACAAAGAAGGTGTCACCTGCACGCGGGACGTTGGACAGACCCAGCACCTGCACGGGGCGGGACGGGCCGGCCTCGGTCAGGACGCTGCCGTCGTCGTCGAACATCGCACGGACGCGGCCGTGGGCCGTGCCTGCCACGATGGTGTCGCCGACCTTCAGCGTTCCGGACTGAACCAGGACGGTAGCAACCGCACCGCGGCCCTTGTCCAGGTTGGCTTCAATCGCGATACCGCGGGCGTCCTTGTTCGGGTTGGCGCGCATGTCCAGGGCTGCGTCTGCGGTCAGCAGGACAGCCTCGAGCAGCTCGTCGATGTTGAGGTTCTGGCGGGCAGAGACCTCCACGAACATGGTGTCGCCACCGTACTCTTCCGGAACCAGTCCGTACTCGGTCAGCTGGCCGCGGACCTTTTCCGGGTTGGCGCCTTCCTTGTCGATCTTGTTCACGGCCACGACGATCGGCACGTTGGCCGCCTGTGCGTGGTTGAGGGCCTCAACGGTCTGCGGCATAACGCCGTCGTCCGCTGCGACCACCAGGATGGCGATGTCGGTGACCTTCGCACCACGGGCACGCATGGCGGTGAACGCCTCGTGGCCCGGAGTATCGATGAAGGTGATCTTGCGTTCGATGCCTTCGTGGTCGGTGGTGATCTGGTAAGCACCGATGTGCTGCGTGATGCCGCCGTGTTCACCCGCGACAACGTCGGAGTTACGGATAGCGTCCAGCAGGCGGGTCTTACCGTGGTCAACGTGACCCATGACGGTGACAACCGGAGGACGTGCCTCGAGTTCCTCGTCGCCTTCGGCTTCCAGCTCGGCATCAAAGTCGATATCGAAACCGGAGAGCAGCTCGCGCTCCTCGTCTTCCGGGGACACGACCTGGAGCTTGTAGCCAAGCTCCTCGCCCAGCAAGGCGAAGGTCTCTTCATCCAGCGACTGCGTGGCCGTGGCCATTTCGCCGAGGTGGAAGAGCACGGTCACCAGTGCAGCGGGGTTCGCCTCGATCTTGTCGGCGAAGTCCGTGATGGACGAGCCGCGACGGAGCCGGACAACGGTGTTGCCGTCGCCGCGGGGCACACTTACGCCACCCAGCGACGGAGCACTCATCTGCTCGAGTTCCTGGCGCTTGGCACGCTTCGACTTGCGCTGCTTGCCACGGCCTGCGCCGCCCTTACCGAAGGCACCCTGGGTACCACCGCGACCGCGGCCGCCCTTGCCGAAGCCACCGCCGGCCGGAGCACCGCCACCGGCACCCGGAGCGCCACCGGTACCCGGTGCCCCGCCTGGGCGTCCGGGACCGCGGCCTCCGCCGCCGGGACGGCCTGCACCAGCGGGTGCGGGACGTTCGGTGCGGTTAGGCATCATGCCGGGAGTAGGACGGTTTCCGCCGCCTGCACCGGGACGTGCACCTGCAGCGCCGGCCGGACGCGGAGCGCCCGGACGTGCACCCTGTGCGCCAGCGGGACGGGGAGCACCCGGACGGGGACCCCCGGCGCCGGCTGCCGGACGCGGGCCGCCGGGGCGTTCGCCCTCAGTGCGGTTTCCGCCCGGACGGGGCATGCCCTGGGAAGGAGCGAACGGGTTGTTACCCGGACGCGGCGGACGTTCGTTGTCGCCGCCGCGGCCGCGGGGCATGCCCTGGGACGTGGCGAAGGGGTTGTTGCCGGGACGGGGACCGCCCGGACGGGGTGCTGAACTGCCCTGTCCGCCGGAGCGGGACGATGCTGCCGGAGCTTCAGCCTTGGGGGCCGGGCGTGCGCCGGGCTTGGCACCGGTGGACGGTGCAGCCGGAGCGGGCGCCGCAGGCGCAGACGCTGCAGCAGCGGGTGCTGCCGGAGCCGCAACTGACGGAGCGGCCGGGGCGGGGGCTGCAGCCGGAGCTTCAGCTTTGGGTTCCGGAGCCTTGGGAGCTGCCGGTCCCGGCGCGGGCGCCGGACGGGAAGCCGAGGGGCTGACGGGCGCCTTGGGCGCTGCAGCGGGAGCTTCGGACTTCGAAGCGCCGGCGGCGGGGTAGGCGTTGCGGAGTTTCCTCACAACGGGGGCCTCAATGGTTGAAGAGGCAGAGCGAACGAATTCGCCCAGTTCCTGCAGTTTGGTTACTGCATCTTTGGAAGTAATACCGAGCTCTTTAGCAAGCTCATGTACGCGGACCTTGGCCACATTTCTCCTGTCTCGGTCCGCACCGAGCCAGGCACGAACCGTCTACTTCTTACTGCGGACCTTCGCCGCGATAGCAGCTGAAAGGCCCATTGCAGAGCGCAACAAAGTTGTCATCGTTGCGCACTCATCGCTGGGAACTCATCGGGTTTCCATCAGTTTTCTGACCCGCTTTCAGGTTGGACGGTTGTTGCTGCAGCCACCGGAGTGTCCACGGCATGCGTGCCCGCCGTTATCCGGCGTTCGACGGCGGCAGTTCCGGTTGTGCCCGGGAGGGCACGTCCGAACGCACGCCGCTTGATTGCCAGCGCCAGGCACGTTTCGCTGGAGTGCAGCCATGCACCCCGGCCAGCCATCCGGCGTCGTTCGTCAACGATGACAGCGGTGGAACCGCTGCCTTCGGCGACGAGCCGGAGTAACTCAGACCGTGCGCCCTTCTTCCGGCATCCGATGCAGGTACGCTGCGGCTGATTCTCAGGGTGTTGCACTAGTGCCACGGTGAGTATCTTCCTGCCCGTACATATCTGCTGCCCCGAGCCCGCCTGCGTCAGCCGCATTCATAATGAACGCAGATTTGCGGGCACGCTCAAGGCGCACGAATACCGGCCATCAGGCGCGGTCATGTCTATTCTAGCCCCTCAGGTGCCCCGGCCCCGAAACGACGGGTCGAAACCGGGCGGGACAATCCGAGGGGCCCTCCGGGGAGCCGCCCGAGGGGCCCTCCGCCAAAGCGGCTTAGTTTTCGCGCGGAACCGCGGCGTCGGAGACGATGTCGATGCGCCAGCCGGTGAGCTTGGCAGCCAGGCGGGCGTTCTGGCCCTCCTTGCCGATGGCAAGCGACAGCTGGTAGTCCGGCACCACAACACGTGCGGAACGCGTTGCCTCATCGGTGATGGTGACGGAATTCACCCTCGACGGCGACAAGGCGCTGGCGATGAAGGCCGCCGGGTCCTCGCTGAAATCGACGATGTCGATCTTTTCGTCGTTGAGCTCAGTCATGACTGCCCGGACGCGTGAACCCATTTCACCGATGCACGCACCCTTGGCGTTGATGCCGGGGATGTTTGCCTTGACGGCGATCTTGGTGCGGTGTCCGGCCTCGCGGGCCAGCGCCACGATTTCCACGGAGCGGTCGGCGATCTCCGGAACTTCCAGTTCGAAAAGCTTCCGGACCAGGCCGGGGTGCGAACGGGACAGCGTGATGGACGGGCCCTTGGTGCCGCGGTGAACGTCGATCACGAAGGCGCGCAGCCTGTTGCCGTGAATGTACTTCTCGCCGGGTACCTGCTCGGGCGGGGGCAGCAGCGCCTCCACCGTTCCCAGGTTGACCTGGATCATGTGCGGGTTGTTGCCCTGCTGGATGGTGCCCGCAACGAGCTCGCCCTCGCGGCCCTTGAACTCGCCCAGGACGTTGTCGTCCTCGACGTCGCGCAGGCGTTGCAGGATGATCTGGCGGGCGGTGCTGGCAGCGATGCGGCCAAAGCCGGCCGGTGTGTCCTCGAACTCACCGATGGGGGCACCGTCGTCGTCGATTTCGGTTGCCCAAATGGTCACGTGGCCGCTCTTGCGGTCGAGCTCTGCGCGGGCCTTTTCGAAGGCTCCCGGAGACTTGTGGTAAGCCACCAGCAGTGCCTGCTCAATGGTGGGGATCAGGAGGTCCAGCGGAATTTCACGCTCACGCTCCAGAAGTCTCAGTGCGCTCATGTCAATATCCATCAGGCCTCCTCAGAAGGTCCATTGTGTTCGTCTTCCAGACCGACCTCGTCGAGGTGGCTGAACTCTATCTCGACTTTTCCATTACGGATCCTGTCGAAAGGAATTTTCTCGGGCTCGCCCTGCTTGGGCTTCATTCCCTTTTTTGCCGCGATCTCTGGAACCAGGGTCACGCCGTCGTCGTCAACGGACTGGATCCTGCCGGTCAGGTTCTCCCCCTGGATGACATTCACCTTGACCATGCGTCCGCGGGCACGGTGCCAGTGGCGCGGTTCGGTCAGGGGCCGTCCGACGCCTGGCGAGGAAACCTCGAGGTCGTAGGGGCGGCTGTCGTAGTTGGGGTCGCTGTCCAGGATGCCGGAGAGCTCCTTGGAGATCTCCGCGATGACGTCAAGGCTTACCCCGCCGGTTTCCTCCTGCGGCAGGTCCACCACTACGTGGACCACCCGGTGCGAACCCTGGATGCTGATGGCAACGTCCTCCAGGTAGAGCCGGTTTGCCTGGACCGTGGGTTCCATCAGCGCCCGGACGCGCTCTGCCTCCGGGTTGTGCACGGATTCGGCCCCAGCCTTTCCCGTCCCGGTCCGGTCTGATGAAGTCGTGGCTTCTGCATTACTCACGATGCCGGCCGCCTCCCGCTAGATGATGTTGTGTGTACTAGCGTAGCGATTTTATGGGCGCCATGGTGCACTCGCCTGCTGCCGGGCATGACAACATGGTCTGTTGTGAAAGACGACACCAAGGAAAATCGACGGCCGGGCCGATATTTCCGGTACGGCATCCTGGCGTCATTGGCAGTGCTGGTCATCAGCCTTGGGCTGGCGCTGACTCCGGGGCCGCCCCCGCAGGCGCCGGAACCGCCCTTTTCCGAACGGGCACGGGCCGCGGCCCTTGCCGAAACGATGCAGCTGCGCCTCGCCGGCAGCAAACTTGCCGACGCTGTTTCCGGCGCCGAACGCCAAGGCCTGCTGCGCGCTGTGACATTGCTGACAACGCAGGCAAAGGCGCTGACCGGGCCCGATCAAGGTCCTTCGCCGTCAGCCACGGGCCCTGCCGTCGGCACCCCTGCAGCCACCGCGTCCGGTACCCCCGCTCCCTCGAGCGGGCAGGCCGCACCGCTGGACTCACCCGCTGCGCTCATCACGGCGCTGTCCGCGAGCGGCGGGCAGCGCCTCTCGGATGCGGAAGAGTCCGACGGCGGGATGGCACGGCTGCTTGCCGCCGTCGGTACCGCCCAGCTGCTTCAGGCGTCTTCGCTGGCCACGGCTCTGGGGGCAGCAGCACCGGATATGCCTGCCCTGCCAGGACCGGCAACGCCACCGGCGTCGTCGGCAGCACCGGCAGGCTCATGCCCGCCGGTCCCCACCCCTTCCGGAGCGGGTGAAGGAACAGCAACTCCGGCAACCGCCCTTGCGATGACAGTCAAGACCGAGGCCGAAACCGTTTACGGCTACCAGGTGGCGCTCGCCCGCCTCGAAGGCACGGCCGCCGGCTCTGCGGCCCAGCTGCTGGCACGGCATGAATCGGTCCTTACCGAGGCCGAAGCCCTGAGCCGGGCACAGTGCGTGGACATTCCGGCACGGGAAGCGGGCTACACCCTGGGCCCGCTGTTCCTCGAAGCGCCGGCGGCCGGCCTGGGCAGCCTCGAAGCAGGAACCCTGCCGGTTTACGGGGACCTGGTGGCATTGAGCGACGGCAGTACCCGGCACTGGGCCATTTCAGGCCTCCTGGCCGCTGCACGCCGTGCGGCGCTCTGGGGCGCCGACTCCGGTCCCCTGCCGGGCATCGTGGTGGACACGGCGCAGCTCCCTGAACTGCCGGACGCCAGCCCGGCGCCCCAATCCCCGGGAACAGAGTCCCCCGGAACACCCTGAGCCGGTGCCGCAAAGTATGCCTAGCCTTCCTTAGCCCCGTATTACTGGCACGCTCCCGGGCACTGGTGGTTTGCTGTAGTCATGGACACCCCCGGAACACCTGCGCTGCACGAGAACGAGCCGCATGGCAATG
Organism: Arthrobacter sp. P4_H3; assembly: GCF_056400885.1. Taxonomy (NCBI): domain Bacteria; kingdom Bacillati; phylum Actinomycetota; class Actinomycetes; order Micrococcales; family Micrococcaceae; genus Arthrobacter; species Arthrobacter sp. P4_H3. The sequence continues at coordinate 106,234 of NZ_JBFUKK010000011.1, forward strand.
ACGTCGCCCACCGGCTGAACTGGCTGCGCGCCGGTGTACTCGGGGCCAATGACGGGATCGTTTCCGTGGCCGCGATCGTGGTGGGCGTGGCCGGTGCCACCAGCCAGACCGGCCCGATCCTCGTCGCGGGTGCGGCGGGCGTAGTGGGCGGCGCAATTTCGATGGCACTGGGTGAATACGTTTCCGTCAGCAGCCAGAGCGACAGTCAAAAGGCACTGATCGAAAAAGAACGTCGCGAGCTTGAAGAAGAGCCCGAAGAGGAGCTGGCCGAGCTGGCGGCCATCTATCAAAGCAAGGGGCTGAGCCCGGACACCGCCCAGGCAGTGGCAAGGGAGCTCACGGCACATGACGCTCTCTCCGCCCATCTGTCGGCTGAACTCAACATCGACCAGGAGGACATCGTCAGCCCCTGGCATGCCGCATTCGCCTCGGCAATCGCCTTTGTCGCGGGAGCCGTCCTGCCCATGCTGGCCATCCTCCTGCCGCCCGAGAACATCCGGGTCCCGCTGACGTTCGCTGCCGTTCTGGTGGCACTGGCCGCGACGGGTTCCGTTGGCGCCTGGATTGGCGGCAGCTCCAAGACAACGGCGGCCGTTCGGGTGGTGATCGGCGGCGCACTGGCGCTCGCTGCGACATTCGCCATTGGCAATCTCCTGGGCGCCACCGGCATCGTCTGACGTCCGCGCCGGAAGCCCGTGCCTCAACTAGTCTGGAGTTGATGAGCAGCCCAGCAGTAGTCCCGATCCCGCCCGACCTCAGCCGCCGCTACAGCGGAAGCAGCGCGGGGCGTGCCTGGCTTGCTGCCCTGCATGGGTTGATTTGCGGACGCCTGGAGCGCTGGGGACTTGAGGTCGACCTCAAGCCCGGCCAGCTGCCGTGGAACGGCCACGGCGGTGTGGTGGTCCCGGTAACGCGGGAAGGTGTCCCTGCTGCGCTGAAGGTTGCCTACCCCCACGACGAAGCCCGGGTTGAGCGTTTCGCCCTGCGGCTCTGGGACGGCCACGGGGCGGTCCGGCTGCTTGAGTCCGACGCGGGAACGTGTTCGATGCTGCTGGAGCGGCTCGACGCCGGCCGCTCACTCCAGGAGGTTCCGCTGGAAGCGGCCGTGGAGGTCTGGGGCGGGCTGACGCGGCAGTTGAGCCTGGCGCCGGACCACCGCCCGGAGTGGCAGGAGTTCGACCACGTGGCGGCGCGCGCCGAACAGTGGAGCGATGACCTTCCGGCGGACTGGGAACAGCTGGGCCGCCCCTTTCCGCGGTGGCTGCTGGAGGCCGCCCTGGAGGTCTGCCAGACGCGCGGAGCCGTGGGCCGCCGTGCCGGGACCGACGTGCTGGTCAACACCGACTTCCACTACCTGAACATCCTGGCCCGGCCCAAGGACCAGTCGCTGCCACCGGCCGCTGCCGGCGCAGATATTGCCGGCACCGGCGCCAACGGCCGTTCCAACGGTTTTGCCGCCATAGACCCTCAGCCGATGATTGGCGAGGCTGAGTTCGCCGTGGCCCCGCTCCTCTGGAACCGCATCCGGGACCTTCCCCGAACGGATCCCCGGCAGGGACTCTTGGACAGATGCCGGGACTTCAGCGCGGCTGCCGGGCTGGATGCCGAAGTGGCCCGGCAGTGGAGCCTGGCCCGCGAAGTTGAAAATGCCCTCTCGTACGCCTCCCGGCCCCACCATGGCGGTGACCTCGCACGGTCCCTGTGGGTGGCAAGCACGCTCGCGGGACGGACCCTGGCAGGGCTCCCCGCGGCACACGACCTCCCCGCCCCGGGAGAAGCCGTGGGGCTGGCCGTTTCCTAGCCGCGGACCGCTGCCAAGGCCTTCCGCACCGCGTCGACGGCTGTCTCGACGTCGCCGTCGTCCGTGGTCCAGTTGCTCACCGAAATCCGCAGCACATCCCGTCCCTGCCAGCGGGACCCCGACATCCACACCAGCCCGTCCGCAATGATCCGTGCCGTCACGGCCCGCGTTGTGGCGTCATCACCGAAAGCCAGCGAGACCTGCGTGTATTCGACGTCGTTGAGCACTTCGACGCCGTCCAGCCCCGACAGCTGGTGCGCCAGTTGCGAGGCACGGCTGACCAGGTTGCGCACCTGCGCGGCCACTCCGTTCCGGCCGAGGGACTTCAGCGCCGCCCACACGGGAACGCCGCGGGCCCGGCGGGACAGCTCCGGGACGAGCTGGAACGGGTCCGCGGCCGCAGCCGCGTCGCGGATCATGTAGCTGGGGTTGACGCTCATCGCGGCGTGCAGGGCTTCAGTGTCCCGCACGGCGACGATGCCGCAGTCGTAGGGCACGTTGAGGGTCTTGTGCGCATCGGTGGCCCACGAGTCAGCCAGGTGGAGCCCGGCGGTCAGGGCGGCGAGTTCAGGTACCGCGGCCGCCCAGAGTCCGAAGGCGCCATCCACGTGCACCCAGGCTCCATGCGCTTTCGCGACGGTGACCGCCTGGAGGAACGGATCGAAAGCTCCGGAATGCACGTTCCCGGCCTGTAGGCAGACCAGCAGCGGGGCCGGGGCCGATCCATCGGCAGCGGCCAGCGCACGGTCAAGGGCACAGTCCAGCTCCGCGGCATCAATGCGGCCCTGCGGGTCCGAGGGCACCACGATGGGACGTCCCATGCCGAGATACCGCAGTGCGAGATCGATCGAGTCATGGCGTTCCTGGCCCACGAAGCAGCGGATGGCGGGAGCGCCGGTCAACCCGTCGGCGTTCACGTCCCAGCCGGCTTGCTCCAGGACGCGCCAGCGGGCTGCGGACAACCCGGCGAAGTTGGCCATTGTCGCTCCGGTGACGAAGCCGACGTCGGCCTCTTCCGGCAAGCCCAGCAGGTCCAGGAACCAATGCCCGGCGGCCGCCTCGATGACCGCGGTGGCTGGCGTGGCAGCCCGCAGGAACGAATTCTGGTCCCAGGCGCTGACCAGCCAGTCCGCGGCCAGTGCGGCGGGCAGCGTACCCCCGATGACCCAGCCGAAGAAGCGCCCCGAGGGCATGGCCATAAGGCCCGGTTCAGCCTTGGTCGCGAGGAAGTCGATCACTTCGCCCGCAGGGAGGCCGCCCGCGGGCATTGGGCCCCCGAAGACGGCCTCCAGCTCCCCTGCCGTGGACCGGGGCCCTACGTGGCGGGTCGGCTGGCTTTCCAGCCATTCACGGGCATGCCCGGCTGCTGCGTCCAAGGCGTCCCGGAAGGGTTCGTCCCCTGTTGACATAGGAGCATGCTACGCCGGGTCACGCCCGTCCGGGAGGGTCTTCCGCATGGTATCCGGACCCCGCCGGGTTGCCGGATCGGATGGAGGCTAGGCGAAGGTGTCCTGCCAGATGTCGTAGCCCAGCTTGATGATCAGTGCGCCCACGACGGCGAGGAAGACGTTGCGGATGAAGGTGCTGCCCTGCTTCACCGCGGTCCGGGCACCGAGGTAGCCGCCGGCCATGTTGGCAAGCCCCAGCACGAGCCCCACGCCCCACAGCAGCGAGCCGTGGGGCAGGAAGAAGATCAGGGCGCCGGCATTGGTGGCCATGTTCACGATCTTGGCCTTGGCGCTGGCCTCGAGGAACGCATACCCCATCGCGGAGACCAGGGCGATGATCAGGAACGAGCCCGTTCCGGGTCCGATCAGGCCGTCGTAGAAACCGATGGCCGCGCCGATGAGGCAGGCCACCACGTAGTGCGTCCTGCCGTCGTGGCGGAGCGCGGTCAGGTCGCCGATGTTCGGTTTGAAGGCCGTGAAGAGCGCGACGGCGATCAGCGCCGCCACGATGATGGGTTTGAAGACGCTGGCGGGCAGGGTGGCGGCCAGCACAGCACCACCGAAGCTCCCGGCCAGCGCTATGACCGCCATGGGGATGGCCGTCCGCAGGTCCGGCCCGACGCGGCGGTAAAACGTCACAGCGCTGGTGGTGGTCCCGAAGATGGAACCCATCTTGTTGGTGGCAAGCGCCTGGACCGGGCTGATGCCCGGCACCAGCAGCAGCGCGGGGAGCTGGATGAGACCTCCGCCGCCCACCACGGCGTCAATCCACCCTGCGGCGAAACCCGCCACGACGATAAGGATCAGCGTGGCGGGCTCCAGCGACTCGAATCCCGAGATCACTCCTTCGACTGCGGTGAGTTACTTGCTGCGGACGGCATTGACCACATAGTCAACCGCCTTGTCCACAGCCACGTTCTCCGCCTCGCCGCTGCGGCGGTCCTTGATCTCCACGACGCCGTCCACGAGCCCCTTGCCCACGGCGAGGATGGTCGGCACGCCGATGAGCTCGGCGTCGCCGAACTTCACGCCGGGGGAAACCTTGGGACGGTCGTCGTAAATGACCTCAAGTCCATTCGCTTCAAGCTCAAGGGCGAGCTGCTCTGCGGCGGCGAAGATCTCCTCGCCCCTGCCGACAGCGACGACGTGGACATCAGCCGGTGCCACTGCCCGCGGCCAGATCAGGCCCTTGGCGTCGTGGTTGGATTCAGCCAGGGCCGCGACAGCACGGGTCACGCCAACGCCGTAGGAACCCATGGTAACCACAACCTGCTTGCCGTTCTGGTCCAGGACCTTCAGTTCAAGGGCTTCGGCGTACTTGCGGCCGAGCGCGAAGATGTGGCCCATCTCGATGCCGCGTTTGGTCTCGAGCGGACCGGAACCGTCCGGCGCTTCGTCACCGGCGCGGACCTCGGTGCACTCGATCACGCCGTCCCAGCCGAAGTCGCGGCCGGCGACGAGACCGAAGACGTGCTTTCCGGCCATGTTGGCCCCGGTCACCCAGGTGGTGCCGCTGACCACGCGGGGATCCACCAGGTACAGGAGCTTCGCGGCGCCTTCCAGGCCAAGGAGGGGCGTGCCAAGAGTCATCCCCGGGCCGAGGTATCCCCGAACGATGAGCGGGTTGCGGGCGAGGTCTTCCTCGCCTGCGGCCTCCACGGTGATCTCGCCGGCGACCGGCAGGTACGTGCCGATGTTGGCCTCAACACGCTTCAGGTCCACGCCGCGGTCACCGGGCACGCCGATGACTACGATCTGGCGTTCCCCGGTGGGCAGGGTGACGGCGAGGACAACGTTCTTCAGCGTGTCCGCGGCCGTCCAGGCGCCGCCGTCGTTCTCCCCGCGCGGCACCAGCTGGTTGGCGGCGTCCACGAGCGTTTCGATGGTGGGAGTGTTCGGGGTGTCCCGGATGTCCGCAGCCGGAGCGTTGGTGTAGTCGATCTCGGCGGGGACCACGGTGGTTACGGCTTCCACATTGGCCGCGTAGCCGCCGGCCGAGCGCACGAACGTGTCCTCACCGATCTCGGTGGGGTGCAGGAACTCCTCGCTCCGGGAGCCGCCCATGGCACCGGCAGTGGCGGCCACCGGGACAACTTCGAGGCCGAGGCGCTCGAAGATCTTCAGGTAGGCGGCGCGGTGCGCGTTGTAGCTGGCGTCCAGGCCGGCGTCGTCGACGTCGAAGGAGTAGGAGTCCTTCATGATGAACTCGCGGCCGCGCAGCAGGCCAGCGCGGGGCCGTGCCTCATCGCGGTACTTGTTCTGGATCTGGTAGATGCTCAGCGGAAGGTCCTTGTACGAGGAGTACAGGTCCTTGACCAGGAGCGTGAACATTTCCTCGTGCGTGGGAGCCAGGAGGTAGTCCCCGCCCTTGCGGTCCTTCAGCCGGAAGATGCCCTCGCCGTACTCCGTCCAGCGGTTGGTGGCCTCGTAGGGCTCCTTGGGCAGGAGCGCCGGGAAGTGGACTTCCTGGGCGCCGATGGCCGCCATTTCCTCGCGAATGACCTGCTCCACCTTGCGCAGGACGCTCAGGCCCAGCGGCAACCAGGTGTAGATGCCCGGCGCGGCCCTGCGGATGTATCCGGCACGCACCAGGAGCCGGTGGCTCGCCACCTCGGCGTCGGCGGGATCTTCGCGCAGGGTGCGCAGGAACAGCTTGGAAAGTCGAAGGACCACGGGTAGGAATCCGTTTCTTGGGAGGTGCCTGTTCAGATGACGGGCTGGGGCAGATCTGTCTGGTTACTAATCTACCGTGACGCGGCGAGTGTCCGGTCACCCGAAGCCAGCCGCTGGCTCTGCCCGTTGCTGCGGCCCCGCTTAACGGGGAAGAGCCACGCCAGAACTAAGAGGAAGCCCCTGGCCGTTGCCGGCTGGTCATCCTGTTTTGGCGTGGCTCTTACGGCCCGTCAGACCGTCAAGTCCGGAGGAAGCGCTGGGCGTGCCTGGCTGGGAAGGTCAACGCTCAGTGCCAATTACTGATTCCCCTCTGAGACCGCACGCACCCCATCGGCGCGGCTAGCTAGAACCTATGTGATCCACGGCACCATTACAAGAGTCGTCACGCAGTTTTCTGCAGTTGACTTGGGGTTACACCAGGTGTCCGTGGAAGACGGCCCGCTAGTCAATGAGGGCGGCAGCCTGGTCCAGGAGTTCCTCGGCCGAGGCCAGGTCGGCAGAGGTCACGCCGGTGCCTGACGCCTGTGCCGCAATCAGGACTCCGCCCTTGACCGCGAAGGTCATCACCGTGCTTTGCGTGGTACCAGTGGGCAATGTGACGTCCGTTCGCATGGCGATGGCGCCGGGGGTTTCAGCCCCACTGTCAAGCCCGGTGGTGGTTGCTGTCACGGACATTTCGCCGATTTTCATGCTGAGGTTTCCGCAGTCTGCAATCTCCTTGCTGCGCGCGGAAAGCGTCTCGTCCAGCTTTTCCTTGTCCACGCCGGAGAGAAGGGAGAGCGTCTGGGTCAGCTCGGCGTTGGAGGACGTGGACGCGCCGATGGCCATGGTGGTGCTGCTGTCCGGCTTCAGCGCCGTGCCTGTGGCGATGGAATTGCACTCGGCAGGTTCCACCTGGACCTCGGTCATGAGGGACATCATCTGGTCCAATGCCTGGGAGACCTTGTCCGCGGGCATCACGGCCAAAGCGACGCTGTCCGCGTCCTTAACTCCTCCGGCGATCTCCGCGAGCTCATCGGAAGTCAGCATCTTGAAGGCGTCTTCCGTCGGCGTGGGGCTTGGAGTTGTTGTGGCGGAGGTTTCCGGGGCTGCACCGCCCCCTGTGTCCGGCGACTTGGCGGGTCCGCCACAGCCTGTCAGAGCGAGCACTAGGAGGGCAGATCCCCCGAAATAGCGCACAACAGACGTATTCATTTATCCCCCAATAAGTTCGAATGCCGGCCGGTACCGGCCAGCTAGAACAGAACTGTAGCGAACGTGCCCACCTGGCGGAAGCCCACGCGCTCGTACGTTGCCCTTGCGCGCGCGTTGTAGTCGTTGACATACAGGCTGGTGACAGGCGCGAGCTGCTGCGCCAGTTCTACGACGGCGGCCATGTAGCCGGCACTGAGCCCGAGCCCGCGGAAGGAAGGGTTCATCCAGACCCCCTGGACCTGCGTCACGTCGGCGGTGACGGCGCCCAGCTCGGCCTTGAACAGGACCTGACCGTCCGCGTTGAGGTGGACCAGGGAATGGCCCTGCCTGATGAGTCCTTCGACGCGCCTGCTGTAGAACTCACGGCCGCCGAGGAACGGTGAGTAGCCGACTTCCTCTTCGAACATGGCCGCGCAGGCAGGCAGGATCCGGTCAAAGTCGGCGAGCTGGCCGAAACCCAGATCCGAATTTGCCAGTACGGCGGGTGGCCCGGTGATGGTCATCAGCGGCTGGTCGGCCCGGACCTCGTGGGCAGCCTGCCCCAGCTGCTCCAGCTGTTCATACATGGCCAGGACGGTATCTGCAGGGCCGAAGATGGAGGCGAAGCGGCGGCCGGAGCGGTGCGCGTGCCCGGCCACGAGTCCGGCAAGTTCCGGGTCCAGCTGCACGGGTACAAGGTTGGCCCCCGCCCAGCACGCGCCCACGAGGTCGTCGCCGTCGAACACGCCAAAGATACTGGCCCCGCCCACAGTGGGCGCGGCACTTCCCATCGCAGCCAGGTGCGACAGGATGAAGACGTTGGCCACAACGTCGGTCCGGGCCAGTTCCCGCAACATGGCGGTGTCCGGCCCGGACAGGACCCGGATTGATACGCCGGATCCTGCATTCTCCTTACGAGACGCTAACCACGGGGCTACCCTTGACAGCATCTTCGCCATCGGCCTCCCCCATCTCTTCAGCGATACGCATGGCCTCTTCGATCAGTGTCTCAACAATTTCGCTCTCGGGAACAGTCTTGATGACCTCCCCCTTCACAAAGATTTGCCCCTTGCCGTTGCCGGACGCCACGCCCAGGTCGGCTTCACGGGCTTCACCGGGGCCGTTGACGACGCAGCCCATGACGGCAACGCGCAGCGGGATCTCCATGCCTTCGAGGCCCGCCGTGACCTGCTCAGCCAGGGTGTAGACGTCCACCTGGGCGCGGCCACACGACGGGCAGGAGACAATTTCAAGCTTGCGGGGTCGCAGGTTCAGCGACTGCAGTATCTGGTTGCCAACCTTGATTTCCTCGACGGGAGGGGCCGAGAGGGAAACACGGATGGTGTCGCCGATCCCCCTGGACAGGAGCGCACCGAAGGCCGTGGCGGACTTGATGGTGCCCTGGAAGGCCGGTCCGGCCTCGGTGACGCCAAGATGCAGGGGCCAGTCGCCCTGTTCGGCAAGCATTTCGTAGGCGGCGACCATGATCACGGGGTCGTTGTGCTTGACGGAGATTTTGAAGTCGTGGAAGCCGTGCTCCTCGAACAGCGAAGCTTCCCAGACCGCTGACTCAACCAACGCTTCCGGGGTGGCCTTGCCGTACTTCTTCATGATGCCCGGTTCCAGGGATCCTGCATTGACGCCGATCCGGATGGACGTGCCGTGATCCTTGGCGGCGCGGGCAATTTCCTTGACCTGGTCATCGAACTTGCGAATGTTGCCAGGGTTGACGCGCACCGCGGCGCAGCCCGCTTCAATGGCGGCGAAGACATATTTGGGCTGGAAGTGGATGTCAGCGATGACCGGGATCTGCGATTTGCGCGCGATGATCGGGAGGGCCTCGGCGTCGTCCGCGGACGGGCAGGCAACCCGCACGATGTCGCAGCCTGACGCCGTCAGCTCAGCAATTTGCTGCAGGGTGGCGTTGATATCCGTGGTGGGGGTGGTGGTCATCGACTGCACGCTGATGGGCGAATCCGAGCCGACACCCACCGAGCCCACCTTGATCTGACGGGTTTTCCTGCGCGGAGCGAGGACGGGGGGCGGTGCTGACGGCATTCCCAGGCTGACCGAGGTCACGTGGACTCCTATTTAGATCGAAGTGTCGATGGTGTGTGGTTCCGGCTGGCTAGGCGGCGTGCTCGGCCAGGAGGCCGGTCACGGGGGCCCATTCCGTGGTGCGCGTGCCGGCAATCACGCTGGCCGCGGCGAAGGGGTCCTGCTTGAGGATCCCGTTCAGTGCGTTTTCGTCGTCAGCCTTGAAGATGAGCAAGGCACCGGCTCCGTCGCCGTAGGGTCCGCTGGCGAGGAGTGCGCCTTCACTGGCCAGCCGGGCTGTCCATTCCCGGTGCGCCGGACGGGCGGCGTTCCGCGCTTCGGTGGACTCGGGGGCATATACGTACTCAACAGCAAAAACAGTCATACGGATACCCTATCGCCCTGCCCGCCCGAGTTTGTATCCGGTTCAGCTGAGGAAGAGGACCCTGACAACGGCGGCAACCCCGGCGGCCCACAGCATGGAGGCCAGCGTGCCGATGATGAACCTCTCCGCGGCTACGGGGGTCTCTTTCAGTTCGGCGAAGCGCCCCAGGCCCTTGATGGCCACCACGTAGGCGATGGCCACGGGCTGGCCGGTGAGGATGGCCAGGCACACTGCCAGCCTTTCCAGGACGCCGATGATGGCACCGCCGCGCAGGATCCGCGTGGTGTGCGCCGGCGGGCCTGCTGCCGCTTTGGCTGCCTTTCCCGTTTCGTCCCGGGTTTCGTCCGCGGCAACGGTGATCTCCCCGTCGACGGTCCCCCGGTCCGCCGATACTTTGTCCGCCGTATCCTTGCCGGATGTGACGTTGTCCGCTGCTTTTTGGTCCACGGTAACGTCGGCGGAGGGGTCGTCAGCCGACTCTTCGGCGGCCCTGGCGGCGTCCGCCTTGTCTTCGGCAGCTCTGTCTTCGGCGGCTTTGGCCGCGTCCGCCTTATCGTCGATGGTCCGTGCCAGCCGGAATACCAGGGCGGTGACCGGCCAGCCGACGAAGCCTGCCGTCAGGAGGGCGAGCGTAATCCAGAGCGCGTTCACGTTTGTCCTTCCAGGACTGCGTCATGGGCCAGGGCCAGAAGCATCCCGGCGGCCGGCCTCGCCGCCCATTCTTCCTGCCAGCCGGACCTCAGCACGGCACGGCTCACCGACTGCTCCGTGATTCCCAGTTTTGCAGCCGCAAGCTTCTGGGTACCGTGCCTGGCGGCCGTGTCCTGTTGCAGCACCCGAAGGGTGTCCACGACTTTCCACTGGGCGTCCGTACGTTCCTGCACCAGGCGCCCGATGAGACGGAGGACCGCTTCAGCGTTCGCGCAGGCCCGGATGCCGGGCTCGGCCGCCGGCAGCAGTGCGCCACCGCGGCGGAGACCGCCGGAAACCACGGACAACGGCACATGGGATGCAGCAGACTTGGCTTTCTCGACGGCCAGCCTGGCAGCAACGAACGCCGGCCCGGATCCTTCCCTCGGGCTCGCAGGCAGGGGCAGGTCAACGGCGCCCACTCCGATTCCGACGTACCACTGGCCGCTGCGCAGGGCGTGAAGTGCAATTTCGACTACTTCCGCCGCCTGCTCCACCACGCCCTGGACTTCGTCGCCGACGGAGCGTTCGAAGCGGCCGCCGGTTGAGATGCGGTGCAGCTCAGCCAGCAGGCCGGGCACCCGGTCCTTATCCCCCGTGCTGCCCCGTTGGTCGATGGTGAGTACGTACATACCGCAAACGTAATCGACCGATTATCTTAAATCAATCGTTTTCGACTGATTTGTACATATCAGTCAAAAAAGGCTGATTATTGATTCCAAGACGCTGGAAGCTGATTATCCAAAGAGATTTACCGGCTTGACGATGTCCGCATAGATCAGCAGCGCACTCATGCCCATCAGCAGCGCGGCCACCACGTAGGTCACCGGCAGGAGCTTGGCAATGTCGAACGCACCGGGATCGGGCCGGCCGAACAACTTGGCCACTCGCCGTCGGACGCCTTCGTAGAGCGCCCCGGCCACATGGCCGCCGTCCAGCGGCAGCAGCGGGACCAGGTTGAACACGGCCAGCGCGAAGTTCAGGCCGGCCAGCAGCCCCACCAGCGCAGCCAGTCTGGACTGCAGCGGGACCTCTTCCATGGCGGCCACTTCACCCGCCACGCGGCCCACACCCACCACGCTGATGGGTCCATTGGGATCGCGGGGCTCTTCGCTGAAGGCCGCCTTGGCCACGCCCACCACCCGCGCGGGGAGGTTCAGGACGACGCCGGCCACCTGCTGGATGTTTTCCCCCGCCATGGGGAGAACGGACGACGCCGGCTGGGCGACAAGGGCGGTCTGCGCGCCGATCCCCAGGAAGCCGACTTCCTGGTACTGCAGGGTTCCGTTGGAATCGGTGGCCTGCCGGCCGTCCGCGCCGATGACCGGCCGGGCCGAGAGAACGGGAGTCACCGTAGTGGTGACGGGCGAGCCGTCCCGTTCCACCGTGATGTTGACTTCCCGGCCGGCCGACGAACGGATCCAACCGGTGAGTTCGTCCCACGTAGTCACGGCCTTGCCGTCGAAGGACGTGATGGTGTCATTGGGCTTGAGCTGTGCCGCAGCCGCAGGAGTGAGCTTGCAGTCCGCGGAATCCGGATCCACGGTCTCCCCGGCCTTGACCTGGCATTTGGAGACGTCCGCAATGGTGGTAGTGGGTGTGCTGATCCCGAATCCCATGAGCAGCACGGCCGTCAGCGCCACGCCGATCAGCAGGTTCATGGCGGGACCGCCGAGCATCACGATCACCTTCTTCCAGACCGGAAGCCGGTAGAAGACCCGCTTCCCGTCACCGGGTCCCACTTCCTCGTGGGCCATGGAACGTGCCTCGGTGGCGAGGGTCTGGAACATCCCGGTGCTGGACGGACGCACGGTGCCGTCGTCCTTGTTCGGTGGGTACATGCCGATCATGGACACGTAACCGCCCAGCGGGATGGCCTTGACCCCGTACTCGGTCTCCCCCTTGCGCTTGGACCACAGCGTGGGGCCGAAACCGATCATGTACTTGGTGACCCGCACTTTGAACAGCTTGGCCGGAACCAGGTGGCCCACCTCATGCAGCGCGATGGAAATTGCGATGCCGATCGCCACAAAGACGACACCGAGGATGAAGAGAATGACGGGACTCATGCTTAGATCTGCTGCTTCCTAGAGACTGCTCACTGCTAAACGTTCGTGGGTGCGCGCTCGTGCCCACGTTTCAGCATCCAGCACGGACTCAACTGTCAGCCCGGAAGATCCTGGGTGTTCGCTGAGCACCGCTTCGATAGTATCCACAATGTCCGTGAACCGGATCCGCCCGGAGTGGAAGGCCATCACGGCCTCTTCGTTGGCGGCGTTGAAAACCGCGGGATAGGTGCTTCCCTGCTTGGCAGCGTCCTTGGCAAGAGCGACCGCGGGGAACGCCCCGGCGTCGAGCGGTTCGAAGGTCCAGCTGGTTGCCTGGCTCCAGTCGCACGGCGTGGCCGCCTTCGGGACACGGTCCGGCCATCCCAGCCCGAGGGCGATGGGCAGGCGCATGTCCGGCGGCGAAGCCTGGGCAATGATGGAGCCGTCCACGAACTGGACCATGGAATGGACCACGGACTGCGGGTGGACAACGACGTCGATGCGGTCCAGCGGGATGTCGAACAGCAGGTGTGCCTCGATCACCTCAAGGCCTTTGTTCACCAGGCTGGCGGAGTTGGTGGTGACCATCAGGCCCATGTCCCAGGTGGGGTGCGCCAGGGCATCCTGCGGCGAGACATTGTGCAGTTCCTCGCGGGTCCTGCCGCGGAAGGGACCGCCGGAGGCCGTCAGGATGAGCCGGTCCACCTCGGCGGCTGTGCCGGAGCGCAGGCATTGCGCGATGGCGGAGTGCTCGGAATCCACCGGGACGATCTGGTCTTCCCGCGCGGCAGCCTTCACCAGGGCACCGCCGACGATCAGGGACTCCTTGTTGGCCAGTGCCAGGGTGGCGCCTGACTTCAAGGCCGCCAGCGTGGGTGCCAGCCCGATGGAGCCGGTGATGCCGTTGAGCACCACGTCCGCGTCGATCTCCGCAATCCTGGTGGAGGCGTCCGGGCCGGTGATGATCTCGGGGCGGTAGCCGGTGATGCCGGCCGCGCGGGCGGCGTCGTCGATCAGTTCCTGCAGGGCGGACGCATCGCCGCTGGCGGTACCCACGGCCTTCGCCTTCGTGTGCACGGCCTGCCGGGCAAGGAGGTCAAGGTTGCCGCCGCCGGCGCTCAGCGCCACCACCTCGAAAAGGTGCGGGGCGCCGTCGACGACGTCTATCGCCTGGGTGCCGATGGAACCGGTGGATCCGAGAAGAACGATTCTGCGTGGCTGCATCCGTTAAGTATCCCGCACGTGACTGGCATGCCGGCGCCTGCGCGGCCTACCCGAAGGCCAGCTCCACCATGCCCTTGGTAATCGTGGATACGGCTCCCGTGTAGGCGATCACCACCACAATCCGGCGGACGGCTGCCGGCCGCACCCGCCCCGACAGCAGGTCCCCTGCGACGATTCCGAGCACCATGGCGGCCAGGACCCCCAGCCATTGCCAGCCTTCGAGGGCGGGAACATGCCCGCCGGAAAAGAAGTACTTGGTCAGCAGCGAGGACAGGCCCGTGGTGACGAAGTACGGCTGCAGGGTGGCGCCGAAGCTCTTCTGGTCCCAGCGCGTGGCGATGGCGTAGGCAGTGATCGCCGGTCCGCCCACGCCTGCCGCGGCGTTCATCAGGCCGCTGGAAAACCCCAAGGACATCATGGGCACCGGCCCGCCGGCGCGCCAGGCACTACGGGTCAGCCGTTGGGAAGCGAGCAGGGCGATGATGAGCAGCACACCGATGCAGATTTCCAGCGGCGCCGCGGGGACATTGCTGGCGAGCCAGGCACCCGGGGCCACGCCCACCACCGCGGAGGCGGCAAGGCCGGCGTAGCGCCGCCAGTTCACGTGGCGCCACACCCGGGACAGGATCAGCAGCGACGACGCCGCGCCGCAGAGGTTGATGATCATCACCCCGTCAAAGGGGCCAAGCAGCACCACCAGGACCGGCGATACGAGGAGGCCGAAGCCGAGGCCTGCAATACGCTGGGCCATCGCCCCGGCGACAACAGCGGTGAGCACCAGCGCAAACATGGTTCGGTCCTAGTGCTGCAGTGCATTGACGCCGTGGACGGCAGGCGTAACGTGAACAACGTGGAGTGGACCGCGTGGTTCGACGCGCCGGAGTATGAGTTCGCCCGGCAGGTGCTGCAGCGCGGCATTGCCACGATTTTCTTCGTGGCGTTCCTCTCCTGCCTCAACCAGTTCCCCGCGCTGCTCGGCGAGCGTGGCCTGCTCCCGGTTCCCGACTACGTGGACAGCTTCAGGCGGCGCCGGCGGCCCAGCCTGTTCCTCTGGCGATACACGGACCGCCTGCTGCGATGGGTCTGCTGGAGCGGCATGGCCATCGCGGCCACGATCGTAGCGGGGCTCCCCCAGCTCGGGCCGCCATGGCTGCCAATGCTCGCGTTCCTGTCCCTGTGGCTGCTGTACATGTCGATCGTGAACGTGGGCCAGACGTTCTACGGGTTCGGCTGGGAAATGCTGTTGCTTGAAGCGGGTTTCATCGTGGCGTTCCTGGGTTCGGACCAGACTCCGCCGCCCCGGACCATCCTGATCCTGCTGGCGTGGCTGCTGTTCAGGCTGGAGTTCGGTGCCGGGATGATCAAGATCCGCGGCGGCAGCGAGTGGCGCGACCTGACCGCCCTGTACTACCACCACGAGACCCAGCCGATGCCCGGACCGTTGAGCCGCCAGGCGCACCTGCTACCGAAGCCCCTGCACCGGATGGAGGTCCTGGGCAACCATTTCGCGCAGCTGGTGGTCCCGTTCTTCCTCTTCGCCCCGCAGCCGCTGGCCGGCATCGCCGCGGGCATCGTCATCTTTACCCAGCTGTGGCTCGTGGCAAGCGGCAACTTTGCCTGGCTCAACTGGATGGCCATCCTGCTGGCCTTCGCGGCCGTCAGTGATCCGGTGGCCCACGCTGTGCTTCCCGTTATCCCGTTGGACTGGCAAGCATCCGGTTCGGGCGCGGGCGCCGGTGAGGGCACGGGCGGAACGCAGACCCCGGTGTGGTGGCTCGCCATCGTGCTCGCCGTGACGGTGCTCCTGCTGGTCCTCAGCTACTGGCCTGCCCGGAACCTCCTCCAGCACCGGCAGCTCATGAACGCCAGCTTCAACCGCTGGCAGCTCGGCAACACGTACGGGGCCTTCGGCACCGTGACCAAAATGCGGATCGAGATCGTGGTGGAAGGGACCCTCGACGCCGAGCCCGACGACGACTCCGACTGGCGGGAGTACGGTTTCCGGGGCAAGCCCGGCGACGTCCGCCGGCTGCCGCGGCAGTGGGCCCCGTACCACCTCCGGCTGGACTGGCTCATGTGGTTCCTGCCCCTTCGCACCGTGCACGAGGAGTGGTTCTACGCCTTCCTGGCCAAGCTGCTGGAAGCTGACGGGCAGGTGCTCCGGCTCCTGCGCCAGGACCCGTTCGACGGCGCCCGCCCGCGGTGGGTGCGCGTGCACAGCTACCTCTACCGCTTCGCGAGCCGTGCGGAGTACCGCGAAACAGGCCAGCGCTGGATCCGGACCCTGCTGTACGAAGCCATCCCGCCGCTGTCCCTCCCGCCGGGGCGCTGAGGTCAGGGCATTGCCGCCGCACCGATGTTACACAGGCTTCAGGGCGTAGCGGCGCTCGGGCCGGCCTGCACCGTACTTGAGCCGCACCTCCACCCTGGACTCGTCGTGGAGGTATTCGAGGTACCTGCGGGCACTGACCCGGGACGTGCCCAGCAGGTCGGCCACTTCGGCGGCCGACAGGTCAGCCTCGGCGGAGGTGAGCACGTCCACCACACGCTTGAGGGTTTCCGGGCTGCAGCCTTTGGGGAGGTGGGGCTCGGTGCGTTCGGGCCGGTCGGTGCTTTCCAGCCCGAAGACCCGGTTGACGTCCGACTGCTCAGCAACGTCCTTGGCCAGGTCCAGGCCCTGGTAGGCGCTGCGGTAGTGCTCAAGGCGTTCCTGCAGGTCCGTCTGCGAAAACGGCTTGATGAGGTAGTGCACAATCCCGCCCCGCAGCGCACGCCGGACCGTCTCTACCTCGCGGGCGGCACTGATCACCAGCACGTCCAGTTCCGGTGCCGCCTCCCGCAGCCTGGTCATGAGGTCCAGCCCGTTGATATCGGGAAGGTGGATGTCCAGCAGGACCAGGTCGGGCTGCAGGCGGGCGGTTTCCACCATGGCCTGGGCTCCGGTGTGCGCAACCCCCACGACGGCGAATCCCGGCGTGCGCTGGATAAAGCCGGCGTGGACTTTGGCCACCATGAAGTCGTCGTCGACGATCAGGACATTGATCATGGCTTGGCCACCCTTCCTTTTGCCGGCATCCGCTTCAGCGGGGCCCGTTTCAATCGCGCGGTGAAGACCGCGCCGCCGTCGTTGGCCACGTCAAGCTCTCCGCCGCTCCGCCGGCACACGACACGCGACAGCGCCAGGCCAAAGCCCCTGCCGCCCGCGGGTCCCGGTTGTTTGGTGGTGAAGCCCTGCCGGAAGATTTCTTCGGTGGCCGCAGCATCGATGCCCGGGCCGGTGTCCCGGACGGTAACCACCACTTCCTCGGGACTGTCCTCCACGTGGACCCGGACAGACGCCTCCGCGGCCCCCGTGACAGCGTCGAGGGCGTTGTCCACGAGGTTGCCCACCACGGTGGTCAGGTCCCGGGCGAGCTCGTCGTCCACGCGCTCCAGCGCAGACTCCGGGTCAAGCTGGAGGGTGACTCCCCGCTCTGTGGCGAGGCTGGACTTGGCGATCAGCAGGGCAGCCAGCGCCGGGTCCCGGATACGGCTGGTCACGTCGTCGTTGAGCCTGGTCCGGTCCAGGGTGGCGCCATTAACGAACTGCACCACGGAATCGTACTCACCGATCTGGATCAGGCCGGAAATGACGTGCAGCTGGTTGGCGAACTCATGGGCCTGCGCGCGCAAGGTATCGGTGGCGGTCCGGGTGGCGCCCAGTTCCCGCTCCAACGACGAGAGTTCGGTCCGGTCGCGCAGGGTGGTGACGGAGCCGATGTCGCGGCCGCGTGAGCGGATGGGCACGCGGTTCAGCACCACCAGGCGCTCGCCTACCAGCACCAGCTGGTCCGGACCCGGCTGCTCCCGGGTCAGGACGTCCTTCAGCGCGGGGTCTACCGGCAGGACTGCCAGGACCTTGCCCACGCAGTCGGCAGGCAGGCCCAGCAGTTCGCGGGCACTGTCATTGGCCACGGTGATACGTTCGTGCGGGTCGAGAGCCACCACGCCTTCCTTCAATCCGTGCAGCATGGCCTCGCGGTTCTCCACCAGCCCGGTGATTTCGCTCGGTTCCATGCCCAGGGTCTGCCGCTTGACCCGGCGCGCCAGCAGCAGCGAGCCTGCCACACCCAGCACGCTGGCCACTCCCAGATAAGTGAGCAGGTTGGGGACGGCGTCGCCCAGCCGTTCCCAGGTGGACGGGTAGGTCCGGCTGATGGAGGCGATGCCGATCATTTTTCCGGCGTCATCCAGCACCGGGACGTGGGCGGACAGTACCGGAGCGGCGTTGCCGTCCACCACGCCGGTCCAGGCCCGCCCCTCCATCACCCGGCTCCCGCCAAGTTCAAGTGGACGGCCCAGCATTCCGGGGTCCGAGGATGCCACCACAGTGCCGTCCAGTCTGGCGAGGGCCACTTGCGCGGACCCGGAGACAGTGCGCACCGATTCGGCGACGGAGGACAGCGCCGCGCTGCCGCGCGGTTCGGCCGAAGGCAGCAGGAAACGGACCGTGGGGTTGTTGCCCAGCGCTTCCGCGGCCGACAGCGCGCGGCGGCCTTCGACCCGTTCAAAGGCCGCGGCGGACTGCGCCAGGGAGATGGCGACGACGGCAACGAGGACGGCCAGGACAATCAACAGCTGCAGCACCAGGTATTGCCCGGCGAGGGACATTCCTCTTCGTCGAGTCACGTGCCGTCTTTCCTATTTTCTCAGTGATACTTCAGCCGGCTTCGTGAAACCAGAGGCCGGAGTGCGCCCGCGGGACTCCCGATCCGCCGCGATGCGCTGAACTATACCCCACCCCGGAATGCCGGAACTTGGCCTGTTTCCACAGCAGGCTCCGCGACGGTTGAGAACCGGAAACGTGAACGAAATGAACTTAACTTTCTCTGCTTACACAAGAGTGATACCCGTCACTTTCAGACCTAGCATCAAATCACCGGTCAGTTTTGCTGACCTGCTTTACCGAGAACTTTACTGAGAAGAGGAACACCATGCGCCAGATCCGCGCATTGCGAATTGCCGCCGTCGCCGCCGGCATCGCCCTGATGGCCACCGGTTGCGGGGCAACCGGCAAGAGCTCCACCGGCGGTGCCAGCTCCGGCGCCGCTGCAGGCCCGCTGACCGGTCTCCAGATCATGGTCCCCAACACCCCGGGCGGCGGTTACGACACCACCGCCCGTGTCGCGGCGAAGGTTCTCGACGACGAGAAGGTCGCCACCAACACCGAGGTGTTCAATTTGGCCGGCGCAGGCGGAACAGTGGGCCTCGCCCGGATCGTCAACGAAAAGGGCAACGGCGACCTCGCCATGCTCATGGGCCTGGGCGTGGTGGGCGCCAGCTACACCAACAAGTCCGAGTCCAAGCTGACGGACACCACTCCGCTGGCCAAGCTCATTGAAGAGCCCGGCGCCATCATGGTCAACAAGGACTCGCCCTACAAGACCATCGATGACCTGGTCACCGCCTGGAAGGCAAATCCCGGCTCCATCAGCGTGGGCGGCGGCTCCTCCCCCGGAGGCCCCGACCACCTGCTGCCCATGCAGCTCGCCGGAGCCGTGGGAATCGACGCCACCAAGGTGAACTTCGTCTCCTACGACGGCGGCGGAGACCTCCTCCCGGCCATCCTGGGCAACAAGGTGGGCTTCGCAGCCTCCGGCGCCGGCGAATACCTGCAGCAGATTCAATCCGGCGAGGTCCGCGTGCTGGCAACCAGCGGCGAGAACCGGCTGGACGGCGTGGATGCCCCCACGCTGAAGGAATCCGGCATCGACCTGGTGTTCACCAACTGGCGCGGCATGGTGGCCCCTCCGGGAATCAGCGACGCCGACAAGGCCAAGCTCATTGCCGCCCTCGAAAAGATGCATGGCACCGAGGCCTGGAAGGAAGCCCTCAAAACGCACAGCTGGTCCGATGCGTTCCTCACGGGCGATGAGTTCAAGGCGTTCCTGACCGAACAGGACAAGCGGGTGGCGGACGTCCTGACCAAGCTCGGGTTGGCATGAGCTCCATAGCCTCAGGCTTGAAAGGCCGCGCCGAGCTGGGGGTAGCCCTCCTGCTCGGCGTGGCCGGCGTCGTCGTCTTCCTGGACACGAGCCGCCTGGCCATCACGTACTCCCAAACTGACCCGGTAGGGCCCAAGACGCTGCCGTACCTGGTGTCCGGCCTTCTGGTTGTCTGCGCCGTTCTGTTGGCAATCAACGTGCTGCGGGGCGGGCAAGGCGAGGCCGAAGGCGGGGAGGACGTTGACCTCACGCACCCCGCCGACTGGAGAACCGTCCTTCCCCTGGCGGCGGCCTTCATCGCCAACATCCTGCTGATCGACTGGGCCGGATGGGTGATCTCGGGAACCATCCTCTTCTGGGGCAGCGCCTGGGCCTTGGGGAGCCGGCATTACGTCCGTGACGGGATCATCTCCGTGGCCCTTTCGGTTCTCACCTTTTACGGCTTCTACCTGGGCCTTGGCATTCACTTGCCGGCCGGTGTCCTGAAAGGAATTCTGTAATGGACGTCTGGTCCTCCCTCATGGACGGTTTCGCCACCGCCCTGACTCCCATGAACCTCCTCTACGCAGTGATCGGCGTCATCCTGGGTACCGCCGTCGGCGTCCTCCCGGGACTGGGCCCGGCCATGACAGTGGCGCTGTTGCTGCCCGTCACCCAGGTCCTCGAACCCACCAGCGCATTTATTATGTTCGCCGGCATCTATTACGGCGGCATGTACGGCGGGTCCACTACGTCCATCCTCCTTAACACCCCCGGCGAATCCTCCTCCGTGATCACCGCCATCGAAGGAAATAAGATGGCCAAGGCCGGCAGGGCCGCCCAGGCTCTGGCGACGGCGGCGATCGGCTCCTTCGTGGCCGGCACCATTGGTACTGCCCTGCTGGCAATGTTCGCGCCGATCGTTGTGCAGTTCGCCGTCAGCCTGGGCTCCCCCAGCTACTTCGCGATAATGGTCCTGGCCCTACTGGCGGTCACCGCCGTGCTGGGCTCCTCCCGGCTGCGCGGCTTCGCTGCTTTGGGCCTTGGCCTGGCAATTGGCCTGGTAGGCATGGGCTCCGGCCAGGCCCGCCTCACGTTCGGTATTCCACTGCTGGCTGACGGCATAGACATTGTGGTGGTTGCCGTGGCCATCTTTGCCGTGGGCGAGGCCCTCTGGGTTGCGGCGCACCTGCGCCGCACCCCGCTCCATGCCATTCCGGTGGGCCAGCCCTGGATGGGCAAGTCCGACTGGAAGCGCTCCTGGAAACCGTGGCTGCGCGGTACCGCCTTCGGCTTCCCCTTTGGCGCCCTGCCGGCCGGCGGTGCCGAAATCCCTACCTTCCTGTCCTATGTGACGGAGAAACGGCTCAGCAAACACCCCGAGGAGTTCGGGCACGGTGCTATCGAAGGCGTGGCCGGGCCGGAAGCCGCTAACAACGCCTCCGCTGCCGGCACCCTAACACCCATGCTGGCCTTGGGCCTGCCAACCAACGCCACTGCCGCCGTGATGCTGGCCGCGTTCACCGGATACGGCATTCAGCCTGGCCCTCAGCTGTTCGCCAGCCAGGGTCCCCTGGTGTGGGCGTTGATCGCCAGCCTCTTCATTGGCAACTTCCTGCTGCTGCTCATCAACCTGCCCTTGGCTCCACTGTGGGCGAAGCTCCTGCAGCTTCCCCGCCCCTACCTGTATGCCGGCATTCTGTTCTTCGCCACGCTGGGCGCCTATTCGGTCAACCTGCAGGCCTTCGACCTCGTGCTTCTATTGGTTTTCGGCGCCTTGGGTTTCATGATGCGGCGCTTCGGCCTCCCTGTCCTGCCGCTGATCCTCGGCGTGATCCTCGGCCCGCGGCTGGAGGACCAGCTCCGCAAGGCACTGAAGCTGTCCGGTGGCGACCCGTTGGGCCCCCACGGCCTGCTCGGTGAGCCGATCGCCGTCGTGGTCTACATCATTGTGGCCATCATCCTGGTCTGGCCGTTGCTGTTCAAGCTGTACCGCCGCGCCCGTCCGGCAGCCACACCTGCAGGCATTCCGGTGACGTCCGGTTCGTCAGCGCCGAAGGATGCCACCGGCACCCACAGCCACAGCTCCAGCACCGGCGGTGGCGCCAGCGACGGTGACGGCCACGGCTAGTTCCCCCGGCACCGCCCACTACCGGAACACACCAATCTGGAAGTACAGATCACACAGACAAGGAGACACCATGACCATCGTTGTGGGCTACGTTCCAACACCAGAGGGCGAAGCCGCCTTCGACCAGGCCATCAAGGAGGCACGGAAGGCGCAGTCCAAGCTGGTGGTCATCAATTCCTCCCGCGGCGATGCCCTGGTGGACAAGCGCTATGCCGGGGAAACCGAAATCGAGGGGATCGACGAGCGTCTCGGCAAGGAAGGCATCGAGCACGTCATCCTCCAGCCCGTGCGCGGCCACGACGCCGCCATTGAGGTCCTGGAGGCGGCGGAGGCACACCAGGCCGACCTGATTGTGATCGGGCTGCGGCGGCGCACCCCCGTCGGCAAGCTGATCATGGGCAGCACCTCGCAGCGGATACTCCTGGAAGCGGACTGCCCGGTGCTGGCGGTGAAGGCGGGCTAAGCGATACAGCTGAACAAGGCAGAGGCCGGGAGTCGTAAGACTCCCGGCCTCTGCACTGCCTTAGTGGGCTGCCCGCCGCAGGGTGGATTCCGCGTGCTTCAGGATGGGCCCGTCGATCATCTTCCCGTTGAACTGGAACACGCCGCTCCCGGCCGCAGCGGCAGCCGCCAGGAGCTCCTTGGCCGCGGCGACGTCCGATTCCGCGGGAGCATAGGCGCCCCGGACGACGGCAACCTGGCCGGGGTGGATGCAGGCCTTGGCACCGAATCCCGAGGCGACGGCGTCGCGGGACTCGGCGGCCAGCCCTTCGAGGTCGGGAATGTTGACGTACACCGAGTCGATGGCCGCTTTGCCGAAGGCCCCGGCGGCCAGCAGCACGGTTGACCTGGCGTGCTGCGCCACTGCCCGGTAGCCGCCGTCGTCGTTCCTGCTGGAGGTCCCGCCGAGGGAAGCGAGCAGGTCCTCGGCACCCCACATCAGGCCCACCACGTTGGGTTCGGCGGCGATGGCGGCGGCGTTGAGTATTCCGGCGGCCGTCTCGCACAGCGCAATCACGCTGAAGCCCTCGAGCGCTTTGAGCTGGCCGGGGTTTTCGGCCTTGGCCAGCATCACGTGGCGGTACGGAGTGTGCTTGAGGCAGTGCAGGTCCTTCTCGAACTCGTCCGTTCCGGCCGGGTTGATCCTGATGATGGTGCGGCTGGGATCCAGCTCGGGAACGTCACCGGTGGCACCAAGCTGGGCGAGGATGGCGCCGCGGGCACGCTGCTTGTCACCCGGCGCGACGGCGTCCTCCAGGTCCACGATCACGGCGTCGGAACGCTCCGCGGCCTTCTGGTAGCGCTCGGGACGGTCGGCGGGACAGAACAGCAGGGCGGGGCCCATCAGGAAAGTCATGCTTAAATTGTCCTCTTTTCGGTGCTTTCTTTCTGCCCGGATTCTTCCCCGGCAGCTGCGTGAGCCTCCTGCGTCCACATCAGGCAACTGCGGGTGGCCAGTGCCACCACCACGCCGTCCTGGTTCCGGCCTGTGTGCTGCATGGTCACGATTCCCTGCCCGGGCCGCGAGGACGACAGGCGTTTGCCCGTGATGACGGTCTCCGTATACAGGGTGTCACCGTGGTACAGCGGGTGCGGAAAGGACACATCGGTCAGTCCCAGCTGCGCGACGATGGTCCCCTGCGTCAGCTGCGGCACGGACTGCCCCACCACCGTGGCCAGCGTGAACATCGAGTTCATCAGCCGTTGGCCGAACGGCTGCCCGGCGCTCCAGGCCGCGTCGAGGTGCAGCGCCTGGGTGTTCATGGTCATGGTGGTGAAGAGGACATTGTCCGTTTCGGTGACCGTCCGGCCCGGCCGGTGGGCGTAAACAACTCCTTCGTCCAATTCGTCGAAGTAGAGGCCGCGCTGTTCAATCACGCGGGGCGTACCTTCCGGGCCCGTCGTCATACGGTCAGTTCCTGGTCTTCCTCGAAAAGCTCGGCGCCGGTGGCCGCGGCGACGTCTTCCGCCGTGACGTTGGGAGCCAGCTCGCGCAGCACCAGCCGGGAGGAGCCGCCCTCGGTGACCACGTCGATGACGGCGAGGTCAGTGATGATCCGGTCCACGCACCCCTTGCCTGTCAGTGGCAGCGTGCACTTCTCCACGATTTTCGGCTTGCCGTTGCGGTCCACGTGCTCCATCATCACGATCACCTTCTTGGCCCCGAACACCAGGTCCATGGCACCGCCCATACCCTTGACCATCTTGCCGGGAATCATCCAGTTGGCCAGGTCGCCGTTCTGCGCCACTTCCATGGCGCCCAGCACGGCCACGTCCACGTGCCCGCCCCGGATCATGCCGAACGAGGCTGCGGAGTCGAAGAACGAGGCGCCGTTGTTGACGGTGACGGTTTCCTTGCCGGCGTTGATCAGGTCCGGATCCACCTGGTCCTCGCCGGGGTACGGCCCGACGCCGAGGATGCCGTTTTCCGAGTGCAGGACCACTTCGACGCCGGCCGGAATGTAGTTCGGGATCAGCGTCGGCATCCCGATACCGAGGTTGACGTACTGCCCGTTGTGAAGTTCCAGGGCCACGCGTGCGGCCAGTTCATTGCGGGTCCAGCCTTTGGTCTCCGGGCCGGTGTCCTCGGGATGCCCGACGGCGGACCGCCGGTATTCGTGGCGGACGGCCTCGGGGCGGGGCGGGGCTCCCGGTGTGGTGTTCGATTCCACGGTTATGCTCCTGCCTGCTCGGTTGCTTGCCGGCCAGTCCCCCGGGAGGGGTTGCCGGCGGCGGCCACGGCGACCGTCCGCTTTTCAATGCGTTTCTCGCCCTGGGGCGCGACCACCACCCGTTGAACAAAGATGCCGGGAACGTGGACGTGCTCCGGATCCAGCTCCCCGGGCTCCACCAGCTCCTCGACCTCCGCGATGGTGATCCGTCCGGCCATGGCGCACAGCGGGTTGAAGTTCATGGCCGTGGCGTGGAAGACGAGGTTTCCGTGCCGGTCACCCTTCCAGGCGTGAACGAGGCCGAAATCCGGGGTCAGCGATTCCTCCAGCACATAATCGGCGCCGTTGAAAGTGCGGACTTCCTTGGGCGCGGAGGCTATGGCGATGCCGCCGTCGGCGTCGTACTTCTGCGGCAGGCCGCCGTCGGACACCTGGGTACCCACGCCGGCCGGCGTGTAGAACGCCGGGATGCCGGCGCCGCCGGCGCGCAGTTTCTCCGCGAGCGTCCCCTGCGGGGTCAGCACCACCTCGAGTTCGCCGGAAAGGTACTGCCGGGCGAATTCCTTGTTCTCCCCGACGTAGGAGCTGATGGTGCGGCGGATCCGGCCGTCCTTCAGCAGGATCCCCAGGCCCCAGTCGTCGACGCCGCAGTTGTTGCTGACGGTTTCCAGGTCCCGGGTTCCGTGCCGGTGCAGTGCATCGATCAGGGCCACCGGAATGCCGCACAGTCCGAAACCTCCGACGGCGAGTGACGCGCCGTCGGGGATGTCGGCCACCGCGGCCTCGGCGCTGGCAACAACCTTGTCAATCATCGTCGATCCTTCCTGGTTACGCTCCGTGTTTTGCTCCCTGCGCTGCTCCCTGGCGGGGTGCTAAAGGCCGAGTTCGCGGGCGATCAGCATCAGCTGCACCTCCGTGGTGCCCTCCCCCACTTCAAGGATCTTGGAGTCGCGGTAGTGGCGTGCCACAGTGAATTCGTTGATGAAGCCATAGCCGCCGAACACCTGGGTGGCGTCCCGCGCGTTGTCCATGGCTGCCTCACCTGCGACCATCTTAGCGATGGCCGCCTGGGTCTTGAACGGCTTCCCGGCAAGCATGCGCGCGGCGGCGTCGTAGTACGCCAGCCGTGCCGTGTGGGCGCGGGCCTGCATGCGGGCAATCTTGAAGGCGATCGCCTGGTACTTGCCGATGTTGTGGCCGAAGGCGCTGCGTTCCTTGGCGTATTTGACGGAGAGGTCCACGCAGCCCTGCGCCGCGCCCGTGGCCAAGGCGGCGATGGCGATGCGGCCCTCGTCCAGGATGGAGAGGAAGTTCGCGTAGCCGCGGCCCTGCTCGCCGAGCAGGTTCGCCTCAGGGACGTGGACGTCCTTGAGCGTGAGCGGGTGCGTGTCCGAGGCGTTCCAGCCCACCTTGTTGTACGCCTTCTCCGCCTTGAACCCGGGGGTGTCGGTGGGCACCAGGATGGTGGAGATTTCCTTCTTGATGCTGCCGTCCTTGCGCTCGTGCCTGGCGGTTACGGCCGTCACGGTGACCAGGCGGGTGATATCCGTGCCGGAGTTGGTGATGAACTCCTTGTTGCCGTTGATGATCCAGGTCTTTTCGCCTCCGACGACTTCGAGCCGGGCCGTGGTCTTGGTTCCACCCGCGTCCGAACCGGCCTCCGGTTCCGTCAGGCCGAAGCCGGCGAGCGCCTTGCCGGAAGCCAGGGACGGCAGCCATTCCTCCTTCTGGGCGTCGGTGCCGAACCGGTACACGGGCATAGCGCCAAGGGAGACGCCGGCTTCCAGCGTGATGGCCACGGACTGGTCCACCCGGCCCAGCTGCTCCAGCGCCAGGGCCAGGGCGAAGTAGTCCCCGCCCATGCCGCCGAATTCTTCCGGGAAGGGGAGGCCGAAGAGCCCCATGTCGGCCATCTTGGAGACGACCTCGTAGGGGAAGCTGTGTTCCTCGTCGTGTCTGGCGGAAACCGGGGCCACCACTTCGTCGGCGAATTCGCGGACGGTGTTGCTGAGGTCCTGGTATTCCTCGCTGAGCTCAAAATCAGCCATGTTGGGACTTCCTTGTCTTAACTGTGTGACGGGTCTGTTGGGTGTAGCGAATTTTTTTGTTTCGGGGCGGGCGGGCTAGTCTCCCGCGCCCATGGCGATGACGGATTCCTCCACCGCATCCTCCGCTGCGTCCTCCGCCACGGGCGGGCCGGATACGTGGACAGTAGCCAGCACCTGGTCTGCCTTGACCAGGTCGCCTGCCTTCGCGCTGATGTGTACCGTCCCGTCCTGGGGAGCCACCAACTGGTGTTCCATTTTCATGGCCTCCACGGAAAGGAGCACCTGTCCTTCATCCACGTGGTCGCCGTCGCTGACGGAGACGGACACCACTGTCCCCGGCATGGGCGAGCGGACCTGGGGGTCGGCCGCGCCCTCCTCACGCTGGACCGCGGCAAGGACGCGGGCCAGCCGGGTCTCGCGGGTGAGGACCTCGAGCCGGCCGGACCAGCCGTCGTTGCCGAGGAAGAGTTCCGTGGGGAGGCCCGGCTCCGGGTTGTTCCGGTCCGGTGTGGCGGGGCCGGCGTATACCAGGGCGAACGAGTAGGTCCTCGCCTGCCCGTCCAGTGTGACCTCGGCACGGCGGCTTGAGAAGTCCACGGAGGCGGTCCGCCACGGGCCGCCGTTCACCGACACCGCCAGCTCGCCCGTTCCCCCCTCGCCGGCGGCCTCCTGCCGCAGCGCCACCGTGGCAACACCGCCGTCGGACGTTCCCACGCTGATCCTGCGTGGCGCGTGCCCACCGGGCCGCCACCCGTCTTTCCGTTGCCACACCCCCGAAGGAGGTTCGTGCCTCGCCTGCTCCGCTTTGCGCGCTGCAACGGACAGGGCGGCGGCAACAACCTCGGCGTCGCCTACGCGGCGGAAGGCGAAGCCCGGCATCTTGCGCTCGATCAGCCCGGTGTCCAGGCGGCCGGCGCGGACGTCGGCGTCGTTGATGAGCAGGCGCAGGTATTCGACGTTGGTGTCCACCCCAAGCGCGGTGTACCCGGCGAGCGCCGCGTCCAGCGTGTCGAGGGCCGCCGTGCGGTCCTTGCCCCAGGCGATGACCTTGGAGATCATCGGATCGTAGCTGGAGGAGATCTCCAGGCCCTCGAGCAGCGCCGAGTCCACGCGGACTTTGCGATCTGCGTGAGCGGGGAGTTCGTCCAGCAGTCGCACGGTTCCGGTGGACGGCAGGAAGTTCCGCTCCGGGATTTCGGCGTAGACGCGTGCTTCCACCGAGTGCCCGGTAAGCACGACGTCGTCCTGGCGGACGGTGAGTTCCTCACCGGCGGCGATCCGCACCTGCCATTCGACCAGGTCGATCCCGGTGACCATCTCGGTGACCGGGTGTTCCACCTGCAGGCGGGTGTTCATCTCCATAAAGAAGAACTCGTCCGGGGCGTTGTCCGAGACCAGGAACTCCACGGTTCCGGCGCCGCTGTAGTGGACGCTGCGCGCGGCGTTGCAGGCGGCCTCGCCGATCCGCGCCCGGACGGCGGCGCCGTCAGGCAGGGATTCCAGCAGTGGCGAGGGTGCTTCCTCAATCACTTTCTGGTGGCGGCGCTGCAGCGAGCACTCGCGCTCCCCCAGGTGGATGACGTTGCCGTGGTTGTCAGCCAGGACCTGCACTTCGATGTGCCGCGGGGTGAGCACGAGCCGTTCCAGGAAGAGGGTGTCGTCGCCGAAGGCGCTGGCTGCGACCCGGCGGGCGGTGGCCAGCGTGGCTTCCAGCTCCTCGGGGCGCTCCACGATGTGCATGCCCTTGCCGCCGCCGCCCGCGGACGGTTTGATCAGCAGCGGGAAGCCGACACCGGCGGCCGCCTCGATCAGCTGGGCATCCGACATCCCGGGCTCGGCAATGCCGGGGACCACGGGGACGCCGTAGCCCGCGACGTGGTTCTTGGAGCGGATCTTGTCCCCCATCACGTTGAGGGATTCGACGCCGGGGCCGATGAAGGTGATGCCGGCCGCTTCGAGGGCGCGGGCGAAGTCGACGTTTTCGCTCAGGAAGCCGTAGCCCGGGTGCACTGCCTCGGCGCCGGTTTCGCGGCAGGCCTCGATGATGGCCTCGATCTTGAGGTAGCTCTCGGTGGCCGCCGCCGGGCCGATCCGGACGGCACGGTCAGCCTCGCGCACGTGGCGGGCGCCGGCGTCGGCGTCGCTGTACACCGCCACCGAACGGATGCCCAGCGCACGCAGGGTGCGGATGACGCGGCACGCGATCTCGCCGCGGTTGGCGACGAGGACGGTGTTGAACAGCGGCTTCTGCCGGGGTGTGGAAAGAACGGTCGGCGAAGAATCAGTCATGGCTGGCTCACATCCGGAACAGGCCGAAGGAGGTCTCCGGCAGAGGGGTGCGGGAGACGACGTCGAGCGCCAGTCCCAGGACGGTACGGGTGTCCGCGGGGTCGATCACGCCGTCGTCCCAGAGGCGGGCGGTGGAGTAGTAGGGGCTGCCCTGGTCCTCGTACTGCTGCTTGATGGGGGCCTTGAAGGCTTCCTCGTCCTCGGCGGACCATTCCTCGCCGCGGGCCTCGTACTGGTCGCGTTTGACGGTGGCGAGGACGCTGGAGGCCTGGTTGCCGCCCATCACCGAGATCCGGGACGCCGGCCACATCCACAGGAACCGTGGCGAGTAGGCGCGCCCGCACATCGAGTAGTTCCCGGCGCCGAAAGACCCGCCGATCACCACGGTCAGCTTCGGCACCCGCGCGGTGGCGACGGCGGTGACCATCTTGGCGCCGTTCTTGGCGATGCCGCCCTGCTCGTAGTCCTTGCCCACCATGAAGCCGGAGAGGTTCTGCAGGAAAATCAGCGGGATGCCGCGCTGGTCGCAGAGTTCGATGAAGTGCGCGCCCTTGAGCGAGGATTCGCTGAACAGCACCCCGTTGTTCGCGACAATGCCCACGGGGTGGCCGTGCAGCTTCGCGAAGCCCGTGACCAGGGTGGTGCCGTAGTTCTTTTTGAACTCGTGAAAGCGGCTGCCGTCCACCAGCCGGGCAATCACTTCACGCACGTCATACTGGGCGTTGACGTCCGTGGGGACGGCGCCATAGAGCTCGGCGGGGTCCGCGAGCGGTTCGACGACGGCGTCGATATCCCAGGCCGGGGCGGCCGGCTTCGGCAGGGTGGAGACGATGTCCCGAACAATCTGGAGGGCATGCTCATCGTTCTCGGCCAGGTGGTCGGTGACGCCGGAGATTTTCGAGTGGACGTCCCCGCCGCCGAGCTCCTCCGCCGTGACGATTTCGCCGATCGCGGCCTTCACCAGCGGCGGACCGCCCAGGAAGATGGTGCCCTGGTTGCGGACGATGACGGTTTCGTCGCTCATGGCGGGCACGTAGGCCCCGCCGGCAGTGCAGGAGCCCATCACGGAGGCGATCTGCGGGATTTTGGCCGCGGACATCTTTGCCTGGTTGAAGAAGATCCGGCCGAAGTGCTCCTTGTCCGGGAAGACCTCGTCCTGCTTCGGTAGGAAGGCTCCGCCGGAATCCACGAGGTAGATGCAGGGCAGCCGGTTCTCCAGCGCGATCTCCTGCGCACGCAGGTGCTTCTTGACCGTCATCGGGTAGTAGGTGCCGCCCTTGACGGTGGCGTCATTGGAGATCACCAGCACCTGGCGGCCGTGGACCAGACCGATCCCGGCGATGACTCCGGCGCCCGGGGAATCGTCGTTGTACATCCCGGTGGCCGCGAGCGGCGCGATTTCGAGGAAGGGGCTGCCGTCGTCGAGCAGCTGGTCGATGCGCTCGCGTGGCAGCAGTTTTCCGCGGGCCACATGGCGTTCCCGGGACTTCTGCGGACCGCCGAGCGCTGCCTGGGCGAGCCTGTCCTTCAGCTCGTTTGCAAGTGCCAGCTGGGCTTGCCGGTTGGTGGCGTACGCTGCGCTGCCGGTGTCCACCAGGCTGGCGATTGTCTCCATTGACTGCTTCCGTTCCCGGACGCCCTGGCGAGGCCGTCCTGAGCGATTCGGTTAGTACCGCATAACTGAGATTTAGGTTAGTCTCTATTAACTGTGATGTCCAACACGCGCTTGCATTGCTAGGATTTGCAGTTCCAAGGAGGAAATGTGCCGATCATCGAGCGCGACCAGGCGAGCGGGCGGGGCCTGGCGGACCAGCGAGTTCAGACAACCCAGCGCAGCCAGGCCAAAGAGAGCCGGCGCCAGGCGCTGCTGTCCTCGGCCGCCACACTTTTTGCCCTCAACGGCTTCAACCGCGTTTCGCTTGAGGACCTGGGCGCTGCAGCGGGCGTCAGCGGCCCGGCCGTATACCGTCATTTCGCCGGCAAGCAGGCGGTCCTGGGGGCGCTGCTGCTCAGCGTGAGCCAGGAACTGCTGGAAGGCGGCCGCCGGGTGGCGGCAGATGCCGGCGACCCCGCTGCGGCGCTGGCACGCCTGGTTCAGTTCCACGTTGACTTCGCCCTGAGCAACCCTGACGTCATCCGGGTCCAGGACCGCGACTTCAGCAATCTCTCCGACAACGACCAGGCCGAGGTCCGCACCCTGCAGCGCAACTACGTGGAGCTGTGGGTTGAAGTGCTGCAGGAGTTGCACGGGGATACGGACACCGCGGAACTCCGGATGCGCGCCCACGCGGCTTTCGGACTCATCAACTCCACGCCGCACTCGGTCCGCAGCCACGGCCGGCGCGTCGCCGTGAAGTCCGCCCGGCCGCTGCTGGAGAGCATGGCCCTCGCCGCCCTCCTGGTGACGGCCAGCCCCGTACCCGGCGAGTAGACGCAAAGCTGCCGGCTGTCCGTTCTCCCCGGCGACCCGGCTCGCGGCCTAACCGGGGCACTTAGACACGGACACGCCGAAAACTGTGGCGCCGCCGTCGTAAATTGGCCTCACAGTGCCCCACGACGGCCGACCCCCGCGCCCGTCGGCTGCGGCGAAGGAAAACCGCGGTCGACAAGGGCGCAACCCAAAAAGCTGCCGGCTGCCCGTTCCCCCCGGAACGGACAGCCGGCAGCTGTGGTGTGTCCGCTAGACCATTGCCAGGACCATGCCGGGATCAGCGAGGATGGCCCCGATATCCGCCAGGAAGCGGGACCCCTGCTCGCCGTCGACCAGCCGGTGGTCGAAGGACAGGCTGAGCGTCATGACCTGGCGGAGGGCGACCTCGTCCTTGTACTCCCATGGCATTTTCCGCACGGCTCCCATGGCCAGGATGGCCGCTTCGCCGGGGTTGAGGATCGGAGTGCCGGCGTCGATGCCGAACACGCCGATATTGGTAATGGAAATGGTGCCGCCGGAGAGTTCGGCCGGGCTGGTCTTGCCGGCGCGGGCAGTTTCCGTCAGGCCCGTAAGCGCCGTGGACAGGTCAGCCAGGGACATCCGGTCGGCGTCCTTGATGTTCGGCACGGTCAGTCCCCGGGGAGTCGCCGCGGCAATCCCCAGGTTCACATAGTTGAACTGCACGATCTCCTGGTTGGCTTCGTCCCACCGCGAATTCAGCGACGGCTGGCGGCGCAGGGCAATCAGCAGGGCCTTGGCCACGAGGGTCAGCGGAGTCAGCTTGAAACCCTCAAACGCCCGGCTGGCCTTGAGCCGGGCCAGCAGCTCCATTGTGGGGGTGACATCAACGGTCAGGAATTCCGTGGCGTGCGGTGCCGTGAAGGCACTGGAGACCATGGCCGCAGCGGTCAGTTTCCGGACACCCTTGATGGGAGTCCGCGTTTCGCGCTCACCATGGATGACGCCGCCGACGCCGGCTGCCGGAACCGCCCCGGCCGGGGTACCGGCCGCAGTACGGTCTCCCCCGCCGGCAAAGTTCTGCACGTCCTCGCGCGTGATCAGCCCGCCGGCGCCCGTGCCGGTCACTGCCGTCAGCTCAACGCCCAGGTCCTTGGCCAGCTTCCGCACTGGCGGTGTGGAGCGCGGACGCTCGTCCGCGTTTGTTGTGGCAGTCTCGGCCGCGGCCGTGGGTTCGACGCGTCCAACCACCGCGGTGGCAATCGGCGCCGCGGCCGTAGCTGCGGCCGGAGCAGCGAAAGTGCGGGCACGCCGGGTGGGCCGGCCGGAGGCTTCAACAATGGCGCCGTACCCCACGAGGTTGGGCTCGCGTTTGGCGGTCTCCGCCTCAGCCGGACCGCCAGCGGAGGGCCCGCCGTCGTCGCCCTCCACCTCGAAGGACACAATCGGCTTGCCCACCTCCACCACGGTTCCCGGCTGTTCGTGGAGGGCGGTGATCACGCCGGCGAATGGCGACGGCAGTTCGACGACGGCCTTCGCCGTCTCCACTTCCGCAATGACCTGGTTCAGGGCAACGGTGTCGCCCACGGCAACTTTCCAGCTGAGGATTTCCGATTCCGTCAGCCCTTCGCCGAGGTCCGGGAGCCTGAATTCCTTGATCATGGCGGCGCTCATCCTTCCAGCCCGCTGAGGGAGTTGGGGCGGCCAAGGGCACGGTCCACGCCGTCAAGGATCCTGTCCAGACTTGGCAGATGGTGCGATTCGAGCTTCGAGTACGGGTACGGGACGTCGAAACCGGTGACCCGGACGGGGGCAGCTTCCAGGTGGTAGAAGCAGCGTTCCGTAATGCTGGCAGCCACCTCGGCACCGAGCCCGCCGGATTGACCGGCCTCATGCGTGATCACCAGGCGGCCCGTCTTGCGCACCGAGGCCTCCAGCGTTGCGAAGTCCAACGGTGCCAGCGAGCGCAGGTCGATGACCTCGATCGAGACGCCGTCATCTGCAGCGGCAAGGGCGGCGTCCCTGGCCGTCTTGACCAGCGGACCATAGGCGACGAGCGTGACGTCCTTGCCTTCGGTTACCACACGCGCCTTTTCCATCGACAGCGCGGTGGCAGGATTGATCGACTCATCAACCTCGCCCTTGTCGTGGTAGCGGCGCTTCGGCTCGAAATACAGCACCGGATCGTCGGAGGCGATGGCCTGCTGGATCATGGTGTGGGCATCCTGCGGGTTGGAGACGCTGACCACCCGCAGTCCTGACGTGTGCGTGAAGTACGCCTCGGGAGACTCCGAGTGGTGCTCCGGGGATCCGATGCCGCCGCCGAACGGGACGCGCACGGTGATGGGCATCTTCACGGCGCCCTGGGTCCGGTAGTGGATCTTGGCCACCTGGGACACGATCTGGTCGAACGCCGGGTAGATGAACCCATCGAACTGGATTTCCACCACCGGCCGGTAGCCCCGGTAGGCAAGGCCGACGGCGGTGCCCATGATGGCGGACTCGGCGAGCGGGGTGTCCACAACGCGGTGTTTGCCGAAGTCCTTCTGCAAACCGTCGGTCACCCGGAAGACGCCGCCGAGGGTGCCGATGTCCTCGCCCATCAGGATGACTTTGGGGTCGTTTTCGAGGGACTTGCGGAGGCCGGAGTTAATCGCCCGGGCAAAGGTCATTTGCGTCATCAGCGAGCACCTTCTTCTGAGTGGGTCCCTGCGGGATCGCCGAAGGAAGCCAGGTAGCGGGAGTAGTGGTCTTCCTGGCGGTCCAGCCAGGAGTTGGGGGTGCTGTAGACATGCTTGAAAATATCCAGCGGCTCCGGGTCCGGCATGCTGATGCAGCCGGCCCGCATCTCGCGGGCCACGGCGTCGGCTTTGGCAGCCACCCGCGCTTCGAGCTGCTCCGTCAGCAGGCCCTTGCGTTCCAACAGGCCCTTGACGCGGGCAATCGGATCCTTGGCCGCCCAGTCCTCCAGTTCGTTGGCATCCCGGTACCGGGTGGGATCATCGGCAGTGGTGTGCGGGCCCATCCGGTAGGTGACTGCTTCGATGAACGTGGGGCCGCCGCCGTGGCGGGCCCGTTCGAGCGCTTCGCGCGTGGCTGCCATGACGGCGAGCACGTCGTTGCCGTCGACCCGGATGCTGGGAATCCCGAAACCTGCCGCACGGTCGGCGATCCTTATGTGGGACTGCAGGCGCACCGGCTCGGAAATGGCCCAGTGGTTGTTTGAGCAGAAGAAGATTACCGGGGACTGGAAGCTGGCGGCGAAGACCATGGCCTCATTGACGTCACCCTCGCTGGTGGCGCCGTCGCCGAAATACGTGATGGCTACCGAGTCGGCGCCGTCGTTCTGGATGCCCATCGCATAGCCGGTCGCGTGAAGTGTCTGGGCGCCGATGATGATCTGCGGCGTGGCCATGTTGACGGTGTATGGATCCCAGCCCGCCGAGGCGTTGCCCCGCCAGACCTTGACGATGTCGGTCAGATCCACGCCGCGGCAGTAGGCGACGCCGTTCTCGCGGTAGCTGGAGAATACGAAGTCATCGTCGCGGAGTGACCTCGCCGAGCCTATCTGGGCGGCCTCCTGGCCCAGGAGCGGCGGCCACAGGCCGAGCTCCCCCTGGCGTTGGAGGGCAGTCGCTTCTGTGTCGATCCGCCGGATGACCACCAGGTCCTCGTAAAGGTAACCCAGCTGCTCCTCACTGACATCCTGGACCCAGGCATCGTACTGAGGATGACTGACGCGCTCACCCCCGGGAGTGATCAGTTGTACCAGGCTCTCGCCTGTCCCGCCGTGATGTCCTGCACTGTTGTCCGGGCCGCCGGCGGCGATGCCGCCCTGACCCAACTCGTCTGTAAACACAGTTGCACGCAACCTTCATACGTCGTGTCACCGGCGCTCAAGGGACTCGTGATCCCCGTACACGCCAGCCGCCCGGGCGCCGTTGCCCCGGATATTTGTGACGATACTCACAATGCTCAATGGGTACAACCACCGCCAAAAAAACTGAGCAGAATGCACTGTAGGGAGGCCCGCAGCCGTGCTAGCCTTGCGCACTATGCAAGCTTTGGATGGCACTGACACCCGGCTCCTTTCCGCCCTCGCGAAGGACCCGAAGCGGACGGTGGTGGCCCTGGCGCAGAAACTGGGGCTGTCCCGCAACACGGTGCAGGCCAGGATGGCCCAGCTCGAGAAGAAGCACGTCTTCCTGTCCTTCGAGCGGCGGATCAGTCCGGCGGCCCTGGGATACCCGCTCATGGCGTTTATCTCTGTCCACGTGCAGCAGCAGAAGCTTGGCCAGCTGGCAGTGGACCTGGCCGGCATCCCGGAAATCCTGGAGGGCTACGGACTGACCGGCTCGGCAGACCTGCTGCTGCGGGTGGTGGCGCTCGATGCGGAAGACCTCTTTCGCATCAACGGCAAGATCCTGGCCTGTGAAGGGGTGGACCGGACGGACACAGCGCTTGCCATGGGCGAGCTCATCCCCTTTCGCATCCAGCCGCTGCTTGAGCGCGGCTCCGCCGAAGGCTGAACAGTGGGCCGGGGTTATAGGCTGGGGTCCAGTTGAACGAAACGCGGCCGTGAACGGCCCGTGCAATCAGGCAATGGCCAAGCGGCCTGCCGGAAAGGCTTGATCTTGAGCAATCCTCAGGAACCGTACCAGCCGGCCCAACCGGATGCCGGAGTCCCAGGACAACCGCCTGTCCCGCCGCATGCGCCCTCGGGCCAGCAGCCACCTGCACCGCCGTACGGGCAGCCTGAGTACGTGAACCCGCAGTACGGTGCTGCGCAGTACGGTGCTGCGCAGTACGGTGCTGCGCAGTATGCTGCGCCCGGACCTTACGGCACACCGGACCAGCAGCCGCCGGCCCGGAGCCGCAAAAAATGGATACTGCTGGGCATTGCGGCCGGAGTGCTGCTCCTTGTCATCGCGGGAGGGGTGTTCGTGTTCAACCTCGTGGGCGGCGCAACGAACAAAGCCAGGAACCTCGCCGACGATTTCACCCAGCTGGTCATCGCCGGAGACACCGACAAGGCCTATGACGACTTCCTCGACCCGGCCCTTCAGGAACAACTCTCCAAGGAGAAGTTCGCGGCCGGAGTCCAGAGCCTCGAACTGAATGAAACGTGCAAGCCGACGTACAACGACTTCAAGGTGAGCAACGAAAACGGCAACAACACGGCCGACGTCGCGGGCGTCATCGGCTGCGACGGCAAGGAAGTGGATCTGGCGTACAGCTTCGACAGCGACCGGGATATGAAGATGATCAATATCAAGCTCAGGCCCAGGGCCTGAGCCCACAGCGCTACACAGAACAGGAGCCCCCGTTTTCGGGGGCTCCTGTTCTGTGTCAGCTGTATCTTTCTCTGTCAGCAGCTGTGTTGCAGAGCCGGTGTCAGTGGTCCACCGCCTTCTCGGCGCCCACACCGGTCAGCGAACGGACTTCCATCTCAGCCTGCTTGGTGGTGTCTTCCAGCTTCCGGTCCAGCACGGTACCCAGCCAGCCCAGGAAGAACGCGAGCGGAATGGACACGATTCCCGGGTTGCTCAGCGGGAAGACCGCGAAGTTCGCCGTCTGGATCATGGAGGTCTTCGTTCCGGACACCACCGGGGAGAGGGCAATCAGGATGATCGCCGACGCCAGGCCGCCGTACATGCTCCACACCGCGCCCTGGGTGGTGAACCTGCGCCAGAACAGCGAGTAGATGATCGTGGGCAGGTTCGCCGAAGCCGCGACGGCGAAGGCGAGCGCCACCAGGAAGGCGACGTTCTGGCCGTTGGCGAAGATGCCGCCGACTATGGCCAGGAGTCCGATGACCACGACGGTGCGCCGCGCCACCTTGACCTCCGTGTCGGCGTCGGCCTTCCCCTTGGCAATCACGTTGGCGTAGATGTCGTGGGCGAAGGATGCCGCGGCGGTGATGGTGAGGCCGGCCACCACGGCGAGGATAGTGGCGAACGCCACCGCCGAGATGAAGCCCAGCAGCAGCGGTCCACCGAGGTGGAAGGCGAGCAGCGGTGCGGCCGAGTTGACCCCGCCCGGAGCGGACTTGATCGTGTCAGCGCCCACCAGGGCAGCAGCGCCGTAGCCGAGGACCAAAGTGAACAGGTAGAAGATGCCGATCAGCCAGATGGACCAGACGACCGATTTGCGGGCTTCCTTGGCCGTGGGGACCGTGTAGAAGCGCATCAGCACGTGTGGGAGCGCCGCGGTACCCAACACCAGGGCGAGACCCAGGGACATGAAGTCCAGCTTGGACGTTTCCGACTTGCCGTACTGGAGGCCGGGGTTCAGGACTGCCGGGTTCTTGGACGTCTCCACCGCACCGCCCAGGAGATCGGAAAGGTTGAAGCCATAGATGGCCAGGACCCAGAACGTCATGACCGCCGCACCCGCGATCAGGAGCATGGCCTTGATGATCTGCACCCAGGTGGTGCCCTTCATGCCGCCGATCAGGACGTACATGATCATCAGGGCGCCGACGACGATGATCACCAGCGCCTGTCCGCCCCAGTCGCTGATGCCCAGCAGCAGCGAGATCAGGCTGCCTGCGCCGGCCATCTGGGCCAGGAGGTAGAAGAAGCAGACAGCCAGGGTGGAAATGGCCGCCGCGATCCGGACCGGGCGCTGCTTGAGGCGGAAGGAGAGCACATCCGCCATCGTGAACTTGCCGGTGTTGCGGAGCAGTTCGGCCACGAGCAGCAGGGCGACGAGCCAGGCGACCAGGAAGCCGATGGAGTACATAAAGCCGTCATAGCCGTTGATGGCAATGGCGCCGGTGATGCCGAGGAAGGAGGCCGCGGAGAGGTAGTCCCCCGCGATGGCCGTACCGTTCTGCGGGCCGGTGAAGGAACGTCCGGCCGCGTAGTAGTCGGCTGCCGTCTTGTTGTTGCGGCTGGCACGGATCACGATGAACATGGTGACCGCCACGAACAGGCCGAAGATGCCCATGTTCAGGAGGGTGGTGTCTTTGAGGGCGGCGACGTTGACCGCAGGAACCATTCCGATCATTTTGTTGGCCCGCCTACCCGGTTGCCGGCTTTGTCGAACTCGTGGCCTTCAATTTCGTGGCGGATCTCGGCCGCGATGGGATCGAGCCGCCGGTTGGAATAGCTCACGTACCAGCCCGTGATAGCGAAGGTGGATACGAACTGCAACAGGCCCAGGATGAGCCCGATGTTGATGTTGCCCCAGACCTTGGTGGACATGAAGCCGACCGCGTAGTCTGCCAACAGGACGTAGGCGAAGTACCAGAGCAGGAATGCAATGGCCATCGGAAAGACGAAACTGCGGTGACGTTTGCGTAGTTCCTGGAACCGCTCCGTCGACTGCACTTGCTTGAAATCCACGGCCGCCGCGGCGTCCGTTTCGTGGGCATCGTGACCCATTGCTCCTCCTCATTGAGACTTTCCGTACACACCGGCTACCCTGCTCTTCCACAACAGACCCAGCCAATGTGACTGCACTCACTCTGACGCGTGACGGTGGTTACATTCCAGAGAAGCCGCCAGACGGTCGCTCAGCGGTCCCGATGCTGCGCCAAACGGCACCCGAAGCTACGCTGGGCCCATGCCGGACTCTCCGTTGTTCACCGCCGCCGCAATCGCCGTGATCGCGATGGCGATCGCCGTCGTCGTCGGTGTGGGCCTCAAAGTCCTGCGGTCCTTCCGGGAGCTGGGCACCGACGCCGAGCGTGCCACCTACAAGACCCTCCATGCGGCTTCACGGGCCGGACAACACCTGCGCACCGGGCTGAACCCCGCTGGCGCGGCCAAAGCAAGCAGGCAGCTGCGCACCATCCTGGGCTGCGATGCCCTGGCCATCACCGACACCTCGGGCGTGCTCGCCTGGGATGGCGCCGGGGAGGAACTCCGGCCCGCGCTGATGGGTCTGGCGGCGAACGTGCTCGACGGCGGCCACACGGCCGTGATCCCGGCGGGCGAGCTGTACCTGCTCGCCGGCGATGCGGCCTCGGGGCCGATCCCGCAGGACGTGGAACGCGCCGTCGTTATTGCCCCCATCAAGGCCGGCGCCCGGGTTGTGGGAGTGGTGGCGGCTTTCGCCCCGTCAGCGGGAGCCGGGCTGGTCCGTGCCACCGGCGAAGTGGCCGACTGGGTGGCGGCCCAGGTTGAACTCGCCGAACTCGACGCTTCCCGGACCCTCCTGATGGAGGCCGAGGTCCGGGCCCTCCGCGCCCAGATCAGCCCGCACTTCATCTACAACTCGCTCAACGCCATCGCGTCGTTCATCAACACGGATCCCGTGCGGGCCAGGGAACTGGTGGTGGAGTTCGCCGACTTCACCCGCTATTCGTTCCGCCGCCACGGGGACTTCACCACCCTCGCCGAAGAGCTCCGCTGCATCGACCGCTACCTGCTGCTGGAACGGGCGAGGTTCGGCGACCGCGTGCAGGTGAGCCTGCAGATCGCCCCGGAGGTGCTGAGCACGGTCATCCCGTTCCTCAGCCTGCAGCCGCTGGTCGAGAACGCTGTCCGCCACGGCCTGGAAGCCAAGGAAGGTCCGGGCCACATCACCATTGCGGCGAACGATTCCGGCACGTTCGCGGAGGTCACCATAGAGGACGACGGTGTGGGGATGGATCCGGAACAGCTGCGGTCCATGCTGGCCGGACACAGCGACGGCGACCATGTGGGGCTGCGCAATGTGGACGCCCGGCTCCGCCAGGTCTACGGCGAGGACCACGGCCTCGTCATCGATACGGCTCCCGGCGAGGGCACTCTGATCACCATGCGTGTCCCCAAGTCACAACCCGGCCACGACGCCTGAGCGTCCGGGCCGTCCCCGGGCGGCCCGCCGGGCTAATCTAGAACCATGATCAACGTCCTCGTCGCCGACGACGAACTCCCGGCCGTCGAGGAGCTGGCGTTCCTGCTCGGCCGGGACGACCGGATCGGGGCCATCCACCGGGCGTCGTCCGGTGCCGAGGCCCTCCGCGTGCTCGACGCAGAAGCCGTGGACGCGGTGTTCCTCGACATCCACATGCCCGCCCTGTCCGGCCTGGACATCGCCCGGGCCATCTCGCGCAGCAGCAATCCCCCGGCAGTAGTCTTCGTCACCGCGGACGAAGAGTGCGCACTGGAAGCGTTTGAACTCGCCGCCGTCGACTACCTGCTGAAGCCCGTGCGCGCTGAACGGCTGGCCCGGTCGGTGGGCCGCATCAGCGAACTCATGAAGGACGGCGCCGCACCGCCGGAAATGATCACGGTGGATCTCGGCGGCACCACCCGGATGATCCGGCGTGACGACGTCACGTATGTCCAGGCCCAGGGCGACTACGCGCGGCTGCACACAACGGACGCCAGCTACCTCATCCGCGTCCCCCTGGCCGATCTGGAACAGCAGTGGGCCGAGGCCGGATTCCTCCGCACACACCGGTCCTACCTCATCGCCCTCAACCACGTCAGCCATATGAAGCTCGCCGCAGCCCGGCCGACCGTCACCGTGGCAGGGGCCGAGTTGCCCATCAGCCGCCGCCACCTGCCATCTGTCCGGGAGAAGCTCGAAACCACGCGGATCCGGCCGCAGGCATGACGCGCGTCAGGGTGACAGCCCCGCAGTCCGCTGCAAGGCCAGTGCTGGAATCCCGCGAGGCCGCCGAGGAATCCGATGTGGGCCAGGTGTTCGTGCGGTCCCTGATCCGCACGCAGCTTCGCCTGGCAGTGGTGGTGGCCGGCGGGTTCCTGCTGATCCTGCTGGCCTTCCCCCTCATGCTGGGACTGGTTCCCGGGCTGGCTGAATCGAAGATCGCGGGCATCCCGTTCGGCTGGCTGCTCCTCGGCGCCGGAATCTACCCGGTGATCGGCCTCAGTGCGTGGCTGTACATCCGGACGGCCACCCGCAACGAAGCCCGCTACCGGGACCTGGCGGAGGACAGGTGAGGCGGCCTTGAACCCGGTGGTGGGCATCGCCGCGTTCGCTGCCGTGTCCGTGGCCACAGCGGTTATCGGGTTCTACGGGTTGCGGATTTCACGCACCACCGGCGACTTCTACGTGGCATCCCGGACGGTCCGGCCATGGTGGAACGCGTCCGCGATCGGCGGCGAGTACCTCTCGGCCGCCAGCTTCCTGGGGGTGGCCGGACTGATCCTGCTCTCCGGCACGGATGGGCTCTGGTTCCCCATCGGCTACACCGCGGGGTACCTGATGCTGCTGCTGTTCGTAGCCGCTCCGCTGCGGCGCTCCGGCGCCTACACCATCCCGGATTTCACCGAGGTGCGGCTGGACTCACGGGCGGTCCGCCGGGTCACCAGCCTGGCGGTTGTGGTGGTGGGCTGGCTTTACATTGTGCCGCAGCTCCACGGTGCGGCCCTGACGATCCGCATCACCACCGGGCTTCCGTCCTGGGTGGGATCCGTGGCGGTGGTCATCGTGGTGTGCCTGACGGTTGTGGCCGGCGGGATGCGCTCCATCACGTTTGTGCAGGCGTTCCAGTATTGGCTCAAGCTGACGGCGCTGGCGGTGCCTATCGTGTTCATCGCCCTGGTGCTGGCGGGCAACGGCACCCCGGCCATGGCCGAAGCCAGCACCAACCCCACCGGGCTCGCACCGAACGGTCCCTACCAGAACATCTCGTTGCTGGTTGCCCTGCTCTTCGGCACACTGGGCCTGCCGCACGTGCTGGTGCGGTTCTACACCAACCCCGACGGACAGTCGGCGCGCCGCACCACCCTGATCGTGCTGGGCTTGCTGTCCGTTTTCTACCTCTTTCCCACCGCTTACGGAGTGGCCGGCCGGATGTTCGCTCCGGACCTTGCCCAAAGCGGCCGGTCGGATGCCCTGGTCCTGCTGCTGCCGGGCCGGCTGATCGGAGGGCCGGCCGGGGACATGCTCTCCGCGCTGGTGGTGGCGGGGGCGTTCGCCGCGTTTTTGTCCACCACGTCAGGGCTGGTGGTTTCGCTCGCCGGCGTGATCAGCCAGGACGTGCTGGGCGGGAGCGTCCGCGGTTTCCGGCTGGCTGCGCTGATTTCAGCCACCGTGCCGCTGGGCTTCGCCTTCATGACGGACTCGCTGGCTTTGGCCGGAAGCGTGGGCCTCGTTTTCGCCTTCACCGCGTCCACGATCTGCCCGGCCCTGCTGCTGGGGATCTGGTGGCGCGGCCTTACTGACGCCGGAGCCATCGCCGGAATGGTAACGGGGGGTGTCCTGTGCGGCGGTGCCCTGGTGGCCGGCGCACTGTCCGGTGCGGCTGCGTCCGGCGCCGCGATACCGCCGTGGCTGGCCCAGCCCGCCGCCTGGACAGTGCCGGCCGCGTTCGCTGTGATGATCCTGGTGTCCCGTGCCACCAAGGACCGCGTGCCGCGGACGCTCACGAAGGTGATGACCAGGCTGCACACACCGGAACGTCCGCTGGCCACCGAACGCTAGGCGAGCCTCCCAGGACCGTCAGTCGATGCGGGCCCGTCAGTCGATGGCGGCCATCAGCTCGACCACGCGGTCAAGGAAGGCATCCACCTGGGTTTCTTCGTAGCCGTCCTTGCCCTTGGCCGGACGGAAGACCGCGCGGCGGACATTGTCGACGCTGAGGGGCTGGTCCTCTTCGAGGTACCCAATGAGGTCGTGGCACAGGTTGTCCACGTCCACGGTGTTGTAGCTTCGGCCGCGGCCGCCGGACGGCCGGCGGAACCGGTCGCCGTCGGGACGGTGGAGCCGGCCCCGCAGCAGGCCGGACAGCTTGCCGATTTCGCGGAGCCAGGCGTCCTCGCCGCGTGCCTCTATCAGCTCATCACGCTCGCGCCGGGCAAAGGCGTCTTCCAGGCGGTCCAGGGCGGCGTCGACCCCGGCCGCGGCGTAACCGCCCTTGACGGGATCGAAGCAGACAGCCCGGACGTCGGCGCTCTTGATGATCTGGGCGGTTGCGGCAGGATTCTCAAACGAAACCCGTGCGCGCTGGAGGAACTGGTCCACCTGCTTGGCGTTGTAGCCGTATTCGTTCCGCTGCACACGGTCGAATGACGCAGGTATCTGCCGTTGAATGTCCACTGTCACTATGCTTCCTTCAGTGCTGTTCAGCTGTTTTTGCTCCGCACCAGTCTAAGGCGCCGAACTGTTGCCGGGCGGGACGCCTCAGGCTCCGGAAACAGCTGTGAACAGGATAAACGCCGCCGGAGAGGCGAAGACGATTGAATCCAGGCGGTCCATGACGCCGCCGTGTCCGGGCAGGATGCTGCTCATGTCCTTGATGCCGAGTTCCCGCTTGACCATGGATTCGGCGAGATCGCCGATGGTTGCCGCCGCCACCATGCCCACGGCCAGCACCACACCCACCCACCAGGGTTTGTCCAGCAGGAAGAGGCACGCCAGGACACCCACGGCAATCGCTCCGCCGATCGATCCGGCGAAGCCTTCCCATGATTTCTTCGGGCTGATCTTGGGCGCCATGGGATGCTTCCCGAAGGAGGCCCCGACGAGGTAGCCGAACGTGTCATTGGAAACAACCAGCAGGAGCATCGTGGCAATCTGCCACGCACCGGGCGGAATCACTCCGCCGGGCCACAGGCCCACCGGCGTGACGCTTCCCACCGCATGCAGCGGCAGGATCGCGAAGCTGATGAAGAACGGCACCCAGGCCAGGGTGAACACACCCGCGAAGATGCTGCGCGCTGATCCGGCTGCGCTCTCGATGGTCCGCCACAGCAGCACGGCCACGCTGCTGGCCAACAGCGCGAACAGCAGGCTCTCCACTCCGCCGAAATACGCGGCCAGCGGCATCCCCACGGTGCCCACCATCACGGGGACGATGGGCAGCCGGGTGCCACTTACCTCGAGCGCACGGAAGATCTCCCACACGCCGAACACCGCGAAGGTGGTGGTGAGCAGGACAAATCCCAGCGGCAGGAACAGGAGACCCCCCAATACGGCGAAAAGCATTGCCAGACCCACCGCGGTGGCGGCCGGAAGGTTCCGTCCGGCCTTGGGCGTTGGGTTGGAGCGCTGCTTCCCCCGGACCCGGACCCTGTGTCCGGGTGCCTGCTGTGCCTGATCCATCAGACCTCGAGCAGCTCGGCTTCCTTGCGCTTGAGCAGGTCGTCGATGCCGTCAACGTGCGATTTGGTCATGGCGTCGAGTTCTTTCTCGCCGCGCGCGCCCTCGTCCTCGCCGGCTTCGCCGTCCTTGACCAGTTTGTCCAGCGTTTCCTTGGCCTTGCGGCGGATGTTCCGGATGGACACCTTGGCGTCCTCGCCCTTGGACTTGACGATCTTGACGTAT
Source organism: Arthrobacter sp. P4_H3 (assembly GCF_056400885.1). Lineage (NCBI taxonomy): Bacteria > Bacillati > Actinomycetota > Actinomycetes > Micrococcales > Micrococcaceae > Arthrobacter > Arthrobacter sp. P4_H3. Next base: position 150,432 of record NZ_JBFUKK010000011.1, read on the forward strand.
TCCTTCCGGCGTTCCTTGGTCAGCTCCGGGATGGTGATCCGGATGACGTTGCCGTCGTTGGACGGGTTGGCGCCCACCTCGGAGTCGCTCAGGGCGCGCTCAATATCCCGCAGTGCCGTCTTGTCGAACGGGGTGATGAGGATGGTGCGCGCGTCCGGGATCGCGAAGGACGCCAGCTGCTGCAGCGGGGTGGGCGAGCCGTAGTAGTCCACCAGCACCTTGTTGTAGAGGCCCGGGTTTGCCCGTCCGGTGCGGATCGAGGCGAAGTCTTCCTTGGCTACCTCGACTGCCTTGTCCATCTTGTCCCCGGCTTCGAGCAAGGTCTCTTCGATCACGGTCTCTCCTCAGAAATTGGTGCATTCCGGCTAGTCGGAACAATGCACGGTACGTTCCGTCTTTGCGGCCTGCCCACCGGGCCGGCCTTCCTCAAATCATCCTAGCTGTTGCTAGGGGGTGACTACGGTGCCCAGCTGCTCGCCGCGGATGGCCCGGGTCACGTTGCCTTCGCCTTCCATGCCGAACACCACCATGGTGAGGTTGTTGTCCTTGCACATGGTCATGGCCGTCTGGTCCATAACGCGAATGTCGCGGCGCAGGGCATCGTCATAGCTGAGGTGGTCCAGCTTTTCGGCGCTGGGGTCCTTCTTGGGGTCTGCGGTGTAGACGCCGTCCACTCCGCTCTTTGCCATCAGCACGACGTCGGCATGGACTTCCAGCGCACGCTGGGCAGCAACGGTGTCGGTGGAGAAGTACGGCAGTCCGGCGCCAGCGCCGAAGATCACGACGCGGTTCTTTTCCATGTGGCGGATGGCGCGGCGGGGAATGTACGCCTCGGCCACCTGGCCCATGGTGATGGCGCTCTGCACGCGGGTCTCGACGCCGGCCTGTTCCAGGAAGTCCTGGAGCGCGAGGCAGTTCATCACGGTACCCAGCATGCCCATGTAGTCGGCACGGGAGCGGTCCATGCCGCTCTGCGACAGTTCGGCGCCGCGGAAGAAGTTGCCGCCGCCTACGACGATCGCAACCTCGACGTCGGGAACGGCTGCGGCGATCTGCTTGGCGACCCCGCGGACGGTATCAGGGTCCACGCCCAGCTTTCCGCCACCGAAGACCTCGCCGGACAGTTTCAGGAGGACGCGACGCCGGCTCTTCTCTGACTGGACAGAATTGTTGACGGTTTCCATGGTGCCTTCCCGTAAATGAGCTCTGAGCTAGGTTATCGTGCCGGATGGCCAAAGGTGTCATTTCCCCGGCCCGTACATGCAGCCCTGGGGCTGCGATTGCATGCAAAAGGGGCGGCCACCGAAGTGACCACCCCTTTGCGTGTCTAACTAGGAACCGACGCGGAAACGCGCGAATGCCGTAGCCTTGACGCCGGCCTCGTCGAGGATCTGCGCCACAGACTTCTTGGCGTCCTTGGCGAATGCCTGGTCAACCAGCACCTCGCCCTTGTAGAAGCCGGTAACACGGCCTTCCACAATCTTGGTCATGGCTGCTTCGGGCTTGCCCTCAGCCTTGGCCGTTTCCTCGGCGATGCGGCGCTCGGACTCAACGAGCTCAGCCGGAACGTCTTCGCGGGTCAGGTAGTTCGGAGCCATTGCGGCAACGTGGACAGCAACGTCGTGTGCTGCGGTTGCGGCTGCGTCGCCTTCGCCCTCAACGGCGAACAGGACGCCGACCTGGGCCGGGAGGTCCTTGGAGGTCTTGTGCAGGTAGGCGTCGACAGTGCCGCCCTCGATGCGGGCAATACGGCGGACAACAACCTTTTCGCCGAGAACTGCGCCCTCTTCGACAACAACCTCGGACAGCGGTTTGCCGTCAACCTCGGTGGCCAGCAGGGTTTCGATGTCGGCAGCGCCGGACTCGACCGCGATGGCCAGGACCTTGTCGGCGAGCTGGATGAACTTGTCAGCCTTTGCCACGAAGTCTGTCTCGCAGTTGACTTCGATCATCACGCCAACGCCGCCGTCAACCTTGGCAGCAACCAGGCCTTCCGCGGTGGAGCGGCCTTCACGCTTGGTAGCGCCCTTCAGGCCCTTGATGCGGATGATCTCGATGGCCTTTTCGGCGTCACCGTTGGCTTCGTCAAGAGCCTTCTTGACATCCATCATGCCGGCGCCAGTGCGCTCACGCAGAGCCTTGATATCAGCGGCAGTGTAGTTCGCCATGTGAACCCCTCTGTCTAGAAATTTTGTGTGGTGTACGGACTGACAGGACGGCAGCTCACCGAGTGAGCGGCCATCCTGTCAGAAAACCCCCGGCACTGCGGACAGTGCCGGGGATGGTCCAGATTTACTTGTCTGCCTACTTGGCAGCGTCGGCTTCGCCGGTGGCGGCTTCGGTTGCCTCGGCAGCTGCCGGGGCTTCCTCTGCAGCTGCGGGAGCTTCTTCAGCGGCAGGCGCTTCTTCAGCAGCCGGAGCTTCTGCGGCGGCGGGAGCTTCTTCAGACTTGCTGCCTTCGAGGAGCTCGCGCTCCCACTCGGCCAGCGGCTCTTCCGGAGCTTCCGTGGTGCCGGTTGCGCGCTGGTTACGGGCGATCAGGCCCTCAGCAACAGCGTCAGCAACAACGCGGGTCAGCAGGTTGACGGAGCGGATGGCGTCGTCGTTGCCCGGGATCGGGAAGTCGACTTCGTCCGGATCGCAGTTGGTGTCCAGGATGGCAACAACCGGGATGTTCAGCTTCTTGGCCTCGTCAACGGCGAGGTGTTCCTTCTTGGTGTCCACGATCCAGAGCACGGAAGGTGCCTTGGTCAGGTTGCGGATACCGCCGAGGTTGGTCTCGAGCTTGGTGAGTTCACGGCGAAGGAGCAGCAGTTCCTTCTTGGTGTACGCCGAGCCGGCGACGTCGTCGAAGTCGATCTCTTCGAGTTCCTTCATGCGCTGGATACGCTTGGAGACCGTCTGGAAGTTGGTCAGCATACCGCCGAGCCAACGCTGGTTGACATACGGCTGGCCAACGCGGGTGGCCTGCTCGGCGATGGATTCCTGCGCCTGCTTCTTGGTACCGACGAAGAGAACGGTGCCGCCGTGTGCAACGGTGGCCTTCACGAACTCGTAGGCACGGTCGATGTAGGACAGCGACTGCTGCAGGTCAATGATGTAGATGCCGTTGCGCTCCGTAAAGATGAATCGCTTCATCTTCGGGTTCCAACGACGGGTCTGGTGTCCAAAGTGGACGCCGCTGTCAAGCAGCTGGCGCATAGTTACGACGGGCATGCCGACGCTCCTTCCGGCAGGTCATTCATGAGAGAACCCAAGGCTCTCTTACCCTGCCAATAGTTGACGGTTGATTTAGCTTCGCCCAGGCGGGCGTTGCTCCTGGCATCCACTGCGCTTCCCATCCGTGCCATAGGGCACGGACCGCAGGAGGCACAGTCCTTCGCAGCGGAAGTTTTGGCTTCGTATGAGGAGGGCTGGATACGCGTAGTCAGCCGCTGCTCCCCCACACCTCTGAATGAGACGTGCTGACTAGAACGGCCTGGAGGACCAAGCGACCCGAAAGTACTTGAACCGCCGGCCGGGCATCGTTGAGGGCACAGCAAACTGCTCCGTCAAGTGTACTACAGCGGCCCCGCCGGATCGGACCATTTCCGGGCCCGCCGCCCTGCCGCTTTCCGGGCTCTTTTCCGGCTTGTCCACATAACGCCACGCGCCCCTGTCAGCGAATGCGCGGCGCAGGCAGGCTGAGGGAATGAAAGCCCGGATCCTGTTGGCAACACTTGTACTGGCCGCCTCCGCGACATCCCCGGTTTCCGAGACCGACTCCAGTGCGGCGGCCGGACCCTCCGCCGCTCCGACGGCGGGCTGGAGCTGGCCCCTGGCGCCCAGGCCGGCCCTGCTGCGCCCGTTCGACCCGCCGGACAAGCCGTGGATGAGCGGGCACCGCGGCGTGGATCTCCAGGCGGCGGCCGACGGCGCCCCGGTCACCGCACCGGAGTCGGGAACCGTCAGCTTCGTGGGGATGGTGGTGGACCGTCCAGTGATCACCATCGATCACGGCAATGGGCTCCGCAGCAGTTTCGAGCCGGTGGAAAGCGGCCTGGCAGCCGGCGCCACAGTGTCGAAGGGGGACGTCCTCGGGACGGTGCTCCCGGGCCACTGCGCCGCGACGCCGTGCGTGCACTGGGGCGTGCGGCGGGGCGAAGAATACATCAATCCGCTGTCCCTGGTGACAGACCTGCGGCCCTCCATCCTGCTTCCCCTTCTGGTGCCGGGATGAGGACGAGGGGCTAGACGATTGCCGAAATACCGGTGATCGCGCGGCCGGTCACCAAGGTGTTGATCTCGTGCGTGCCTTCGTAGGAGTAGATGGCCTCGGCATCCGAGAAGATCTTGGCCATCTCGAAGTCGGTGACGATGCCGTTGCCGCCCAGGAGGCTGCGGCCGATAGCCACGCTTTCGCGCATCCTGGCCGTCGTAAAGGCCTTGGCGAGGGCGGACTGCTCGTCCTTGGCTTCGCCCGCGTCTTCGAGCTGCGACAGGCGGACCATCATGCCCATCGAGCTGACAGCGTTCCCGAGGATCTGCACGAGCTGGTTCTGGACCAGCTGGAAGGAGGCGATGGGCCGGCCGAACTGGCTGCGCTCCACTGCGTAGCGCCGGGCGACATCGAGGGCTGCGAGCTGCTGGCCGACGGCCTGCCAGGCCACGGCGAGCCGGGTTACCTTCAGGACCTTGTTGGTGTCCCGGAAGCTGTTGGCGTTGGCGAGCTTGAAGAAGTCCGGCACCACGACGTTCTCGAGCGTGATGTCGGCGTTCTGGACGGTGCGCAGTGAAATCTTGTTTTCGATCTTCGTGGCGCTGTAGCCCTCGGCCGCCGTGTCCACGAGGAAGCCCTTGACCTGGTCGTCGGCGAGGTCGCGGGCGTAGATGACCACCCAGTCGGAGAACGTGGCGTTGCCGATCCAGCGCTTGGCACCATTGAGGATCCAGCTGTCACCCTCGCGGCGGGCCGTGGTGCGGGTGCCGCCGGCGACATCGGAGCCGCCGAGCGGCTCGGTGAGGCCGAAGGCGCCGATCTTCCGAAGCGAGTAGATATCCGGCAGCCATGCCTCCTGCTGCTCCTGCGAGGCGAGGGCCTCAATGGACCCGGTGAACAGACCGTCATGGACGCCCATGAACGTGGCGATAGACGTGTCCGCGCGGGTGACCTCGGCGTGCAGGATGCCGGCGAAAAGGTTGGAGTAGCCCTGGCGCCGAACGGGGCTGACGAGGTCGATCTCCGCCAGCTTCGGAATCAGGTCCATCGGGAACTCGCCGCGGTTCCAGCAGTCGACCGCGATCGGCTTGACCTCGCGCGCCAGGAACTCCCGGACTTCGGCCAGCCGGTCCCCCTCTTTGCCGCTGAGCAGCTGCTCGAAGGCAAAGAAGTCGCCGTCGGCGTACGGCAGGTTGTTGATGTCGATTGCAGCTTTGGACATGTTGTTCCTTCACGTGTGATCAGCAGCGACCAAAGGTCCCGGGCTTCGAGCCAGCATAAGTTACTCACGAGTAACATACCGCAGCGGAAGAGGCCGGGCAAGCGGCACGGGGCGCTTTGCGGCAAAAGAAAACCCCGGCGCCGGCGGCACGCCCGGACTGGACGCCTGCGAGCACCGCTTGGGAATTACACCACTTTGTCGTCGTAGCTGGCGCCGTAGTAGAGGTCCTCGAACGTCTGCAGTGTCCCCTGGATGCTGTGCGGCTCCACCATGCAGCGGCTGGCCTTGCCCATCGTCGCAAGCTCCTCGGCCGGAAGCTGAAGCACACGGGTGATCTTGGCGGCAAGGTCGTCGCTGTCGTTGGGGGTGAAGAGGTAGCCGTTCTCTCCGTCACGCACCAGGTGCGGCAGCGCCATCGCATCCGCCAGAAGCACCGGGGTGGAGGCAGACATGGCTTCCAGCGTGACCAGGGACTGGAGCTCGGCCGTTCCGGGCATGCAGAACAGGTCCGCCTTGATATAGGCCTCACGCAGTTCGGCATCGCTGGCCAGGCCCAGGAACTTCACCCGGGATTCCAGCCCCAGCCGCGCCACCTGGGACTCAAGGGCGGCCCGTACTTCGCCACCGCCCACGATCTCCAGGTGCACGTTTAGTTCGGCCGGGGTTTTTGCCACAGCATCGATGAGGATGTTGACGTGCTTTTCCTCGGCGAGACGGCCTGCGAAAAGTACCGTGGGATGAGGGTGCCGACTAATCACTTCGCCGTCCCGGAGCTCATAGGCAGCGGAGTCAATGCCGTTGGAGAGCGGCAGGACCTTGCGCAGGAACGCATGCTGGTGCATCGCCTTGGCGGCTAGCGGCGTGGGGGTGGTGACGACGTCGGCTTTGCCCATCACCTTTCCCATGTCCTTCCAGGAGATGCGTCCCACGATGTCCTTGAACCACTGCGGGAACGGCAGGAACGGGTTCAGGTTCTCCGGCATGAAGTGGTTGGTGGCCACAATCCTGACGCCGCGCCGCTCGGCTTCGTAGAGCACGTGCTCGCCGATCATGTAGTGGCTCTGGATGTGCACCACGTCCGGCTTGATGCGGTCAAACAGAAGGCTGATCTCCTTCTTGATTTCCCAGGGGAAGGTGATCCGGAAATACTCGTGCGTTGGCACGGAGTGCGAACGGATCCGGTGCACGGTGCCTTCCGCGCGGAACTCGGTGAAGCTCTTGCCCTTGTCCGGCCGGCACGCGAGCACATGGACGTCGTGTCCGCGCGCAGTCATGCCCTTGGCCAGCCGGTATCCGAATTGCGCGGCTCCGTTGACATGGGGCGGGTAGGTGTCCGCAGCAATCAGGATGGTCAGTGATTGCTGGCTGTCGGGCATGGTCACGTGGAGAGCTCCTGGTGGTCACGGTGCGGTCAGCACTGGCTGTAGCGGCCAGTTGTCCCTCGGCGCGGTGGCGCCCGGACTTCTGGTGAAATCTGGATATCGCTCGCCCTACGACACCCGTCCAGCGGCCTTGCGCGCGTCCTTCTTGCGCTTGGTCACTTCGGGATGGTGCCGCGAAAGGGCGATTACCCCCACGATAGCAAGGGAAGCGGCCGCCCCCATGGCAATCGCCAATACGGCGTGGACATCCGGCTGGAGTTCGCCAAGGATGGCGATACCGATGGCGATGCCCACAATGGGATCGATGACCGTCAATCCGGCGATGACAAGGTCCGGCGGTCCGCCGGAGTAGGCCGACTGGACGAACCACGAGCCCAGGCCGCCGGCAGCTGCGATGGCCACCACGGAATACCACTGGACATTGAGCAGGGCCAGCCCGTTCGGATCGAGCAGGTGTTTGCCGATGATGCGGGTCAGCACCGCGACGAAGCCGAACAGCACGCCGGCACCGAGGATGTAGATGAAGGCGCTCATGCGGTGCTTGAACACTACCGCCAGGGTGCCGAAGAGGCCCACGGCCAGGGTGAGCAGCAGCACGATGGTGAGTTCGTCGTCGAAACTAACGTGGTGGTTTTCCACCGTCGCGTTTACCGCCAGCAGGACAAACATCGCCGAGCCGGTAACGCAGGCTGAGATGGCCACCACGGTGGCACGGTTGATGCTCAGGCCCTGGTCCTTGGCGTTGACCACCGTGGTGATGACCAAGGCGATCGCCCCGATGGGCTGCACCACCGTCAGCGGCGCCGATACGAGAGCCACGGCATTCATCGCCATGCCGGCACACAGCAGCAGCAGCCCGAATACCCAGCGCGGATTCCGAAGCAGCCGAAGGAAGCCATGCGAGCTCAGCGCAAGGCCGCCGGTGTCCGCTTTGACCGCACTCCCCTGGCGCTGTGCGCCGATGGCCAGGCAAAAGGCGCCCAGCACCGCCAGGGAGACGGCAAGCCACACCATCAGCCGGGTCCGCCGTCGCCGGCGGCCCTGAGCCTGCCTTTGCGGATGATAGCCAGGAAGTAGTTGTAGCCGGCCACCCAGTGGCCCAGCAGCCCGAGGCCAAGGAAAATCCACGCCGCGGTGAAATAGACCTCGGTCAGCGGAATAGGCAGTTTGGCCAGTACCAGCAGCGGGGTGCCCACGAGGAGGAGAGCGGTGCGGATCTTGCCGATGCGGCTGACGGGGAGGTCGGGGTGGCTGCGGAAGTAGTAGAGCGAAGCGGTCAACAGGATGGCATCCGGAACCACCAGGGCCGTCAGGTACCACCACTCCACGACGCCGGCAATCACCAGGGTGACCGCGACGGCAATGAGCGCCAGCCGGTCCGCTATTGGATCCATGATCCGGCCCAGCCGGGACGTTTGGTTGAAGCGGCGGGCAATGTATCCGTCCACCCAGTCCGTGCTGCCCATGATGACCAGCACCAGCGCGGCCAGGGCATACTCCTTCTGCGCCAAAACCAGCCAGATGAACACGGGGACGCCCATGAACCGGAGGACCGTCAGGACGTTGGGGACGGTGAAGACGGCGTCACTGTCCACATGCCGCTGGCCCGGACGCTCGCCGGCGTTGATGAACCTCATCCCTAACCTCCTTCCGTTCCCGCTATGGCCGCGGGTAGTGCCCTGTCCTGGTAATGCCCTGTCCTGGTAGCGGCCGGGGCCCTACCCCTTCAGGAGCCTGCGGAGCAGGACAACGAAGACCGCGGCCGAGGCGGCCAGGGCCGCCAGCGGCTTCCAGCGCACTCCGGCCTGTCCCTCGTTGGCCCGGTTGAGGAAGCCGGACGCAGAGCGGCCGAGGGATTCGAACTGCTGGCCGGCGCGTTCCTTGCCGGTCTTCAGCTGGGCCTGGGTGGCGCCGAGAAGGATCCGGGCCTGGGTCTTGACGTCCAGTTCCTCGCCGAGCTCATCGCGGACGCCGGTCAGGTGGCGACGGCGCTTGTCCAGGCGGCTCCGCAGCTCGGCTTCGGTGGGGGCGGGTCCCAGGTCCGGCTTTGCCGCTTCCTGTGCTGCCTTCTCCGCTTTGTCCTTTGCCTTCTGCGCTTCCTTGGCCGCCTTGGCGGCCTTGGCCTGCTCGGAGGACGGATCCAGAATGGCCGGGTTGAAGTCCGAGCCTTCCTTCACGATGCCGAGATCGTGCTTGAGTCCGCGGATCGTGTCTTCGGGAACAAGGGGCATGGCCTTCTTGAATTTCCGCAGGCCGACCAGCGCGCCAATGAGGGCGATAACGAGGAAGACGGCGCACACCAGGAGGGCAGCCAGCCAGGCAGGCATGATGGTGGCGAGCCCCATGATCGCGGCCACGATGAGTCCCACGACGAGGAAGGCTACGAACACCAGTGCAACGGCGAAGAACGCGGCCGCCACCCCGACCTGGATTCCCTTGCGCTTGATCTCGATCTTCGCGAGGGCAATTTCGTCGTTGAGCTGCCTTGGCGCCAGCTTGGCAACCAGCCTCAGCGTTTTGGGCAGCGCCCCAATACTCAATCCGCCCTTGGTCCGCCCGCTGTGTCGTCCGCTCATCGATCCCGCCTAACTGGTTCCATCTTTGATTCGGATTCCGCTGGATTCCGGGGGCCTGCGCGGCTTCACACACTCCCCGCTGACAAAACTATCATTCAGGTTCGGGACCTCCTTCGGGTAATAACACGTGGCGCGCCCTGCAACGCTGTAAAAGTATGATCTGAGGGCCATAGGATGGTTCTCTGTGAGCATCCCCGCCAATCCGGGCGACTCCCTGAGCCGCAACCGGAAACTCCTGTACATCCTCCTCCTCGGCGCCCTGACGGCCCTTGGGCCCTTCACGATCGACCTCTACCTCCCGGCCTTCCCCGCCCTCGAGGCCAGCCTCGGGGTGTCCGAAGCGGAAGTCCAGCTCACACTCACCGGCACCACCGTGGGCTTCGCCCTGGGCCAGCTGGTGGTGGGTCCGCTGAGCGACAAGTTCGGCAGGCGGCTTCCGTTGATCCTTGCCACCGCGCTGCACATCACCGCCTCAGTCGGCGCGGCACTCTCCACGGACCTGGCAACGCTGGGACTCTTCCGGGTGCTGATGGGAATCGGCGCGGCCGGCGGCGGCGTGGTGGCCATGGCCATGGTCCGGGACCTCTTCAGCGGGTACGCCATGGTGCGGATGTTCTCCCGGATGGCACTGGTTAACGGCCTGGCCCCGATCCTGGCACCGGTCATCGGCTCCCAGCTGCTGCTGATCATGCCCTGGCCGGGCATCTTCTACTTCCTGGCCGGCTACGGCACGCTGGTGATCATCGCCGCCATCCTCCTGGTGCGCGAGACCCTCCCCCGTGAGCTCCGGGGCAAATCGGGCCTCACTGCGGGGCAGCGCTACAGGCTCCTCTTTTCGGACCGGATCTTCGTGGGCCTGCTGCTGCTTGGCGGCATGAACTTCGCCGGGCTCTTCGCGTACCTCTCCGCCTCCCCCTTCCTCTTCCAGGACGTCTACGGGTTCTCGCCCCAGCAGTACGGCCTGCTCTTCGGCATCAACTCGCTGGGCATCGTGGCCGGCGTCCAGACCAGCTCCCGGGTGATCAGGCGGGTCCCGCCGCAGTGGATCCTGGCCTGTTCCACCGCGTGGATGTTCCTGATGGCCGTGCTGATCGTCGTATTCGACCAGCTTGGCTTCGGGCTCTGGGGCGTGATGGTGCCGCTCTGGTTCTACATCCTCGGCACAGGCTTCACATTCCCCTGCGTCCAGGTCCTCGCGCTGTCCAAGCACGGGGCACAGGCAGGAACGGCCGCGTCCCTGCTGGGTGCCGCCACCTTCATGATGGCCGGCATCGTGTCCCCCGTGGTGGGCTGGTTTGGCGACATCTCGGCAACCGTCATGGGCGGCGTCCAGGCCTCGAGCATCCTGCTGGCAGCGGCCGCCCTGTGGCTGGTGGTCCGGCCCCGCACCGTCCCGTCGATCCACTAGGGCTGAAGCCATGGCCAGGAAACCGCACCGCAACAGCAGGGGGCTGTTCCTCGGCGCCGTGATTGGCGCCGTCGCCGGGTATTTTGCCGGACGCGCCATGGGGAACCCGGCCATGGGCATCATTCTGGGTGCGATCGCCGGCTCGGCCCTGCTGTACCGGGTCAATCCCGGCCCATGGAACCGGCACTAACGGCCCTGTTCCCGGAATTGGGCGCGCGATAAAGTTGTTCTGTGCCCGACTGGCAGCACCATCAGCCTTTACCGGCCACGTGGCAGCGATGCGACGGCGGCATCCTGCCCCTGTGGTGGGAACGCCTGTGCTCGCAGACCAGCGCCCAGTCGGCCGCCCTGTATGCGGCCGGCCTGTTCACCGAGGACCGGCGCCGTCCGATCGCCCAGTGGTTCAATCCCGCGTTCAACGCCGCGCTCCTGGTGGCCCCGGAAACGTCCCCTGAATGGCCTGTCCAGCGGTTCGGCATCTTTTACGCCCCACCGAACGGCGGCTTCACCAGGGTGCACTCCGCGCCGCATGAGTGGCACCCGCGGGAGCCGCGGAAGTCCCCCACCGAGGAGGAAGCGTTCCAGGCCGCCATCGCCGAGGCGGAGCGCTTCCTGCAGGTGGAGATGGACTTCGTCTAGCGCCCAAACAAAAAAGGCCCCGTGGCCGGCTGTTCGCCGGCCGCGGGGCCTGTCCGCTCCTCCTGCTGGACTTGAACCAGCAACCCTTCGATTAACAGTCGAATGCTCTGCCAATTGAGCTAAGGAGGAATGAAGCAGGTATGACATTAGCAAAGGTTTTGCCCCAAAGGGAAATCGGCTGCCGCAGCAGCCCGAAATACCCCGCCCGGGTATAAAAAAGTCCCCGTCCCGGTGACCCGGAACGGGGACTGCGCGCTCCTCCTGCTGGACTTGAACCAGCAACCCTTCGATTAACAGTCGAATGCTCTGCCAATTGAGCTAAGGAGGAATGAAGCGGGTACTAGCCTAGCAAACACCCGCCCGGTAAACGAAATTGAGTGGATCGGCACTCCGCCGGGCCTGCTTCGGGACGCAGCGGTCAGGCGTCGGAACGCAGCGAACGGCGCTCCATTTCGAGCACCATCAGCTCCCGGTTCAGCCGCTGGAACTCCTCCGGATGCGCCGAGGCATCGAGCCGCTGCAGCTGCCCCATCTTGTCCGCCTTGACCCGGGTGATCTGGAGTTCGAACAGCCGGGCCAGGATGTCACGGCAATACTTGAGCACACCTTCCGCGTTGCTCGCCGGCAGCGGCACCACGGCAAGCTCCGAGACCAGCGGGCGGAGCGGTTCCGGCACCTCGTGCATGACCTGTTCAACCCACCGCACGGGATCAACGGTCAGGCCGGGCCCGGAGGCGCGCATGGCGTCGTGGACGGCCTGGTAGGCGGGGGTCCTGAACCCGGCCGCACTGAACCGGTCCCAGGTCTCTCCGGCGAGCATGGCGGGCTCCTGAAGCGCCACTTCCAGCGCCTGCCGCTCCATGGACGCCACGGGGTCCCGCGGATCCGGCCTGTTGAAGGACGGCACAACGCCCGACGCCGGCAACTCGGCAATGCCGGGAGTCGCGCCTGTGCGCTGCTGCGCCCCGCCCTGGCCTGCGGGCGATTCGCCCTGGGCGGCACGCTTGGCAGCGACGGCCACGGCGCGGCTGACCTCCTCGACGGGCATACCGAGCCAGCCCGCAAGTTCGCGTGCGTAGGCGGGCCGGATTCCGGCGTCGCGGATCTGGGCCACCACCGGCGCCGACTCACGCAGCGCGGCGATGCGGCCCTCCACCGTGTCCAGGTTGTGTCGCTTCAGGGAGGCCCTGATCGCGAACTCAAACAGCGGCCGCCTGGTGCCTATCAGGTCCCGGACAGCGGCGTCCCCCTTGGCCTGGCGCAGCTCGCAGGGGTCGGCGCCGGTGGGCTCCACGGCGACGTAGGTCTGCGCCGTGAAGCGCTGGTCTTCCTCGAAGGCCCGCAGCGCGGCCTTCTGGCCCGCCGCGTCGCCGTCGAAGGTGAAGATGACCTCTCCCCCGGTGCCGTCGTCGGACAGCAGCCGCCGGGCGATCTTGATGTGGTCGGCGCCGAACGCGGTGCCGCAGGTGGCCACCGCCGTCGGGATTCCCGCGAGGTGGCAGGCCATCACGTCCGTGTAGCCTTCCACCACCACCAGCTGGCGGTCCTTGGCGATGTTCCGTTTGGCGAGGTCGATGCCGTAGAGCACCTGGGACTTCTTGTAGAGCGTGGTTTCCGGGGTATTGAGGTACTTGGGGCCCTGGTCGTCCTCGTAGAGCTTGCGGGCGCCAAAGCCGATGGTGTCGCCGGCGATGTCCCGGATAGGCCAGATCAGGCGCCCTCGGAACCGGTCGTAGATCCCGCGGTTGCCTTCTGAGAACATCCCCGTGAGCTTGAGCTCTGCGTCCGTGTAGCCGCGGCCGCGGAGGTGCTTGAGCAGTGCATCCCAGCCCTGCGGGGCGTAGCCGACGCCGAACTGCTCGGCGGCGGCGCGGTCAAAGCCGCGGCCATGGAGGAAGTTGCGGCCTTCCGCGGCGCCGGGAGTCAGCAGCTGGGCCCGGAAGAACTCGTCAGCCACTTTGTGGGCGTCCAGGAGTCGCTGGCGCTTGCCCACCTCTTCCCGGTTGGGACCCGTGCCGCCGTCCTCGTACCGCAGTTCGAAGCCGATCCTGGCGGCCAGCTTTTCCACGGCTTCATGGAATGAGGAGTGGTCCAGCTTCTGGACGAAGGAGATGGCGTCGCCGTCCTCGCCGCAGCCGAAGCAGTGGTACCTGCCCACCTGGGGGCGGACCGTGAACGACGGCGAGCGCTCGTCGTGGAAGGGGCACAGGCCCTTGAACGAGCCCAGGCCGGCGCCCTTGAGCGTCACGTAGCCATCGATGACTTCCTTGATGTCCGTGCGCTGGCGTACTTCGTCAATATCTTCGCGTTTGATCAGCCCAGCCACAGAGCCATCCTAGTCCCCGGGTACGACACCGACGGCTGGCCCGGCACCGGCGTGACGGCGGGTGCGTCCAATGTCACCAAAGCGACGGCAGGCTGCCGACCAACCGCTCGTACATGGCCAGCGCCGAACCGTCGGTGAGCGACGCGACCTGGTCGATGACCACGCGAAGGCGGGCGCCGTCGTCGGCCGCGTCACGCCAGTCAGCGGCGAACATCGGTTCCAGGTGGCGGTCCCCGGTGGCGTTCAGCGCTGTCACCAGTGCGTGCAGGACCTCCCGCTGGCGCTCATAGATCGGCTGGCGGTGCTCGGTGGTCATCACGAAAGTGGTGGCCAGGCCCTTCATGACTGCGATTTCCATCACGGTCTCGTCCGGCACCATCAGCTCGGCGTTGTACCGGGTCAGGTTTTCGGGGCCGTAGACAGTGCGCGTGGTTTCCAGTGCGCTCTGGCAGAACCTGCCGATCAGCTGGCTTGTCATGTCTTTCAGCGCCGCCATGGCCTTGCGGCTGCCGTCCGCTTCGCGCACCCAGACCTCGGTGGCCTCGAGCCGGGCCAGGGCGGCGTCGATGGCGGCGGGGTCGTTGTGGGGCAGGTACCACTGCTTGGCATACCCCACCACGCGGGCACGGTGGTCCGGGTTGTCCATCCAGCGCAGCTGGAAGTGGCCGGCCACGATGGCGTCCTCGACGTCGTGGACCGAGTAGGAGATGTCGTCGGCGAGGTCCATCACCTGGGCTTCCAGGCAGGACCGGCGCTCGGGGGCACCCTGGCGGAGCCAGTCGAAGATGGGCAGGTCGTCCTCGTAGGCGCCGAACTTGCTGGTGCGCTGGCCGTGGATCACCGGGGCGTTCAGCGCCGACCACGGGTATTTGGCGGCCGCGTCCAGGCTGGCGCGGGTGAGGTTCAGCCCCGCCGGGGTTCCGTCCGCGGCCAGGACCTTCGGCTCAAGCCGGGACAGCAGCCGGAGCGTCTGGGCGTTGCCCTCGAAACCGCCGATGCCGTGCGCCATTTCGTTCAGCGCGGATTCGCCGTTGTGCCCGAACGGCGGGTGGCCGAGGTCGTGGCTGAGGCAGGCGGTGTCCACGACGTCGGGATCGCAGCCGAGCGTCCGTCCCAGTTCGCGGCCCACCTGGGCCACTTCCAGGCTGTGCGTGAGCCGGGTGCGGACGAAGTCGTCGGTGTCCGGGGCAACCACCTGGGTTTTGGCGCCGAGCCTGCGCAGCGCGGATGAGTGCAGGACCCGTGCGCGGTCCCGTTCGAAGTCGGAGCGGTACGTTGTCTTGGGCGGTTCCTCCACCCAGCGGGCGGAGTCGTGGGCGTCGTAGCCCGGCAGAACGGGTGCTGCAGTCCGTGTTTCAGCCACCTGACACGTCCAGTTCCGCGGCGGCGATGTCGCGGGTCTGGTCAGCGTCCATCTGCCGGCTGAGCAGCCAGTCCTTGGGCAGCGCGGGCTTCTTGGGGGAACCGGCACGGCCGCGGGGGCCCTCGGAATCGACGCCCGGGTACGGCAGGTCCATGTCCAGCTGGTCCAGGAGTTCGCGCAGGACCTCCAGGGTGGGAACAGTGGCTAGTTTGGCGCGGAGCTCGCCGCCCACCACGTAGCCCTTGAAGTACCAGGCCATGTGCTTGCGGATTTCCCGCAGGGCCTTGTACTCGTCATTGCCAAAGGTTTCGATCATGAGCTGGGCGTGGCGGTAGACGCCGTCGGCCACTTCGCGCAGGCCCGGGCGGTGACGGTGGTCGCTGCCTTCGAAGGCGGCCTGCAGGTCACCGAAGAGCCAGGGACGGCCCTGGCAGCCGCGGCCGATCACCACGCCGTCCACTCCGGTCTCGCGGACCATCCGCACGGCGTCCTCCGCGGACCAGATGTCGCCGTTGCCCAGCACCGGCACATCCGGCAGCGCTTCACGCAGCCGGGCGATCGCGGACCAGTCGGCCTGGCCGGAATAGAACTGCGAGGCCGTACGGCCGTGAAGCGCGACGGCGGCGACTCCGGAATCGCGGGCGATCCGGCCCGCGTCGAGGTACGTCAGGTGGTCCTCGTCAATGCCCTTGCGCATCTTGATGGTCAGCGGGATGCCGCCCTTGGAGGCCTCCCGGACCGCCGTCTGCACGATGGAGGTGAACAGGTCGATCTTCCACGGCAGGGCCGACCCGCCTCCCCGGCGGGTCACCTTGGGCACCGGGCAGCCGAAGTTGAGGTCGATGTGGTCCGCCCGGTCCTCGTCGACGAGCATCCGGACGGCCTGGCCGACGGTCACGGGGTCCACGCCGTACAGCTGGACGGACCGCACCTTCTCGTCGGGGTCGTGGGAGATGATCCGCAGGGATTCAGGGGTGCGCTCCACCAGCGCACGGGAAGTGACCATCTCCGCAACGTACAGGCCGCCGCCGTATTCGCGGCACAGCCTGCGGAATGCGGTATTGGTGATTCCGGCCATGGGGGCCAGCACCACGGGGGTGTCCACCGTGATGGGGCCGAGCTTCAGGGGCGGGAGTTCCAGCTTGGGGGCGGGAGGCGTTGCTACAACAGTCACCCGTTCATTGTCTCAAAGCCGGGCAAATCGGCGAGCAGTGCGCTTCGGTGCGCCGGAACACCGGTCCGACGGCGGCGCGTCCCCCGCTACTCCCGTTCTGCGGCCCGCCGTGCGCGCCGGCCGCCGGGCACGGCTTCGGTCCCTGCTTCGCTCCTGTCGTCGCGGGAAGCGCGGGAACCGGCCGCGCGCGTCCGTCCCCCGCGCGAAACCGCCGCTGCCGCTGCGAGCGCGCCGGTGTCCGCGACGTCGTCGGGCGTCACGGACAGACGCCCGGAATCGGTGCTGCCCGAAGCATTGCCGCCGGTTTGCAGGCCGCTGGCCGGCCTGATCCCCGTGGCCTTCACCACCAGCACCGCGATCAGCGTGGTGACGGGGATGGCCAGCACCAGTCCCACGGAACCGACGAGCGTCCTGATGACTTCCTCGGATAGTTCCGCGCTGGTCAGTGCTTCACCGAGGGGGCGGTCGTACAGCATCACGATGATGAGGATGGGCAGTGCGGCGCCGGCGTAGGCGAAGGCGATGGTGTAGACAGTGGACGCAATGTGGTCGCGGCCGATCCGCATGGCGGAGGAGAAGAGCTGGCGGGAGCTTGTCTCCGGTGCAAGCTCGTACAGTTCCCACACCGCGGAGGACTGGGTGATGGTGACGTCGTTCAGCACGCCGAGTCCGGAAATGATCAGGCCGCACAGGATGATGCCAGAAATGGAGATGTTGTCCGAAATATTGGCCAGCGTAGCGGCGTCATGGCTGCCCACCCCGGCCAGGTTTGCCGCGTCGGTGGCCCATGCCGCCAGCAGCGCCGTGATGCCCAGGCCGAACATCGTGCCGAGCAGCGCCGTGGAGGTGCGCGCCGAGAAGCCGTGGGCGAAGTAGAGGACCCCGATCATGATCACCGTGGATCCCACCAGCGCCAGCAGTAACGGCGGTTTTCCCTCCACCAGCCCGGGCAGCATGAAGGACACCAGCACCGCATAGGCGCCGAGGAGGCCGATCAGTGCCCGCAGCCCGCGCCAGCGCGCCACGGCGATCACCACCACGGCGTAGAGGACGGCCAGCAGGATGATGGGCATGGTGCGGACGAAGTCCACGAAGATATACCCCGGGGCGCCCTGGCCGGCGGACGCGCCCTGGGCGTTGGAGAGGTTCAGGTAGCGGATGTTGTCCCCGACCTTGACGCCGTGCGATTTCACCACGTCCGGGTTGATCACCACTTTGACGGGATTGCCGCCCTTGTCCGGCTCGGTGAAGGCGAAGGTACAGTCGCTCCCCTGCCCGGCGGCGCCTTCCTGGCCAGTGCCTTCCTGGCCTGTGCCGGGCTGTGCGCCCTGCTGTGGTGTGGCGCCCTGGGCGGTCCCCTGGATGCAGCTTTCCACGACCACGCGCTGGATCTTGCCGGTATCGAAGGTCACACCCGGTGCCGCCGCATAGGGGCTGGCCAGCTTCAGGTCCGCCTTGTTCCCGGACGGCCACAGCATGGCCATGGCCGCCAGGGTCAGGAGCGTCAGCGGAATCAGCACCGCCGCGAGAAGCCAGTTGGCCCGTTTGCGGGCGGCGAGAGCCCGAGGTGTCGGATCCGAACCATCTGTGTGACCGTGGGAGTGTCCGGCACCCATCAGCAGTAAAACCTCATGCCTGCACTTTACTGTGGCTTGATGTTCTGGTTCACATGGAACAGTTCGGTCCGTAATTCTCCGCGACCTGGGGGGCAGGCACGGGCAGAGTCGTAGTCGGCACCATCGGGTATGACCACCCGGACACGGCGCGGCAATCGGTGGGGGCCGCGGCTCCGAATGTCCTGTATGACCGCGGGAATGTCCGGCGCCTTTGCAGGCCCGGCTCCGCCCGGAACTAAACGCCGGCATCCCGGGGTTTATAACTGTAGGACGAGGAGTCTGGAGGCCCGCATGGGTAATCGCAGGAATGACGAAGACGGCACCAGGCCCGTGCTCACCGTGAGGGAGGCTGCGGGCACCACCCGCGGCGTGGCCCTGGTGCTCCACGGCGGGCGCTCGCACAGCTACGAGCCGGTGGAAGCGCGCCACCTGAGCCCTGCCCGCATGGTGCCCTTCGCCAGGCACCTGCACAGCGCCGGCCGCAGGCACGGGCTCGCGGTCTGGACGCTCCGGAACAGTGTCCGCGGCTGGAACGGCCCGGACATGTCACCGCTGCTGGATGCCCGGTGGGCGCTCGCCCGGATCCATGAACAGCACCCTGGCGTGCCCGTGTACCTGCTGGGTCATTCGATGGGTGGGCTCACCGCCATTTGTGTGGCCGACGATCCACTCGTTGACGCCGTGGTGGCACTGGCCCCGTGGCTGAGCGCCGGGACACCCGCCGAGACCGTTGCCGGCCGCAAAGTGCTCATCGTGCACGGCACCGCGGACCGCTGGACGAGCCCGGCCGAATCGCTTAAATTTGCACGGCGCGCCGCTGCCCTGGCCGACGAGCTGCGCTACGTGTCCCTGGCTGGGGCGGGCCACTTCATGTTCCGCAGGGTCCGCCTGTGGCACACCCTGGCCACCGGCTTTGTCCTCAAAGCCTTCGGTGAAGCCGCGGGCGCGGAAATCGGGGGCGGTCCGGCACGCTTTGATGCCTTGCTGCCAGCAACAGCGCCGGGCCTCCCGGTGGTGCTGTGACCATGGCTGCATTTCCGATGAACGAATTCCTGGCGAGCCTGCCGTGGACAGCCCTTGCCGTGGCCGGCGTCCTGGCGGTCACTTTCGCCCTTGCGGTCGCCCAGCGACGGCACTCGGTGATGGACGTGGCGTGGGGACCCGGCTTCGTGGCCGTTGCCGCAGTGTCGTGGCTGCTGTCCGCCGGAACGGGCGACGACGGCAGGCGCCTCCTGCTCCTGCTGCTGACGGGCGTGTGGGGCCTTCGCCTCGGTACGCACATCGGTTGGCGCGCCCGAGGCGGCCATGAGGACCCCCGCTACGAAGCAATGCTCAGTACGGCACCAGAATCACGCAATACCTATGCGCTGCGCCGTGTCTACCTGCCCCAGGGCACGGTGATGTTCTTCGTTTCTCTCACCGTGCAGGTCGGGATGTTCGCTGCCGGTGCCGTGGGCTGGGTGGCGATCCTCGGAGTGTTGCTGTGGGTCATCGGTTTCGTGTTCGAAACCGTGGGTGACTGGCAGCTCGCACAGTTCAAGAAGGACCCCGCCAATAAGGGAACCGTGCTGAACACGGGGCTGTGGCGTTACACCCGGCACCCCAACTACTTTGGCGACGCCGCCGTCTGGACCGGCCTGTTCCTTATTTCCGCAGACTCCTGGCCCGGAATCCTCACGGTCCTGTCCCCCGCCCTGATGGTCTGGGCCCTCGCAGGCAAAACCGGGAAGCCGCTAACGGAAAAGGCGATGTCCGCCCGGCCGGGCTACAAGGAATACGTCGAGTCGACGTCGGGCTTTATCCCCTGGCCGCCGCGCCGGCAGGCGGGCAGGCGCTGAGATGGCGTGGCGGCCGCAGCCGAATGACCGCTTCTACCGCTTCATTGTCCGTACCGGACTGGCGCTGCGGTGGCTCTTCCGGATCCACGTCATCATCACGGGCAGGGAGCACCTCCCGCCATCCGGGCACCTCGACGGCCCGTCCCGCCAAGCGGTGCCGGGTGCGGGGGCCGTCGTCGCCATCACCCACTTCGGGTACCTCGATTTCGCCTTTGCCGAGCTGCTCCTGTGGCGGCACAGCCGGGCCCAGATGCGCTACCTGATCACCCAGGGCGCGGCCGATCACTGGTTTGCGGGTCCCGCCATCAGCGCTGCCGGGCAGGTTGTGGTGGGTTACGGGTCCGGTTCCGGCGCCTACGACGCCGCCGTCGCGAAACTCCGCGAAGGCGAATACATCGCCATCCTTCCGGAGGCAGGCGTCAGCCGCAGTTTCACGGTCCGCGAGTGCAAAACGGGGGCGGTGCGCATGGCGGCCGAGGCCGGTGTGCCGATCATTCCCGTCTCGGTGTGGGGAGCGCACCGGCTGCTGACCCGCCATCATGCGTTCTCCCCGCGCCGCACCTGGCGCGCGCCGGTGCGGATCCATGTGGGCGAACCCCTCCGGCCGGGCTCCGGCCGGGTGGGCGCCGATGCTGACGTCCTGGCAGCCACGGCGCGGCTCCGGGCCGTGCTGCAGGACGGCATCGACACGGCCATCGCGGACTTCCCGCTCACACCCCGGCCCGGAGCATGGTGGATGCCCGCACATCTGGGCGGCGGTGCGCCCACGGATGTGGAACGGCGGCGGCTGGATGAGGAGGAGGGGCCGCGGCGCGCTGGCGGCTGGCGCGCCGGCCGACGGCGCGCGGGCGGACGGAAGACTCAACAGGCCGCGGCGCGCGGACGGCAGAAAGCTTAAACAGGACGGCCCGCAGTAGTCACCTACTGCGGGCCGGTGGCGTCGGCCGAAACCTAGGCGGGGTCGGAAACCACCAGGGTTTCGGTACCGCGCACGCGGGCCTTGCCGCTCTCCAGCAAAGGTTCGACGACGGCGCACAGCGCAGCCATCGAGTCGTCCAGTTCCAGCACCACGGGGTGTTGGAACGCGATGAGCGCCAACAGGTCGCGGACGGCGGAGCGGGCTTCATCCTCGGACAGCTTCGGCTCATGGCCGACGAATACGTCCGTGGGCTGGCCCGCCGCGGACCCGTCGCCGCCCGGCGCGTTCTCCCCGCCGGGGGCAAGCTCCGCGTAGCTGATCGCGAACGCCTCGAGCCGGCCCTTCCTGCTGGCCGGGACGCCCTGGCCGAAGGCGCTGGCCTTCGGGGAACGCAGCACAATGGCGCCGTGCGCCCCGCTGAGCTCGTCGAGGAACAGCCGCTGCACGGTGCCGA
This sequence comes from Arthrobacter sp. P4_H3, assembly GCF_056400885.1. Taxonomy (NCBI): domain Bacteria; kingdom Bacillati; phylum Actinomycetota; class Actinomycetes; order Micrococcales; family Micrococcaceae; genus Arthrobacter; species Arthrobacter sp. P4_H3. Next base: position 171,547 of record NZ_JBFUKK010000011.1, read on the forward strand.
TGCCCAGCTCGCCCGGGCTGTCCCAGCCGTGAACGGCTGTGTAATACCGGCCAACCACGTCGCTGAGCTCCACGGAGCCGGTGGCAAGATCCTCGATCTGCTCCGAGGCCGCGGCCTCGGAACCGTCGCCGAAGACCGGCAGCTTGAGCGCCCCCGGCTCCACGACAACCAGGCGTGAACGCTGGATGGGAGCCAGGCCGGCAGCTTCGGCGAAAGCGGCGCCGGGCGTGCCCGGTTCCACCTTGGTCCGGAGCCTGGAAACGCCCGACGGCGCCTGTCCTGCCTCGTGCCGGAGCATCGTCAGCAGGGTGGAGCCGACGCCGGCGCGGCGGTGATCCCGCGCCACCTCGATGTAGGCCCAGAGCCGCTCCGGGTGCAGGGAGGCCTCGTGGACCACGGCCGCCCCGATCGGGATGGCCACACCGTCCACGACGTCCTCGGCCACGATGCAGCGTCGCCACGGCGAGTTGCCCGAAGGCGCCAGGGTGCCGCGGAACTGCCGGGCCTGTTCGGTCTCCGGGCCTCCCCAAAGCTCCAGCAGCGCCAGGTCGTCGCCCTCGCGCCATTCACGGTATTCGATGGGCATGCTCAGGCGCCGATCAGCCGTGCGGCCAGGTAGCCCTCCACCTTGTCCAGGGAGACACGTTCCTGGCTCATGGTGTCGCGTTCACGGATGGTGACGGCCTGGTCCTCGAGGGTGTCGAAGTCCACGGTGATGCAGAACGGGGTGCCGATCTCGTCCTGGCGGCGGTAGCGGCGGCCGATGGCGCCGGCGTCGTCGAAGTCGATGTTCCAGTTCTTGCGCAGCTGGGCGCCCAGGGCCTTGGCCTTCGGGGACAGGTCCTCGTTGCGGCTCAGCGGCAGCACGGCGGCCTTGACGGGGGCCAGCCGCGGGTCCAGCTTCAGGACCGTGCGGACGTCCACGCCGCCCTTGGCGTTGGGGGCCTCGTCCTCGGTGTACGCGTCGATGAGGAACGCCATGAAGGAACGCGTCAGGCCGGCGGCGGGCTCGATCACGTACGGGGTGTAGCGCTCGTTGGTGGCCTGGTTGAAGTAGCTCAGGTCATGGCCGGAGGCCTTGGAGTGCGTGGAGAGGTCGAAGTCCGTGCGGTTGGCGATGCCTTCCAGCTCGCCCCACTCGGAGCCCTGGAAACCGAAGCGGTATTCGATGTCCGTGGTGCCCTTGGAGTAGTGGCTCAGCTTCTCCAGCGGGTGCTCGAAGAAGCGCAGGTTCTCGGCCTTGAGGCCCAGGCCTGTGTACCAGTCCATCCGTTCCTGCATCCAGTACTGGTGCCACTGCTCGTCCGTGCCCGGCTCGACGAAGAATTCCATTTCCATCTGCTCGAACTCACGGGTGCGGAAAATGAAGTTTCCGGGCGTGATCTCGTTGCGGAAGGACTTGCCGATCTGGCCGATGCCGAACGGCGGCTTCTTTCGCGAAGTGGTGAGCACGTTGTTGAAGTTCACGAAGATGCCCTGCGCAGTTTCCGGGCGCAGGTAGTGCATGCCTTCCTCGCTGGCCACCGGGCCAAGGAAGGTCTTGAGCAGGCCGGAGAATTCCTGCGGCTCGGTCCATTCGCCGCGGGTGCCGCAGTTGGCGCACGCGATGTCCTTCAGCCCGTTCTCGGCCGGACGGCCTTTCTTTTCCTCGTACTCTTCTTCGAGGTGGTCGGCGCGGTAGCGCTTGTGGCAGGAGAGGCACTCCACCAGGGGATCGGAGAAGACCTCCACGTGGCCCGAGGCTTCCCAGACCTGGCGGGGAAGGATCACCGAGGAGTCCAGGCCCACCACGTCCTCGCGGCCGCGGACCACCGACTGCCACCACTGGCGCTTGATGTTTTCCTTCAGCTCGGCGCCGAGGGGCCCGTAGTCCCAGGCAGAACGGGAGCCACCATAGATTTCACCGGCCTGGAAAACGAAGCCCCTCCTCTTGGAGAGTGAGATGACCTGGTCGAGAACGGATTTTGCTGCCATGGGGAACTCCAATTTCTACAGGGCCGCTGGGTGCGGTCCGCGCGGTTTCTAGGCCCCAGTACCCGGCTGGTTGCCGGGCGGGGCGGTACGAAGGAAAGATGTGCAGGAAGCTGCGTGTCCTAGCCTACCGGCCCGGCTGCCGCTTGAGGGCGCCGCGCGGCCACGGCAGGGTGGCCAGGACAATCGCGCCGAGGGTCAGGACCGTGCCGAGGACGGTGGGCAGGGCAACCACCGTGCCCGGGGCGGGAAGCACCAGGTCGAGGCCCAGCGAACCCAGCAGCTGGCCGGCGATCATGCCCAACCCGGTCACCAGGACGCCGAGGCTCCGGACCAGCAGTGCGCCCAGGCCGATGAACGCGCACCCCATGGGTCCGCCCAGGTAGTACCACCATTCAGCGGGCAGGCCGTTGCCGGCTCCGGCAACAGCGAGTTTGATCAACCAGGCGAGCCACAGCACGGTGGCGCCGGAGATGAAGTTCACCAGGGTCGCCGCGATGGGCGTGCCGTAGTGCACTGTGGCCATCCCGTTCATAGCCTGCTGGAAACTCATCAGGAAGCCCGCGATGACGGGCAGGAGCACCGGCAGCAGCAGCTGGGCAGGGTCCGTGCCGCCTCCCCCTGCGCCGCCTCCTCCTGCGCCGCCGAACCGCGGGGACACGGCCCAGGCGACGGCGGCTATGGTCAGCACAGTGCCCAGGACCCGGATTCCGGTGACGGACTTCTTGCCGGCGGGGCCGATGCCGAGCCGGTCCACCAGCAACCCGCTCAGCGTCTGGCCCGTGACCGTGGCCACGGTAAACAATGCCACGCCGAGCAGGCCCACGGTGAAGGACTGGGCAAAAACGAAGAACGCGCCGATGCCGCCGGCAATCACATAGACCGGCGGGAACCGGCGTTCCCGGAGGGCAGGCAGGATCTGGGCCAGCCCGCGGCGTCCCCTCGGCAGGACCAGCGAAACCACGATCATCACGACCAGTCCCGTGGTGAAACTCACCACCGCCGCAGCTATACCGTCGTTCAAGCGGGCGCCCAGCGCACCGTTGATCCGGCCCTGGACGGGAATGGCGAGTCCGGCGGCTACAGCCAGCGGCAGTCCTGCAATGAGTGGGAGACGGGGTGCGTGGGTCACTGGATTCACCTTACGTCAGGCATCATTGCTTGTATGAGCAACCCGGAAATCGAAGAGATCCCCATCCGCGACGACATGATCCGCCTGGGTCAGCTCCTGAAGCTGGCCAGCCTGGTCGAGGACGGCGTGGAGGCCACGGAGCTGATCAAAAACGGGCTGGTCAAGGTCAATGGCGAAATCGACGATCGCCGCGGCCGGCAGCTCCACCACGGCGACACTGTCACCGTGAATGGCAGGACCGTACGGATTGCGACCCCCGCCGGTTCCTGACTGTCCTCCGGCTGGCCGGCCGCGCCCCGCGGCCGGCTCCCGAAGCTACTTCTTCAGCACCTCGTGGGTGAGGAACTCGGACACGTGGCCGATCTCCTGCTGGTTGATCCCGTGCCACATCCCCGTGTAGAGGACCTTCGTCAGTTTCACGTGGTTCCGCACCCAGCCCATGGTGTATTCGATCTTGTCCTGGGTGATGACCGGGTCCTGCTGGTCGCGGCCCCAGAACAGCGGCACGCTGCCGTTAAGTTCGTCGTCGCGGAAGCTCGGGTCCCCGCCGGCATTCACCACAAACCCCGAAAGTCCGACGACGGCGGCGAAGTCCGCCGGGCGCTGCCTCAGCAGCGTCGTGGCCATCGCCATGCCCATGGAGAACCCGAGCAGCGTGACGGTGGGGTGGTCGCCCTTGACGCCGTCGAGCCAGTCCAGCACGAAGCTGGCGGCAGTCTTGACCGCGTCAAGGGAATAGTCCGCGGAGTCCGTCAGGGGGAACCAGGTGAAGCCCGGACCCATCGCAATGGGGGCACGCACGGACGCCACCGCGAAATCGCCGGGCAGCAGATCGGCCAGGCTGAGCAGATCCTGTTCGTTGGCACCGTAACCGTGCAACAGGACCAGCAGGGGCTTTCCCGAGCGCGCTTCGCCAGGAGTGGACCACAGGACAACAGGGGCAGTGGATACGTCGGCTTCAGTCATGGATCCATTCTTGCAGTTACCCTCGGGTAACAACCTACGGTGGCGTAGCTTGAGGCTAACGAGGCAGGATGGAAACGTGAGCGAAACTGATGCCATTCCCAATCCGCAGGACACTGTCGATGCCCATCCCTGGGGCCGCTATGTAGCCATGGGCGATTCCTTCACGGAAGGCATTGGGGACCCGGAGCCCGGAAGCCCTGGCGGGCACCGCGGCTGGGCCGACAGGGTGGCCGAGGAACTGAGCCGTGGCCACGCTGACTTCGCTTACGCGAACCTGGCCGTACGCGGGCGGCTCCTGGAACAGATCGTGGATCAGCAGCTGGCACCGTGCCTGGCCCTCAAACCGGACCTGGTGACACTCTCCGCAGGGGGCAACGACCTTATCCGGCCCGGCGGCGACCCCGATGCGCTGGCGGAAAAGCTCGATTCGGTGGTGCATATCCTCAGCCTTGGCGGCGCCACCGTTGTGCTGTTCAACGGCCCGGACACCGGATCCTCCGTCCTCGGCAGGCTGCGCAGCAAGATCGCCATCTACAACGAGAACCTGCGCACCGTGGCGGCACGGCACGACGCCGTCATTGCCGACATGTGGTCGCTGCGCCAGCTCAGCGATCCGCAGATGTGGGACCAGGACCGCCTGCACTTCTCGCCGTTGGGCCACCACACCATCGCGGCCATGGTGCTGGATTCCCTCAACATCCAGCACACCCTGGAACCGCTCTCCCCCAAACCCCTGCCCCAGCGGAACTGGCGCGAGGCACGGTCCGGCGACCTGGTCTGGGCACGCGAATACTTCGTTCCGTGGGTTGTCCGCCGGCTGCGCCACCAGTCCTCCGGGGACGGCGTCACCGCCAAACGGCCCACCCCGGGTCCGGTTTTCGGTCCCGGCATGCCGTTGGGTTCAGGCGAGGTCCCCGGACTAGAGCCCGGGCGGAGGTAGGCCCCGGGTGGACGCCGACGACGTCGTCAGGCAGCGGCTAAGACGGCAGCAGCTGCGCGCGCCCCAGGCAGATACACCCGAAGCCGCCCTGAAGAACCTCCTGGCCGTGCAGTCCCAGGAATTCCCCTACGCCCGCTGGTCCCTGGCGCAACGCACGGCAGGAGCGTCCGCTGCCGGCGTCGAACAGGCGGTGGCCGACGGCCGGATCCTCAGGACGCACATCCTGCGGCCCACCTGGCACTTTGTGCACCGCGACGACCTCCGCTGGCTGACGGCGCTGTCCGCACCACGGCTCCATCAGGGAAACCAGGGCATGTACCGGCAGACGGGCATCGACGCCGCCGCGGCGTCCCGGAGCGCCCGGGTCCTCGCCGGTGCCGTGGCCGGCGGCGCCCACAAGACCCGGGAGGAGCTCGCCGCGGAACTGCAGCGCAGCGGTTTTACGGGCAAGGGCCTGGAGCTGGCGTACCTGATCATGCACGCGGAGATCAGCGGGGTGCTGACCAGTGGAACACCCGTCCGCAGCAAGGGCGGCGCGCTGCGCCAGACCTATGCCCTGTTTGATGAGCGTGTTCCGGCGGCACCAGCCGGCCCCGCCGACCGCCCGGCGGCCCTGGCCGAGCTTGTCCGGCGCTATTTCCAAAGCCGCGGACCCGCCACCGCCAAGGACTGTGCTGACTGGTCCGGGCTTACCGTCACGGACATCCGGTTAGGGCTGGCGCTGGCGCTGGAAATTGACCCCGATGCGCTCGAGACCGCCGCGCTGGACGGCACTGAGGTTCATTTCAAGCCGAACTCGCAGCACGAACCTGTGGCGGATGGACGGCCCCGGATCGACCTCATCCAGTGCTACGACGAGTACGTCATGGGCTATTCCCGTACGCGTCACTTCCTGGGCGGCACGGCCCCGGCGTTGCCCGAACGGGACACTCCCATGCATGTGGTGCTGCGGGATGGCCGCATGATCGGTTCCTGGCGCCATGTCCTGACGGGCGGTCGATGCGAGCTGGACATCCGCACCGGACCGGACCCCGGCGGTGGCGCCAACCCAGGGACCGACCGTGCGGTCGACGCGGCAGTTGAGGCTTACGGAAAGTTCCTGGAAATGCCGGTGGTCCGGAAATAAGTGGCCCGGAAGTTACCGGGCCGGGGTGCCGCCTGCGACGGACAGGGCCGGGCTTGGCAGCCGGGGGTTAAACTGAAGGGACACTTCTGAGAGGCCGTCCACCGTGAGCAACATGTTCTTCTGGATCATCATCCTGTCGTTCCTGATTCCCTTTGCCATGCGCATGTACCGGAAGTCCGTCCGGGGCAGGAACCAAAACCAAGGATTCAATGGTCAGTACCCGGGCCAGTTTCCCGGGCAGCAGCCGGACCGCCCGAACAACCAGCCGCGCGACGGTTACACCCAGCAGGACTACTTCGGCGGCGGGTTCCGCCAACTCGGCGGACAGCAGCAGCCCCCTTTGGACCAGCCGTACCAGAACCCGGGCTACCCGACCGGCGGCTACCAGAACCCCGGTTACCCGCCCGCCGGGTACCCGCCCGCGGGGTATCCGGCCCCGGGCGGCCCCGGACAGGTGCCGTACGAGGACAGCCCCGAGTGGGCCACCCAGTCACGCCAGGAACCGCAGCAGCCGTCCGCCCCGGCGACGCCGCCGCCGCCGTCGGCTCCGCAGGGTTTCCGCGCGCGGAAACTGGCCGAGCTGGACCAGCAGTACAGCAACGGCGAGATCGCCATGGAGGAATACATGACCCGGCGCGACGAGATCATGAAGGGCTAGCTGTACTGCACCAGGACAGCTAGCTCGCCGGGTCGTACCCGAACTCGCGGAGCTCCTGCGAGCAACGGCAGGCCACCGCGATCTTCCCCGCCCACTCGACCGCGTCCTCTCGCGTCGGCAGCTCCAGCACGAGGAACCCACCATTGAGCTCGGAGCCCGGATAGATTTCGGTGCTCACCGACCCGTCGGCGGAGACCAGCACCGGAGCGGCTTCCTCCTTGATCCCACCGCCGAATACATAGACGCCGGCGGCCTTCGCCTCCTCGATCACAGCGTGGGATTCGGCGGAGACGATCGGGAACTCCTCGTCGGTGAGCACCATGGCTTCGCTCGGGAAGGAGATGAGGTATTTGGTCATGTCTCGATGGTGCCCCAAGGGCGGGCAGGACAGCAACGGTTGTCCTCAGGCCGCCTGGGAGTTTTTGAAGCGGGTACGTTTCAGGACTTTGGCACGGTGGAGTGGGGCCGGCGTCCCCGGCAGTGGCGGCGCGGTGGATTGGTAGGTATGACCGGTCGGTGTGTGGATTTGCAGGGTGTGTCGGGGTCCGGGGCGCGGTTCGGCGCCCCAGCCGGGTGATTCCTTGGTGTGGTTGCAGGATTCGCAGAGTCCGCTGCCGTTGATGTGGCTGGTGGGCCCGCCGAGGTGCCACGCGACGATGTGGTCGTGGTGGCGGATCGGCGCATCGCAGTATGGAGTACGGCACGTGTCATCCCGCGCCTGGATGAAGCGGCGCAGCCCTGGCGGGAAGAGCCGCGCCCGGGAATCCATCGCCATCAGGTCACCGGTCCCCGGGGCCGTGTAGAGCCTCCGGAGCCATGCTGGATACCCGCCTGCGCTAGGCCCATCCGCGTTATACGCCGCCGGGTCAGACCCACCCGAGGAGTCCGTGTCGCCGCTTGGGCCTTCCTCAAACAGAGTGACCGCCGCTCTTGCCCAGGAAGCCGGGACGACGCCATATCCCGGGAGGCGGGCTGGTTCGCTGTCGCCTTGGAACAGCGTGCGGTCGGTCATGATGAGCTGGATTTCAATGCCGGTGATCCCGCCGACGGTGCCCGTGATCCTTTCGACCAGTTCATCGGCCATGATCTGCCCGCGTGAGCGGCCATCCCCGCCCGAGCGCAGGGTGTCAGCCTGCCGGCTGAGCGCGGCGTGGACCGCCACGCCGGCGGTGACCGGAAGAAGGGCCGTCAGGTACGTCATGGTGTCCGGGGCAGGGCGGAGGCTCACGTGCCGGTCGGCCACGGCGTTCCGGGCACGGTTGACGACGGAGCGCGGATCCAGCCGGTAGGCGGCGGCCCGGGCTGCGGCGATGATTGTCCGGTCGCCGGCGCCGGCCAGCGCACCGGAGTCCGCGGCGAGTTGCTCATCGACCGCGCACCGGTCGGCCGCGGACAGGCAGGCTGTTTCCTGGACCAGCAGCGTGGCGCGCCATTCATTCAGCTGCCCGGTCTGCGGGGCCGCCAGGGTGTGGGGCATTTCGGTTACGAGGGCTTTGGCCAGTCCAAGCAGCCGGCCGCCGCGGCGCGGGCCTGCAGCCCGGCCGCTGCTGCCTTGAGCTCCTCCAGGTCCGCCACCTGCTCAACCAGGGCAGCGCCCTCGGCGCAGGGCCGGATCGAGGCCAGGAACCCGATGAGGTCCCTGACCGTGATCCCGCGTCGCGCTGCTGCCTGAGCCCGCCCCGGCTCGCCGTTGCCTTCCATGACTGAAGTCTGCCAGGAGGCTCTGACAATATAGCGGACCGGCCTGGCTCCTAGTCGACCTGCGGGAAGCCGAGGTCAATCACGGAGGTGGAGGGATCCGGCCAGCGCGTGGTCACCACCTTGCCGCGGGTGTAGAAGCGGATGCTGTCCGGGCCGTACATGTGGGTGTCGCCGAACAGCGAGTTCTTCCAGCCGCCGAAGGAGAACGTCCCCACCGGCACCGGAATGGGCACGTTGACGCCCACCATGCCCACCTCGACGTCGAACTCGAACTGGCGGGCCGCCCCGCCGTCGCGCGTGAAGATGGCCACGCCGTTGCCGAACTCATTGTCGTTCACCAGCCTGACGGCGTCGCTGTAGCTGTCCGCGCGGACCACCGAGAGCACGGGACCGAAGATTTCGTCGTCGTACACCTTCATGCCCGGCTTCACGTGGTCCACCAGGCTGACCCCGATGAAAAAGCCGTCCGAGTCGAAAGCCTGCTCGCGGCCGTCCACCACCACGGTGGCGCCTTCGTTGGCTGCCCCTGCGACGTAGGAAGCCACCCTGTCCCGGTGTTCCTTGGTGATGAGGGGACCCATCTGCGAGGCCGGGTCCGTGCCGGGGCCGATCTTGAGGTCAGCCATCCGGGTGGAAATTGCCTCCACCAGGTCGTCGGCGATGTTGCCCACCGCCACGAGCACGGAGACGGCCATGCACCGCTCCCCCGCGGAGCCGTACGCTGCTGAGACGGCGGCGTCTGCCGCCATGTTCAGGTCCGCGTCCGGCAGGACCACCATGTGGTTCTTGGCGCCGCCCAGCGCCTGGACGCGCTTGCCATGGTCGGCCGCCCGCTTGTAGATGGACTGCGCGATGGGAGTGGAGCCGACGAAACTGACAGCTTTCACGCCCGGGTGCTCCAGCAGGACGTCCACGGCCTCCTTGTCACCGTGGACAACGTTCAGGACTCCCGGCGGCAGGCCCGCCTCGGCGAAGACTTCAGCGATGAAAACGGCCGACGACGGGTCCTTCTCGCTGGGTTTGAGGAGCACAGTGTTGCCGCAGGCCAGCGCACTGCCGATCATCCAGAGCGGCACCATGGCGGGGAAATTGAACGGGGTGATGCAGGCGACCACGCCCACGGGCTGGCGAACCGAGTGGACGTCCACGCCGCTGGAAACCTGCTCTGAGCGTTCGCCCTTGAGCATGTGCGAAAGCCCGGTGGCGAACTCGATGTTTTCCAGGCCACGGGAGATTTCGCCCTCGGCGTCGGAGAGCACCTTCCCGTGTTCGCTGGTCAGGATGGCTGCCAGCTCAGACTTGCGCTGTGTCAGGATTTCGCGGACCCGGAAGAAGATGTTGGTGCGCTTGGCCAGGCTCGTGGCCCGCCAGCCCGGCAGGGCAGCCTGTGCGGCGGCGATGGCTTCCTCCACGCGGGCGGCGGAGGCCAGCGCCACTTCCTTTTCCTGGGCGCCGGTGGCGGGGTTGAAAACGGGGCCGAAGCGGTCGGCGTCGCTGATCAGGGCGCCGTTGATGAAGTGCGGAATGCGTTGCATGGGAAAGTCCTGTTCGTAAGGCCGGCTGGGGCTAGTTGGAGGTCTCGAGGGAGCCGTCGACGAGTTTGATGATCATCGAGCAGTCCTTGCCGGACTGGCCGGAATCGATGAGGCGCTGGAAGAGGGTCTGCACGTGCTCGCCGATTTCCAGCGGGGTGCCGGTGTCGCGGGCGGCGCTGATGGCCAGGCCGATGTCCTTGTTGGCGAGCTCGGTGGTGAAAGTGGGGGCGAAGCCGTTGTTGGAGGCGGCGGTGGGAACCACACCGCCTACCGGATACCAGGTCCGCAGGGCCCAGCTGTCACCTGAGGACACCGAGGCGATGTCCCAGAAAACCTGTTTGTCCAGGCCCAGGCGCTCGGCGAGCACGGCTCCCTCGGCGGTGGAGGCAAGGTTGATGAAGAGCATCAGGTTGTTGCAGATTTTCGCTGCCTGCCCCGTGGTGGCGCCGCCGGTGGGTATGACGTTGGCCGCCATGGCGTGGATGTATTCGGTGGCGTCGGCCACGGCGCCCGCCTCACCGCCGATCATGAAGGTGAGTGTTCCGGCCTTCGCGCCGCTCATGCCGCCCGAGACCGGGGCGTCGACGAACCGGAAGCCGGCGGCAGCGGCGGCGTCGTGCAGTGCCTGGGCGGAGGCGATATCGATGGTGGAGGAATCCACCAGCAGCGTGCGGGTATCGGCATGGGCCAGAACGCCGTCCTCGCCCAGGTACACGGCACGGGCATGCTCGCCCTTGGGCAGCATGGTGAACACGACGTCGGCCCCGTCCACCGCAGCGGCAAGGCTCGCCGCGGGCTTCACGCCGCCCGCTTCGGCGGCGGCCACCGCTTCGGGGTTGAGGTCGAATCCGCGGACGTCATGCCCGGCCTTGACCAGGTTTGCCGACATGGACCCACCCATGTTCCCGAGACCGATCCAAGCGACTACTGCCATGGCGAAAGCTCCTTTGCTTCGTGTGCCGGCCGATGCCGGCCGATGTTCCGTGTCCACCATCACACCCTGCTACAGTGCAATCAAGGGGAAAAATTACAGACGGCATGTGCATTGATGCACACTGATCCGAAAAGGCTGAACCATGGATTTGAACCGGCTGCCGAGTCCGGATGACCTGCTGATCCTGCTGACCGTTGCCCGGCTGGGCCGGTTCAACGCCGTCGCGGAGACGCTGGGCACCACGCACACCACGATTTCCCGCCGGATCCTGGCGCTGGACAAGCAGCTGGGCGGACGGACCTTGGAGCGCAGCCCGCACGGCTGGGAACTGACCGAACTGGGCAGCCAGGCCGTTGCAGCCGCCGAGGCGATCGAGTCGACCCTGGGGTCGCTGGCTGGAGCCCTCAGCAACGGCGACGCGTCGCTCTCCGGGCTGGTCCGGATCAGCACCTCCGACGGGTTCGGGGCGGAATTCGTCGCTCCGGCGCTGGTCCGCCTGCAGCAGGACAACCCCCTGCTTAACGTCGAGATGCTCAGCGCCACCCGCAAGGTCAGCCAGAACCGCTCCGGCGTGGACCTGGAAGTGGTGGTGGGCCGGATGGAAGTCACCAACGCGCAACCCATCTTCCTCACCAACTATTTCCTGCGGCTCTACGCCAGCCCGCACTATGTCCGCTCCCGCGGGCTGCCTGCCGCTCTGGACGACGTCCGGGACCACGGCTTTGTGTCCTACGTTGAGTCGGCACTGCAGGTCGCGGAGCTGGGGCACCGGTCCTCGCAGCTGCCCGCCCCCAAATCCAGCTTCCAGGCCACCAGTGTGTTCGCCCAGGTGGAGGCTGTCCGCCGCGGCGCGGGCATCGGCCTGCTGCCGAACTTCATGGTGGCGGACAACCCGGACTTCGTGCCGGTGCTGCCCGAGCTGTTCCAGCGCCAGCTCCCCATCTGGGCGGTGGCGCGTCCGGAGTCGCTGCGCTCGGCGTCCGTCCGGGCCGTGGTGGAGGCGCTCAAGGCGGAAGTGTCAGGCCGCCAGGAAATCCCACGGCATCACCCATGTAGGAACCGAGCAGCCGCTTCCCGGCACCTGCGAACTGCAGGGCCCCCACCGTCAGCTCCGCGGACGGTTTCGGCAGCCCGACCGAGACGACGGCGCCGCCGCGCGTTATGAGGTCCAGGCACGATGCGATCACCCCGGCGGACCCCACGGCCTCGACGGCGACGTCCACGCCGTCGCCTGCCGCCTCACCGACCAGCCGCGCCGCGTCGCCCGGGGTGCCCACGGCCGTAGCGCCGCAGTCCAGGGCCAGATGGTGCTTGCCTTCGTTGGGGTCGATGGCAATGACGGCGGCGGCACCGGCCAGGGATGCCGCCATCACGGCGGAGAGCCCGACGGCGCCGAGTCCGAAAACGGCCACCGACTGCCCGGCAGTGACCGCCGCGGTGTTCAGCACAGCCCCCATTCCGGTGAGCACGGCGCAGCCGAACATAGCCGCAACGGTGTCCGGGACGTCGTCGCCGATCACCACGACGGATTCCCGGGCCACCACGGCATAGTCCGCAAAGGCCGACACCCCGAGGTGGTGGTTGATCCGCTCCCCTGCCGGAGTCCGCAGCAGCGCCTCACCGTGCAGGAGGTCGCCTGAACCGTTGACCTCCGCGGCGCGGTGGCACAGGGCCGGGCGGCCCGCGCGGCACGCCCGGCAGTTTCCGCAGCTGGGGACGAAGACCAGCACCACGTGGTCGCCTTCGGAGACGTCGTCGACGCCCTCGCCGACGGACACCACCCGCCCCACGGCCTCATGGCCGAGCGCCATCGGCAGTGGCCTGACGCGGGAGCCGTCCACCACCGAAAGGTCCGAGTGGCACAGGCTGGAGTAGGTGATGGCGACGCCGAGCTCGCCGGGCCGCGGTTCGGGCCGGTCCAGTTCCTGGATCAGCAGCGGACGGGCTTCGGTGTAGCCGGTTCCGGCGGGAACCGTGGAGTAGAGGACTGCTGCCCGCATAGGTGACTACTTCTTCGCCGCGGCCAGGAGGTCCGCCGTGCCCTGCGCGTCCGCGGCGTCGACATCGTGGAGGGAAATGCCGCGCGTCTCCTTGAGGAAGTACACAGAGACCGCCGTCACGATGCAGGCGCCCAGCAGGTAGAGCGCCACCGGGGTGGAGGACTTGAAGCTGCTGAGCAGTGCGGTGGCGATGATCGGCGCCAGCGAACCGGCCACGATCGAGGTGACCTGATAGCCCAGTGATACGCCCGAATACCGCATCCGGGTGGGGAACATCTCGGCCATGATGGACGGCTGGCCGGCGTACATCAGTGCGTGGAACAGGAGTCCGATGGTGATGGCCGCGAGGATGACCAGGTCATTGGCGGTATCCATCATGGGGAAGGCGAAGAAGCCCCAGGTGCCGCCGAGGATCGCTCCGGCCATGTATACCGGGCGGCGGCCGAAGGCGTCCGACAGTTTCCCGACCATCGGCACGGCGCAGAAGTGGATGAAGTGTGCCACGAGCAGGAGCAGCAGGATCCTGGACGTGTCTGTCTGGACCACGACCTTCAGGTACGTGATGGAGAACGTGACCACGAGGTAGTACAGGATGTTTTCCGCGAACCGCAGGCCCATGGCGGTGAACACACCACGCGGGTAGCGGCGGAACACTTCGGCCACGCCGTAGCCCTTCTTTTCCACGGTGGCTTCCTTGCGGGCCTCGAGGAAGATGGGGGCATCCTGGACCTTGGTGCGGATGTAGTAGCCCACGATGACGATCACTGCGGACAGCCAGAAGGCCACGCGCCAGCCCCAGCCGAGGAAGTCGGCGGAGGACAGCGTGGAGGACAGCGTGAACAGCACGCCGGTGGCCAGGAGGTTGCCCATGGGAACGGCCGACTGCGGCCAGCTGGACCAGAATCCGCGCGACTTGCTGGGGCTGTGTTCGGCCACGAGCAGCACGGCGCCGCCCCATTCACCGCCGACCGCGAAGCCCTGCACGAAGCGCAGGAACACCAGCAGGGCCGGAGCCCAGTAGCCGATCTGGGCGAAGGTGGGCAGGCAGCCCATGGCGAAGGTGGAGACGCCCACCAGGACGATGCTCAGCTGGAGAAGCTGCTTGCGGCCGAACTTGTCGCCGAAGTGGCCGAAGACGATGCCGCCGATGGGGCGGGCCACGAAGCCCACCGCGTACGTGACGAAGGCGGCAATGATCCCGTCCAGTTCCGTACCGGAATTGGGGAAGAACATCTTGCCGAAGACCAGGGTGGCCGCGGACGCGTAAAGGAAGAACTCATACCATTCGACAACGGTGCCGGCCATCGAGGCCGTTACCACCTTCTTCAGCCCGGAGGCCTTGACGTCAGTCTCATCCGTGCGCCCTGCGGCAGAGTTTTGCGTGCTCATTTGTGAACTCCTTCGGCGTCTCCGTCGACACCATGTGGACCATTCCGTAGCGGACGCGTGTGATGTGCACCACCAACGCGTCGGTCCCCTAGAGTATGGGCTCACATTGCCGCAGGCTCAACGCCGTTTTCTGCAGGACAGCTCTGCATAAATGCACATTGAGCCGGCGGGCTACGCGAAGAAGTTCTGCCGAAGCTGGGTGTTGAGCTGGCCGATCTCGGTCAGGAATCCGTCGTGGCCGATGGGCGCCTCGATCACGTGGACCGGCACGTCACCCGGGAGCGCAGCCGCCAGTTCGTGGGACTGGGCGGGGAAATACAGCCGGTCAGTGTCCACGGCGGCAATGAAGAACTCCGCCGTGGACTGTGCCAGCGCTTCCTTGAGCGAGCCGCGGCCCCGGACCACGTCGTGGCTCATGAGCGCTTCGGTGATGGCGATGTAGCTGTTGGCATCGAACCGCCGGACCAGCTTGGTGCCCTGGTGGTCCAGGTAGCTCTCCACCTGGTAGCGTCCGCGGTCCCCCAGCGAGACTGCCTGGAGCGGTGCTTCGCCGCCCTGGGCACTGCGGCCGAAGCGGGTCTCGAACTCGTTCGCGGAGCGGTACGTGATGTGCGCAATCCTGCGGGCAAGGGCCAGGCCGGCTTCCGGCTCGGGGCCGCCGTAGTAGTCGCCGCCGTTGAAGTTGACGTCCTGGCGGATGGCGAGGGTCTGCGCCTGGGCAAAGGCGATCTGCTCGGCGGTGCTGCTGGCGCCAATGGAAATCACGCCGCAGCGCCGGACCCGGTCCGGGAAGCTGACGGCCCACTCCAGGGCGCGGGCGCCGCCCATCGATCCGCCCAGTACCGCGTACCAGCTCCGGATGCCCAGGGCGTCTGCCAGCCGGGCCTCGGCCGCCGTCGTGTCCCGCAGGGTGACCAGCGGGAAGCGTGAGCCCCACGGCTTCCCGTCCGGGGCAGGAGTGGAGGGGCCGGTGGAGCCATAGCAGCCGCCCACGATGTTGATGGAGATCACGAAGTACTTGTCCGTATCAACCGGCGCGCCCGGGCCGGCAAGCTGCTCCCACCAGCCTTCCTCGTCGCTGGCTCCCCTTGTCACGTGGGTGCTGCCGGTCAGTGCGTGCTGCACCAGCACGGCGTTGGAGCGGTCCGGGTTCAGCGTGCCCCACGTTTCGTAGGCGAGGGTGACATCGGGCAGGTGCCCTCCGGCTTCGAGGTCAAGGCCGCCGATGCTCAGGAACTTGACGGTGCCATCGGGTGCGGTGTCATCGGGAACTGCGTTGGCATCTGTGCTGGTGTCCGCTGCGCGGACGTTTGTTTCGGGTACACCGCTGCGGGTGACGGCAATCGTCATCTGAGGACCTCTTCTTCGCGCTTGCCCGCCGCCAACTGGCCGGCAGGCCAGGTCTTCACCCGGGGCACCCCGCCGCGTAAGGAGGGTTGCCGGCCAGCAAGCCGGGGCTGTCGCTGGCACTCATGACCTGTAGTGAGTCTACGAAATGCGTCCCGGCAATGGCGAAGATTGTGACACCAATATGACTCCCGGCGTCGAGGCGCCGGGAGTCATATTGGGTCAGCACGGCGGCGGCAGGTCCTTCCAGGGCAGCCGCCGCCGTTCCGTTAGGCGCCTTTGGCGGCGCGGAACCCGGCGTCGAGGTCGGCGATGATGTCATCGATGTGCTCCAGCCCCACGGAGAGCCGGACCAGACCCGGCGTCACGCCCGCGACAGCCTGCTGTTCGGCTGTCAGCTGGCTGTGCGTGGTCGACGCCGGGTGGATGACCAAGGAGCGCACGTCACCGATGTTCGCCACATGGGAGTGAAGTTCCAGGGCGTCCACGAACCGCTTGCCGGCCTCGGCCCCGCCGGCGATGTTGAACGAGACGATGGCGCCGGTGCCCTTGGGCCCGTACTTGCGGCCGCGCTCGAACCAGGGGCTGGACGGCAGCCCCGCATAGGCGACGGATTCGACGTCGGACCGTGCTTCGAGCCATTCGGCGACGCTCACTGCGTTGGCAACATGACGCTCAACGCGGAGGCTGAGGGTTTCCAGGCCCTGGGCGATGAGGAAGGCGTTGAACGGGGAAACGGCCGAGCCCAGGTCGCGCAGCAACTGGACCCGCGCCTTGAGGATGTAGGAGAGGTTCGCCCCCAGGGCACCCTCCGCCCCGAGGTCCCGCGCGTACACGAGTCCGTTATAGGTGGGATCCGGGGTGTTGAAGCCCGGGAACCTGTCCGGATCCTTGCCGAAGTCGAAGTTGCCCGAGTCCACGATCACTCCGGCGATCGCACTGCCGTGGCCGCCAAGGTACTTCGTTGCCGAGTGGACCACGATGTCCGCGCCCCACTCCAGCGGCCGGATGAGGTAGGGCGTGGACAGCGTGTTGTCCACGATCAGCGGCACGCCCGCTTCATGGGCGGTGCGCGAGACCCCCTCGATGTCCAGGACGTCCTGGCGGGGGTTGGACACCACCTCGGCGAAGAACAGCTTGGTGTTGGGCCGGACTGCGTCCTTCCACTGCTGCAGGTTGTCCGGATCCTCCACGAACGTCACGGAGATGCCGAACTTCTTCAGGGTGTGGGCCAGCAGGTTGTACGTGCCGCCGTAGAGGCTGGGGCTGGCCACCACGTGGTCGCCGGCTTCGGCGACGTTGAGGATCGCGAACGTTTCGGCAGCCTGACCCGAGCTGAGCAGGAGGGCTGCCAGGCCACCTTCGAGGCTGGCCACGCGCTGTTCAACGGCGTCCTGGGTGGGGTTGCCGATCCGCGTGTAAATGGGCGCAAGCTCGGCCAGCGCAAAGCGGTTGGCTGCACTTTCGGCGCTCGGAAACACGAACGACGTCGTCTGGTAGATCGGCAGTGCCCTGGCACCGGTGGCACTGTCCGGTTCCTGGCCGGCGTGGATCTGGCGGGTTTCGAATGACCAGGCGTTGGACATCGGGAAGCTCCTTCTTGAAAAGGGCACCTGTGCCGGAGGCAGGACATGCCCTGACGGGACCGGTGCCGCGCTTGCCGCCCGGCGGATGCCGGAGGGCCAGGTCTTCACCCGGGGCACCCCACCGCGGAACGAGGGTTGCCGGCCAGCAAGCCGGGGCTCAATGCTGGCGCTCATGACCTGGGCCCAGTCTAGGAACGCGAATATGCGCGTGAACAGCTTTATGACGAAGGACGTCAGCCCTGCGGTTTCGTGGTCTGCAGGCTTGCCCGGCAGGACATCCCATCAAGGTTAGGGGAACCTTAGCTGAGAGCTCCATCACAAAGTGCCAAGATGAGGGCATGCGCATGGATCACGTCTCTTACGCCTGTGAACAGGATGGCTTGGCAGCCACCACCGAACGTATTTCGTCCGCCCTCGGCGTCGAAGCCGTAAAGGGCGGGGTGCACCCCCGTTTCGGCACCCGCAACATGATTATCCCGCTCGCCGGGCATAAATACCTGGAGGTCGTGGAGGTCCTGGACCACCCGGCATCCGACAAGGCTCCCTTCGGGCAGGCTGTCCGGGCCCGCTCGGCGGCAGGCGGCGGTTGGATGGGCTGGTGCGTCGAAGTGGACGACCTGGCACCGTTCGAAGAACGCCTGGGCCGGTCCGCCGTCAACGGCAACCGCAAGTTCCCCGACGGCCGCGAACTCGTCTGGAAGCAGATCGGCATCCTGGGCCTCATTGCAGACCCGCAGGTGCCGTACATGCTCAAGTGGGAAGGCGATCCGGGCCTTCACCCGTCCAACGCCTACGCAAGCAACGTCAAGATGTCCAGCCTCACCATTGCCGGCTCCGCGGAGCGGGTCACGGAGTGGCTGGGCGAACCGGTGGAAAGGCCGCTGGAGGATGTTGCAGTGAACTGGGTCGCCCCGCACGGGACGCCGGGAATCCTCTCCGTCACGTTCGAAACCGCCTCCGGGGCAGTCATCATCTGATCCTGATCCACCGTGTGGTCCGTTACGGGCCACGGGCAGCGTGCTGCCCCTGAACTTCGGCCGCTATCAGCGGGTGCCAAGGACGTCACCCACCGATAGCGGCCGAATCCTTTTAACGCACGCTAGCCCAGCCCGATGGCCTTGCCGAAGAGGCTGAAGCCGACGAAGGCCACGATATCCAGCAGCGCGTGGGCGATCACCAGCGGCATCACGCGGCGGGTCTTCGTGTAGATCCAGGCAAACACAGCACCCATCACGGCGTTGCCGATGAACGGGCCGAAGCCCTGGTAAAGGTGATAGCTGCCCCGGAGCATCGAGCTGGCAAAGATGGCCAACGGCATGCTCCAGCCGAATTTGCCGAGCCGGTCCAGCAGGTACCCCACCACGATGACTTCCTCGACGATGCCGTGCCGTACAGCGGACAGGATCAGCACGGGGATGGTCCACCAGTAGGCGTCCAGTGCGCTGGGAATGATGGCGGTGGTGATGCCCAGCGCCCGGCCCGCGGCGTAGAGCCCCAGGGACGGAATGCCGATCAGTGCGGCGAGGCCCAGTCCCTGCAGCAGGTCCTTGCCGGGACGGGCGAAGTTGAAACCCAGTCTGCGGAAGGCTGAGGCGCCGGACTCCCCTGCCGGCCGGTGCTCCGTGAGGAAGTAGATCACCAGCAGCACCGGCACCAGCGCGAACACAATGTCCAGCAGCTGGTACGTGAGGTCGAAGTATTCGCGGGTGCTCTGCGAGCGGTTCAGGGTGGAGGTGCCCTCCGCCAGGGGTGCGCGCGTGAGCTTGTCCAGCAGTTGCACCACCGAATACACGGCGGACTGCCCCAGCGACAGACCCAGGACAATCCAGACTTCAATCCGCAGACGACGGCGGGAGGGAACAAGCATGTTCCTATCTTGCCTCCACTTTCTGGTTCTTTCCTGTCCGCGGCGTGCCGACCCTCCGCGGCCGCTCCCCCGCCCGGGCCTATGCTTGGAATTTATGAGTGCGCCCGGAAAAATCATCATGATCCGGCATGGCCAGTCCGCCGCCAATGCCGACACCTCCATCTATAACCGGGTGCCCGATTACCGGATACCCCTGACGGAGCTCGGTCTGGAACAGGCAAAGGCGGCCGGATCGCAGGTCCGGCGGGAACTGGACGGGCGGCGCGTGTGTGTTTACGTCTCGCCCTATCTCCGGGCCTACCAGACCCTCGAAGCGCTCAACCTGGGATCCCTCGTGGAGCGGGTCATCGAGGAACCCCGGCTCCGTGAACAGGACTGGGCGAACTTCCAGATCGCCGGAGAGATCGAGGACCAGAAGGAACTCCGGAACGCCTACGGCCACTTCTTCTACCGGTTCCGCGAGGGTGAATCCGGCTCGGACGTCTACGACCGGATCTCCTCCTTTATGGAGACACTCCACCGGCACTGGTCCAAACCGAACTACGCCCCCAACGCGCTGTTCGTGACGCACGGGCTCACCATGCGCCTGTTCTGCATGCGCTGGTTCCACTGGTCCGTGGAGTATTTCGAGTCCCTCAACAACCCGGACAATGCCGAAGTGCGGACCCTGGTGCGCACCGACGTCGGCAAGTATGAACTGGACAAACCGTTCAGCCAGTGGGTGGACCGCCGCGTGGACGAGACGGTCCTGAACGCCCCGCCCATGATCTTCTAGCGCGGTCAGCGGGCGCGGACGCCCTCCCGCCAGACGGCGTGGGTCAGCGGGATGCCCGGCCGGTAGGCCAGGTGCGTGGCGGAGGGGGCGTTGAGCAGGTGCAGGTCCGCGCGGTGCCCGACGGCGACCGAACCCACCGCCCGTTCGCCGTCGGCGTCGTTCCCCACTTCCCGCCGCAGCGCAAGCGCGCCGCCGAAGGTCGCGGCCCGGACAGCCTCGTGGACGCTGAGCCGCATCTGCAGCACGGCGGTGGTGACGCAGAACGCCATCGAGCTGGTGTAGGAGGTGCCGGGGTTGCAGTTGGAGGCCAGGGCTATCGGCACCCCGGCGTCGAGGAGTTCGCGGCCGGGGGCAAGCGGCTGGCGCGTGGAGAGGTCGCAGGCCGGCAGGCACGTGGCCACGGTTCCCCGCGTTCCGGAGTCCTGCCACCCGGCCCAGCTGGCGGCCAGCGCTTCGATGTCCGCTCCGGATAAGTAGTTCACGTGGTCCACGCTGGCCGCACCGAACTCCACGGCCAGCTGCACGCCGGGGCCCTCGCCGAGCTGGTTGCCGTGCACGCGCAGGCCAAGGCCGGCGTCCTTGCACGCCTGCAGCACGCGGCGGGATTGCCCTTCGTTGAAAGCCCCCTGCTCGCAGAACACGTCCGCCCAGCTGACATAGGGCCGGACGGCCGCCAGCATGGGTCCGCAGACCAGGTCAGTGTATTCGTCGGCATCGGCGCCGGCCGGGACCAGATGGGCGCCGAGGTAGGTCACTTCGTCAGCAACCGTCGAGGCGATGCGGGCACTCCGCGCCTCGTTCTCCAGGTCCAGGCCGTAGCCGGTCTTGGTTTCCAGGTAGGTGGTTCCCTGCGAGACGGCCTCGGCCACGCGGCCCAGGGCCAGCCGGGTGAGGTCGTAGTCGCTGGTGCTCCGGGTGGCTCCCGTGGTCACGGCAATGCCGCCGGCGCTGTAACTCTCCCCCGCCATCCGGGCCTCGAACTCCGCGGTCCTGTCGCCGGCGAAGATCAGGTGCGTGTGCGAATCCACCCATCCCGGGAGCAGCGCCCGGCCTCCGGCGTCCACGGCCTCGTCGGCTGCAGGTGCGCCGGCGGCAGGCCCGATCCAGGAGATGCGTTCGCCTTCGATCACCACGGCGGCGTCGTGGAGGACGCGGTGCTCCGCGTCCTGGGTCATCAGCTCGGCAATGTTGGTGATGAGGGTGCTCATGAGTCCATTCTTCAGTGCCGGATGGACCAGCGGGTCGCGGCCAGGGCCGCCGCTGTCCGGGATGCCGGACTTAGCCCGGTTTCCTCGTCCCAGGCACTCTGCCCCACGGACGGGCCAGCCAGGATCAGTTCCGCAGCCAATTCGGCAATGCCGGACGAGGTCTGGAAACCGTAACCGCCCTGTCCGGCGAGCCAGAAGAAACCAGTGGCTTCGGCGTCGAACCCCACTACCGGGACGCCGTCGGCGGCTTCCGTGCGGAGGCCGGTCCACGCAGACTTCACACCCCTGATGCCCATCGTGGTCACCGCGTTGAGCCGCGCCACCAGCGCGTCCACGTCGCCGGGGTAGGGTTTCGCGTCCTCCGGACCGCTCGGCACCGATTCCGACGGCGAAATCAGTACGTCGTCCCCTTCCTTGCGGAAGTAGAAAGACTCGTCGGCAGCCGCCACCATGGGACAGGCTTCGGGGAGGGAGCGTTCGACGTCGACAATCGCCGCCGTGCGGCGGTACGGCTGGAGTCCGAGCTTCTCCACGCCGCTGATCACGGCGAGTTCATCTGCCCAGGCCCCGGCCGCGTTGACCACGATGCCTGCCTGGAAGGCCTCCTGGCCGGCGCCCAGCTCCCAGCCGGATCCGAGCCGCTGGGCGGAATGGACCTTGGCCCCGGTGATGATGTCCACCCCGCCGGCTTCGGCCCGCTGCCGGTGGTCCTCCAGCAGCACGGGGGCGTTGCAGGCGAACGAACCGGTGTCCAGGCCGGCGGCGGTGAAGAACCCGGGATCGAGCACCGGGCACAGCTCCAGGGCCTCGGCATGCGGGATCCGGTGCATGTGCCCGCTGGCTTCCTCCCGCACCGTGTCCTCGTCGCCGATCAGCATGAAGCTGCGCGGCGACAGGACGGGCTCCGGCAGCTCCGCATCCCGTGCCGCGATCAGCCCGAGCGTGCGGAGGGTCAGCTCCTGCACCACCACGGGCCCGTAGCTGGGGATCAGTTGCCGGGCCGAGCGGGCTGAGGTGTGGTAGGCCAGGGACTGTTCGGCCTCGACGAGCGCCACACTGCATTTACCGGCCAGGGCAGAGGCGAGGGACAGCCCGGCAATGCCGCCGCCCACAATCACCACATCGTAATTTGCTGACATGCCTCCATCCTTGCACCCGTCAGGACGTCACGTCAGTACCTTAGGCCCCCACCGCGTTGCGGCTGTCGACGAACGCCCGGACGCAGGCTTCGACATCGTCCGAGCTATGCGCCGCGGAGAGCTGGACCCGGATCCGGGCGGCGCCCTTGGGCACCACCGGGTAGCTGAACGCAGTCACGAACACTCCGTGGTGGAGCATCCGGTCGGCCACCTTCGCGGCCATCACGGCATCGCCGAACATCACCGGCACGATGGCGTGCTCGCCGTCGAGAAGCTCAAAGCCTTCCGCCGCCATCCGGCTCCGGAACAGCCCGGCGTTGGCGAAGAGCTTCGAACGCAGCTCGGCGGAGTTCTCCACCAGGTCCAGGGCCTTCAGCGTAGCCGCGACGATGGCCGGTGCGAGCGAGTTGGAGAACAGGTAGGGCCGCGCCTTCTGGCGGAGCATGGCCACCACTTCGGCGCGGCCGGAGACGTAGCCGCCGGAGGCGCCGCCCAGCGCCTTGCCGAACGTGCCGGTGTAGATGTCCACCCGGTGGCTGACGCCGGCGTGCTCGGGGGTGCCCGCGCCGGTGGAACCCATGAAGCCCACGGCGTGTGAGTCGTCCACCATCACCAGGGCATCGTACTTTTCGGCCAGGTTGCAGATCGCCTCGAGCGGAGCCAGGTAGCCGTCCATGGAGAAGACGCCGTCCGTCACGATGATCTTCCGGCGGGCCGGCTTCTCCTGCGTGGTGGCCTCGATCAGTTTCGCCTCGAGGTCAGCCATGTCGCGGTTGGCGTAGCGGAACCGCTGTGCTTTGCAGAGCCTGATGCCGTCGATGATGGACGCGTGGTTCAGTGCGTCGGAGATGATGGCGTCCTCCGGACCGAAGAGGGACTCGAACACGCCCCCGTTGGCATCGAAGCAGCTGGAGAACAGGATGGTGTCCTCGGTGCCCAGGAATTTCGAGACACGCGCCTCCAGTGCCAGGTGCAGGTCCTGGGTGCCGCAGATGAAGCGCACGCTGGCCATGCCGAAGCCGCGCTCGTCCATGGCTTCCTTGGCGGCGGCAATGATGTCCGGGTGGTCCGCGAGTCCCAGGTAGTTGTTGGCGCAGAAGTTCAGTACGTTGGCGCCCGCCTCGCCGATCTGGCCGGCCGTGATGTGGCTGGCCTGCGGCGAGTCGATGTGGCGTTCGGTCTTGAACAGGCCCGCGGTGCGGATCTCATCCAGCTCGTTCTGCAGCTGGTCCTTGATGGCTGAATACATGGGGTGCGCTCCTCAGCGGAAGTGGAAGTATGCGGGTGGTGGCGGCACGGCGGCCGGTGGCGGAACGGCTAGAAGACGGTCCAGTCGAGGACAACCTTGCCGCCCACGCCGGCGCGGGCAACCTCGAAGCCCTTCTCCCAGTCCGTGGCGGGCAGGGTGTCCGTCACCACCGCCGAGATGTTGGCGTGCAGCACCGGATTCGAGGACAGCATGGCGCTCATGGCGTACCAGGTTTCGAACATTTCGCGGCCGTAGATGCCCTTCATGGTCAGCATATGCGTGACCACCTTGCCCCAGTCGATGTCGATGGACTGGCTCGGCAGGCCCAGCATCGCGATCCGGCCGCCGTGGTTCATGTTGTCGATCATCTCCGGCAGGGCGGTGGGGTGCCCGGACATTTCCATGCCGATGTCGAAGCCCTCACGCATGCCCAGTTCGCGCTGGGCATCCCTGACGCGCATCTTTGACACGTCGATGGCGAGGTCCACGCCAAGCTGGCGGGCCAGTGCCAGCCGCGGCGCCGAAACATCCGTGATGGCAATCTTCCGGGCGCCGGCGTGGCGGGCCACGGCAATGGCCATGAGTCCGATGGGCCCGGCGCCGGTGATCAGCACGTCCTCGCCCACCAGCGGGAAGCTCAGGGCGGTGTGGACGGCGTTGCCGAACGGATCGAAGATGGCTCCGAGTTCGGGAGTGACCGAAGGGTCCTGGTGGACCCAGACGTTGGTCTCGGGGATGACAACGTATTCGGCGAAGGCACCGTCACGCTGGACGCCGACGCTGACGGTGTGGATGCACATCTGCTTGCGCCCCGCACGGCAGTTCCGGCAGATGCCGCAGACGATGTGCCCTTCCCCGGAGACGCGGTCGCCCACTTTGACGTCCATGACGTCCTCGCCGGTTTCCACCACTTCGCCATAGAATTCGTGGCCGGCAATCAGGGGCGCCTGGATGATGCCCTGCGCCCATGCGTCCCACGACTGGATATGGAGGTCGGTGCCGCAGATCCCGGTGGTCATCACGCGGATCTTCACGTCGCTTGGGCCGGTCTCCGGCTCGGGGCGGTCCACCAGCTCAAATCCGGCGTGTGCGCCCGCCTTGTACAGAGCCTTCATTGGCTTCCTTACTCTCGGTGTTGCGGTGCTGGCTCCCTTCATTAGAACCACAAAGAAGCATTAGCACAACCGAATTTTTCTCAATCGACGATTTAGAGTTTTCTAAGCAATAGACTCGGTGGATGGAAATCCATCAGCTCGAAATGCTTCGGGAACTCGGCGCCCTCGGCAGCGTCAAGGCGGTCGCCGAAACACTCCTGGTCACGCCCTCCGCCGTATCCCAGCAGCTGGCGGCGCTGCAGCGAAGCGTCGAGGTGCCGCTGACCCGCAAGGAGGGCCGGAACCTGGTGCTTACCGAGGCCGGACAGGCACTGGCAGACGCCGGTGCCGCCGTCGTGAGCGCCATGGCGGACGCCCGGATGGCGATCGGTGCGTACCACGGCTCCACGGTGGCCCCCGTGACGGTGAGCGGCTTCCACAGCGCCGGGCAGGCACTGTTCGCACCGCTGGCCCGGCTGCTGGACTCACCCGACAAACCCCGGGTGCTGCTCTCGGACGAGGACGTGGCCCAGCAGGACTTCCCGGCGCTCACTGCACGCTACGACCTGGTGCTGGCACACCGCATGGACCACAGCCCGCGGTGGCCGGAGGAGAGGGTGGCCGTCATCCCGCTGGCGCACGAGCCGCTGGACGTGGCGTTGTCCGCGGGGCACCGGCTGGCGGGCAAGGAAATCCTGACGGCACACGACGTCGTCGGCGAACCGTGGGTGACCAGCCACACCGGCTACTCCCCCGCGGATGTGCTGTCCGCCGTCGCAGCCGTGTCCAGCAGGGAACTGAACATTGTCCACCGGATCAACGACTACTCCACTGTGGCGGGACTGGTGGCAACCGGCAGCGTGATCGGGCTGCTGCCGCGGCATACCGCACGGCCGGTGCTGAATCCGGAGATTGTGCTGCGGCCGCTGCAGGGAATCAGCACCCGCCGCCGCATCGACATCCTGGCCCGCCCGGAAAACCTCAAGCGGACTTCGGTCATGATGGTCTGCGAGGCCCTGGAGGACATCATGGCCGGGCTGGTGTCCCCTTAACCCAACTGGGTCGCAGTAGATGTCGTTATGAGCGATCAAAACGACATTAACTGCGACCCAGTTGGGATAAGACGGGTGAATTAGCCTTCGACGCCGAGCCTCTGCAGGATCAGTTCCTTGACGCGGCCGGCGTCGGCCTGGCCGCGGGTGGCCTTCATAACGCCGCCCACGATCGCGCCGATGGCCTGCAGCTTGCCGGCGCGGATCTTGTCCGCGACGTCGGGCTGCGCGGCGAGTGCCGCGTCGATGGCTTCCAGCAGGGGGCCGTCGTCGGAGACCACGGCCAGGCCGCGCTTCTCCACGATCTCCGCCGGGGTGCCTTCGCCGGCAAGGACGCCGTCGAGGACTTCGGCGGCCATCTTGTTGTTGATCTTGCCTGCCTCGACCATCGTGTTCAGTTCCACGATGGTTTCGGGCTTGACGCCGAGCTGGCCGGGGTCGACGTCCGCGTTCTTGGCGCGGCCGACGATCTCGCCCATCCACCACTTCCGGGCCACCGTGGCGGCGGCGCCGGCGGCGATGGTTTCCTCGATCTCGTCCATCACACCGGCGTTGACCACGTCGCGGAATTCCAGGTCCGAATAGCCCCAGTCGGCCTGCAGGCGCTTGCGGCGCTCGGCCGGCGGCTCGGGCAGGGTGGCGCGCAGTTCCTCGACCCATTCCCGGGAAGCGACGATCGGCACGAGGTCCGGCTCCGGGAAGTAGCGGTAGTCGTCGGCGTCGGACTTGGCCCGGCCCGACGTCGTCGAGCGGGTGTCCTCGTGCCAGTGGCGCGTTTCCTGGATGACCGGCTCGCCGGAGTCCAGGACGGCAGCGTGGCGCTGGATCTCGTAGCGGACGGCATGTTCGACGGCGCGCAGCGAGTTGACGTTCTTGGTTTCCGAGCGGATGCCGAAGCGTTCGCGGCCGTGCGGGCGCAGCGAGACGTTGGCGTCGCAGCGGACGTTGCCGCGTTCCATCTTCGCGTCCGAAACGCCGAGGTTCTTCACGATCTCGCGCACCGCGGCCACATAGGCCTTGGCCAGTTCCGGGGCACGGCTGCCGGCGCCCTGGATCGGCTTGGTGACGATCTCCACCAGCGGAACACCTGAACGGTTGTAGTCCACCAGCGAGTAGTCTGCACCCTGGATGCGGCCTGCGGAGCCGCCCATGTGCGTCAGCTTGCCGGCGTCCTCCTCCATGTGGGCGCGCTCGATTTCAACGCGGAACACGGTGCCGTCCGACAGTTCGATGTCCAGGTAGCCGTCGTACGCGATGGGTTCGTCGTACTGGGAGGTCTGGAAGTTCTTCGGGGTATCCGGGTAGAAGTAGTTCTTCCGGGCAAAGCGGCAGGTCTCGGCGATCTTGCAGTTCAGCGCGAGGCCGATCTTGATGGAGGACTCGATCGCCGTCCTGTTCACCACGGGCAGCACGCCCGGCATGCCCAGGTCCACCTCGTTGACGTTCGTGTTCGGCTCGTCGCCGAAGACGTTCGGGGCGGAGGAGAACATCTTGGTCTTGGTGTTGAGTTCCACGTGGACCTCGAACCCCAGGACGGGATCGTACTTCTCCATGGCCTCTTCGAAGCTCAGGGTTGCGTCAACGCTCATTATTTTGCCTCCTGGGCTTCGACAAGGCTCTCGACAGGCACGTCCACCGAGGTGGCCAGAGCCGGGGCCTGGGCCAGGAGCGGTCCGCCCCATTTGGCCTCGAGCAGGGATTCAAGGACAGCGCCCACGCGGTACAGGCGCGCATCCTGGCGGGCCGGGGCCAGGAGCTGGATGCCGACCGGCAGGCCGTCCTCATCCGCCAGGCCGCCCGGCAGGGACAGGCCCGGAACTCCGGCCATGTTGGCCGGAATCGTGGCGACGTCGTTGAGGTACATGGCCAGGGGGTCGTTCAGCTTCTCGCCCAGCTTGAAGGCCGTAGTGGGGGCCGTCGGGGAAATCAGCACGTCGGCCTGGGCGAACGCGGCCTCGAAGTCACGCTGGATCAGCGTGCGGACCTTCTGGGCCGAGCCGTAGTAGGCGTCGTAGTAGCCGGCGCTGAGCGCGTAGGTGCCCAGGATGATGCGGCGCTTCACTTCATCGCCGAAGCCCGCGGCGCGGGTGGCACCCATCACGCGTTCGATGGTGAGCGGCGCATCCTTGGGCAGGACCCGCAGGCCGTACCGGACGCCGTCGAACTTGGCCAGGTTGGAGGAAGCCTCCGAGGGCATGATCAGGTAGTAGGCGCCCAGCGCGTACTTGAAGTTGGGGCAGGACACCTCAACGATTTCCGCGCCGGCCTGCTTG
Source organism: Arthrobacter sp. P4_H3 (assembly GCF_056400885.1). Classification (NCBI taxonomy): domain Bacteria; kingdom Bacillati; phylum Actinomycetota; class Actinomycetes; order Micrococcales; family Micrococcaceae; genus Arthrobacter; species Arthrobacter sp. P4_H3. Next base: position 199,489 of record NZ_JBFUKK010000011.1, read on the forward strand.
AGCAGCTCCAGCGATTCGTTGAAGCGGTTCTCGACGCCGGCCTGGTAGCCCTCGCCGTGGAGTTCCTTGATGATGCCGATCTTCATGCCGTCCACGTTGCCCAGCCGGGCGGCCGCAACGAGGTCCTCCAGGGGGTCCGGCAGGGACGTGGAGTCATAGGGGTCGTGGCCGCCGATGACCTGGTGCAGGAGGGCCGAGTCCAAGACCGTGCGGGAGACGGGGCCGATCTGGTCCAGCGAGGAGGCCATCGCAATGGCGCCGTAGCGGGAAACGCTGCCGTAGGTGGGCTTGACGCCCACGGTGCCGGTGACGGCGCCGGGCTGGCGGATGGATCCGCCGGTGTCCGTGCCCAGGGCAAGGGGCGCTTCGAAGGCGGCGACGGCGGCAGCCGAGCCGCCGCCGGAGCCGCCCGGGATCCGGTCCAGGTCCCACGGGTTGCGGGTGGGGCCGTAGGCCGAGTGCTCCGTGGAGGAGCCCATGGCGAATTCGTCCAGGTTGGTTTTGCCCAGGATGGGCATCTTGGCGTCGCGCAGGCGCTTGACCACCGTGGCGTCGTACGGGCTGTGCCAGCCTTCGAGGATCTTGGAGCCGGCCGTGGTGGGCTGGCCGATGGTGACGATGAGGTCCTTGACGGCGATGGGAACGCCGGCGAGTTCATGGAGTTCTGCTGCCGCGGCGCCGCCTGCGGCGCGGATGGCGTCCACCTCCGCGGCGACGGCGAGCGCCTCCTCGGTGTTGACGTGCAGGAAGGCGTGCACTCCCCGGGGACCTCCGTCCACCGCTGCGATGCGGTCCAGGTAGGCCTGGGTGACCTCAACGGAGGTGACCTCGCCGGCTGCGAGCTTTTCGGCGAGCGCGGCGGCGGAGAGGCGGATCAGTACGTTGTTCTCAGTCATGTATCAGTCCTCATCCAGGATGGCCGGAACCTTGAAGCGGCCCTCGTATGCGTCGGGTGCACCGCTCAGGGACTGCTCGGCTGTGAAGGTGTGGCCCACAACGTCCTCGCGGAACACATTCGTCAGCGGGATCGGGTGGGACGTGGCCGGGACATCATCACCGGCGGCTTCACTTACGGACTTCACTGATTCGACGATGACGGCCAGTTCGCCGGCCATCCGGTCCAGCTCTTCAGCACTCATCTCGATGTGCGCGAGACGCGCGAGATGCGCGACGTCGTCGCGGTTGATCGCAGCCATGGATCTCCCCTGCAATGTAGTTTTGGTTTCCCCAATAGTCTACGTTGCAACAGTGTGCCCGCCTGACGACCCCCAGCGGGCGTCAGACGGGCAACACCGGCCCACGGCTAGCCGCAGGCAGCTTTACCCTAGCCGATCCCGATGGCTCCCGTCAGCACCCCGACACCGAGCATGACGAGGGAGATGACGGCCGTGCGCCACAGCACCTTCTTGTGGTGGTCGCCGAGGTCCACCTTGGCCAACGAAACGAGCAGCAGGATGGCGGGCACCAGCGGGCTCTGCAGGTGGAACGGCTGGCCGGTGATGGAGGCCCGCGCCATGTCGGCGGCGCTGACGCCGTAGTGGGCAGCGGTCTCGCTCAGCACAGGGAGGACACCGAAGTAGAAGGCGTCGTTGCTCATGAAGAACGTCATGGGAATGCTGAGGACGCCGGTGATCACGGCCATGAACGGGCCCATGCTGGTGGGGATGATCTGGACGAGCCACGCGGACATGGCCTCGACCATGCCGGTGCCTTTCAGGACGCCGGTGAGGACGGCTGCTGCCATGACCATGCTGACCACGGCGACGATGGACGGGGCGTGGGCGATCAGCTGGGCACCCTGGTCCTTGACCTTGGGGAAGTTGACCAGCAGGGCGATGGCGGAGCCCACCATAAAGACGAACGGCAGCGGCACCAGGTCCGCCACGAGCATGACCATGACGGCGACGGTCAGGCCCAGGTTGAACCAGAACAGCTTGGGGCGCAGGGTCTTGCGGTTGGGGTCGAGGGCGGTGTCGGCCATGGCGGAGTCGCGGTCGTCAACGAGGGATTCGGTGCGCTCGAGCACGGCAACGGAGCCGCCCGCCGGGGAGACACCTGCAGGGGCTGTTCCGGCAGGACCGGAACCCTTGCGTCCGGTACCGGAACCGCCGGCCGAGCGGCCGCCGCTGGTACCGCCGTCGAGCTCTTCTGCCGTATCAGGCACGCCCCAGATTTCCGGGGCGGTGGCGCGGAGGCGGTTGCGTTCCTGCAGGCCCAGCAGCCAGGCGAAGACGAAGACCACAACGAGGCCGGCGATCAGCGACGGGACCATCGGGACGAAGACGTCGTTGACATCGATCTTCAGTGCGGTGGCGGCGCGGGCGGTGGGGCCGCCCCAGGGCAGGATGTTCATGGTGCCGTTGGCAAGGCCCGCCACGCAGGTCAGGACGACGGGGCTCATCTTGAGCCGCAGGTAGACAGGCAGCATGGCGGCCGTGGTGAGGATGAAGGTGGTGGAGCCGTCGCCGTCCAGGGACACTGCGGCGGCCAGGATGGCGGTGCCCAGCACCACCTTGGCCGGGTCATTGCCCAGCTTGCGGAGGATGAACCGCACCAGCGGGTCGAACAGCCCGACGTCGATCATCAGGCCGAAGTAGATGATGGCGAACATCAGCAGGGCTGCGGTGGAGGTCATGGACTTCATCGAGTCCAGCACCATGTCCCCGATGCCCAGCCCCGCCCCGGCGAACAGCCCGAAGACGGTGGGAACAATGATCAGCGCCAGTACTGGCGTCAACTTCTTCGTCATGATCAGCACCATGAATACCGCGATCATGGCGAATCCAAGTAATACCAGCACAGCCGGCTCCTTTGTCAGTCAATCGGCACCACTCCGGTGTGATGCGCACTACAGACGTTAGAGTGGCCCGCATCACGGCAGTGCCTTTGGTTCAATTGATTGGCATACTGCTTATTAGGAGCATTTTGCTCATTTAGCTCAGCAGGCCAAAACCCCGTCAGGAGGGCAATGAAGCGTCCGGCACCGCGGCAGCCCCTGCGGTTTTCTACTCAGACCCTCCTGCTCCAGCTCGGTGTGGTTTTGCTCGTTGTGCTGCTCAGCGGTGCCGTGCATGCCTGGCTGACGTACGAACGGCTTGGCCGCGAAGCAGAGAGCCAGGCACTGACGCTTGCGCGCACCGTGGCCTCCGATCCCACCGTCCGCCGGGAGGTCCAGTCCATCAGCCGCGGGGCGGGCACTCCCCCCGCGTCGGTGCTGCTGGCCGGCCCGCTGATGGCGGTGGCCGAAGGTGCACGTACCCGCACCGGGGCGCTGTTCGTGGTGATCACGGATGAAACGGGCCTGCGTCTCGCGCACCCCGACGCCGACCGGCTGGGTGAGAAGGTCAGCACGGATCCCTCCGAAGCCCTCTCGGGCAAGGAGGTGACCACCCGGAACACCGGCACGCTGGGACCGTCGGCGGGAGCCAAGGTGCCCGTCTTCGGCCCGGACTCGGACACTGTGGTGGGCGAGGTCAGCGTGGGGTATTCCACCGAGAGCATCGTCCAGAGCCTGGCCCGGGACATCACGCCCATCGCGCTGACCGCGGCCGGTTCGCTGCTGGCCGGAGTCCTGGCCTCGTTCCTCTTGCGCCGCCGCCTGCAGCGGCTGACGCTTGGCCTGGAACCTGAGGAGATCAGCACCCTGGTCCACGACCAGGTGGCGGTCCTCCAGGGCGTTGACGACGGCGTGATCGGCGTGGCGGCAGACGGCCGGATCAGTGTGTTCAACGCCGCCGCCCAGCGGTTGCTTGGCCAGACGGATCTCACCGGCACACCGTGGCAACAGGCGCCGGTCCCGGAACAGCTGAAGGCCCTGACGCAGCCGGACGCGGCCGAAGCAGACGCCGTCGAAATCATCGCCGGCATCCGGGTGCTGGTGGCCAGTGCCCGCAAGGCACTGCACCGGCGCGAAGACCTCGGCTGGGTGGTGATGCTCCGCGACCGCACCGAGCTGCAGCACCTGACGCGCCAGCTGGATGCCGTGGGCACCATGTCCACCGCGCTGCGCGCCCAGCGCCACGAGTTCGCCAACCAGCTGCACACCATTGCCGGTTTCATGAGCATCGGGCAGCACCAGCAGGCCCGCGACTACCTGGCGCGTCTGGCGGCCACCGGCCCGCTCAAGTTCCCGGTGGACCAGGCCGAGCTCCTGCAGGACCCGTACCTGCAGGCTTTCGTCGGCGCCAAGGGCGTGGAGGCGGACGAACGCGGCGTGGCACTGCGTATCGGCCCGGAAACGCTGGTGCGCGGCCAGGTGACCGAACCGCAGGACGTCACCACGGTCCTGGGGAACCTGATCGACAACGCCGTGAACGCCGCCGTCGCCGGCTCCGCGGCGGACCGCTGGGTGGAAGTGGAACTGCTGGACGAGCCGGGGCCCGACGGCGGGACGCTGCACGTCGTCGTCGCCGACTCCGGCGACGGCCTGGCTGCCGAAACGGCGGCCGGCGGGGCGGAGGCGGTGTTCGCCGAAGGATTCACGACGGCGGCAGGGCCGGCACGTGCCGCCGGCGGGCAGGGCCTGGGGCTGGCACTGGCCCGGCAGCTGGCGCGGCGCCGCGGCGGGGACGTCCGGGTCCTGGAGCCCGGCTCCCCCGGCGGCCCCGGCGCAGTCTTCATGGCAACGCTGCCGCGGACCACAGCCGACCTGCCCGGAAAGGACAAGCCCATCAGGAACGACAGTTTGATCGGGAAGGACACCGATGTCTGAGGATTTCAGGGTGCTGATTGTGGACGACGACTTCCACGTCGCCAAGCTGCATGCGGCCTACGTGGATTCGGTGGCCGGCTTCCTGGCGCTGCCGCCCGCAGGTTCGGCGTCGCAGGCGCTGCAGGCCATCCACAGCCTGCGCCCGGACCTGGTGCTGCTGGATGTGTACCTGCCCGACGGCTCGGGCCTGGACCTGCTCCGCCAGCTGGATGTGGACACCATGATCCTGAGCGCGGCGTCGGACGCCGTTTCGCTGCGCGCCGCCTTCCGGCGCGGCGCCCTGGGGTACCTGCTGAAGCCGTTCACGGCCGAGTCGTTGTCCCAGCAGCTCCGTTCCTATGCCCGGTACCGGCGGATCCTGGCCCAGCCCGGCGCGCTGGACCAGGACACGGTGGAGCGGGCCAAACGGTCCTTGATTCCCGGGGACGTCACGGTATCGGCCAGGCCGCGCTCCGCCACCGAGGCGGCAGTGCTGGAATCCCTGGTGCCCGGGGAACAGTATTCGGCGGCCGAGGTGGCGGGGCGGGTCGGTGTTTCCCGGGCCACCGCCCAGCGGTACCTGTCCTCGCTGGCGGATGACGGCGCCGTCGACATCCAGCTCCGCTACGGAACCACCGGCCGCCCGGAACACCGCTACGGTCTTCCTGCTTCCTAAGCGCGAACGGACACGTGAGGCCCCCGCTCCCGGGCGGGCCGCAAGTGTCCGTTCGCGCTCTGCTAGCTGGCGCTCTTCTGGGCCACGAGTTCGATCTCCACCAGCATGTTCGGGTCGAGGAACGGCAGTACATGGACCAGGGACAGGGTGGGACGGATGTCGCCGAACACTTCACCGTGGGCCCGGCCGGCGTCCTCCCACTTGCTGATGTCCGTCAGGTAGAGCTTGGACTGCACCACGTCGCCGTATTCGAACCCTGCCTCGGCCAGGACTGCACCCAGCTTTTCCAGGATGAACCTGGTCTGGGCATAGAAATCCTCGCCCACGATTCCGTCTTCACCGCTGGCGGCGGTGGCGGAGATGTGCAGGGTGTTGTCCACCTGCACCGCACGGGAATAGCCGAGGGTCTGCTCCCACGTGGAGCCGGAGCCGAATGTCTTGCGCATGGTGTGCCTTTCGATGGTGCCTTGAGTCGGCACCACTTTAGGGCGGCTAGACGTCCAGCCGGTAAACCAGCAGCTTTATGTCGGTATCCGGCACGAACCAGTCGCGCTCGGGTACGCGCTGGAAGCCAACCTTGCGGTACAGCCCGTGCGCGCTTTCCCACGTGAGGCCCGTCGTGAGGGCCACGGCCCTGATGCCGTCAAGCGACTTGGCGTGGGCAATGATCGCCTCGACCATGGCCTTCCCCGCGCCGCTGCGCTGGACGGACGGGTCCACGACTAGCATGCGGAATTCGAGTTCGTCCACCAGGGCGATGTCCGCGAAAGGCTCACCGGCGACGGCGAGTGTCACGGAACCGACGACGCGGCCCGCCCGCTCGGCAACCCAGACGGTGGCCTGGGCGGCCCGCTTGGCCACATCCTGGATCTGCAGCATGTACGGGTGGTCGGCATCCGCGAAGTAGCCCGCGGCAAGGTAGGCGTCCCGCGTAATGCGGGCCACGGCGTCGTAATCTGCCGGGACGGCGGGGCGAATGAGGATCTGCGGATGCACTTATCCATGCTAGGTGTGCGCGCGTCCCGCAGCCGACGAAAAGGCTGTTTCCGTGACTGAACTATCACCAGGCGCCGGTTGCCTTGTGTTGCGCCGCGTGTCCGGGCGTTGCCCTGTGTGTCCGGGCGTTGCCCGCTGTTTCCGTGCATTTCCCGCTGTTTCGCGCCGTTTCTCCAGTGGTCGGCGGGGCTGGCAGCGGCCGGTGCGGCTGTGGTTGATTTGCACCACCGACACGCCGCCCGAACAACAACCCACCGACAGGATCACCCCATGGCACCGTCCCAGCGCACCCTGCACCTTAACGCTTTCCTCATGAGCACCGGCCACCACGAAGCCTCGTGGCGGCTGCCCGAGAGCAACCCCCGGGCAAGCACGGACATCAGCCACTACCGCAACCTGGCACAGATCGCCGAGCGCGGCACGTTCGATTCCATCTTCTTCGCGGACTCTCCCGTGATCTTCGGCAACGTGGGCCGCCGGCCCGCCGGAAAGCTCGAACCGACGGTGCTGCTGACCGCCATCGCCGCCGCCACCGAGAAGATCGGCCTGATTGCCACGGCCTCCACCACCTACAACGATCCGTTCAACCTTGCCCGCCGGTTCGCCTCCGTGGATTTCGTCAGCGGCGGCCGTGCCGGCTGGAACGTGGTTACCACTGCAGGGCCCGACGCCGCGCGGAACTTCGGCGTCGATGACCAGCCGGCGCACGCCACCCGTTATGAGCGGGCGGCGGAGTTCCTGGACGTCGCCGGCAAGCTCTGGGACAGCTGGGATGACGACGCCGTGGTGGCGGACAAGGAGGCCGGCGTCTGGGCCGACGCGGACAAGGTCAGGCCGATCGACCACGCCGGCAAGCATTTCAGGGTCCGCGGTCCGCTGAATGTACCGCGGTCGCCGCAGGGCTACCCGCTGATCGTCCAGGCCGGATCCTCCGAAAACGGCAAGGGCCTGGCGGCGCGCTACGCGGAGGCTGTATTTACTGCGCAGCAGACGCTCGAAGACGCGCAGGTTTTCTACGCCGACCTCAAGGCCCGCACCGCAGCCGCCGGACGCGACCCGGAGGGCATCAAGATCCTGCCCGGCATTGTGCCCGTGCTGGCCGGCACGGAAGCCGAGGCCAAGGAACTGGAACGCGAACTCGACGATCTGATCCGGCCCGAGTACGCACGCATCGAACTCGCGAAGACCCTGGGCGTCAGCCCGGACGACCTGCCCCTGGACAGGCAACTGCCGGCGGACCTTCCGGATGAGGACTCCGTCCAGGGCGCCAAGAGCCGCTACACCCTGATCGTGGAGCTTGCCCGCCGCGAACAGCTCACGGTGCGCCAGCTGATCGGACGGCTGGGCGGCGGCCGCGGCCACCGCACGTTCTCGGGAACGCCCGAGCAGGTAGCCGATGCCATTCAGCTCTGGTTCGAGAGCGGCGCCGCGGACGGCTTCAACATCATGCCCGCAGTGCTCCCCTCAGGGCTGGAGGCTTTCGTGGACCACGTGGTGCCGGTCCTTCGGCGGCGCGGCCTGTTCCGCACGGAATACACGGCAGATACGCTGCGCGGTCACTATGGGCTGGAGCGGCCGCTCAACCGCTACTCCGGTGCCGCCGGGCTGGCTGCCGCGCACGCCTGAGCGCCGCCTGAGCCCCCGCCGCCCGTCAGCCTCCGCCCGTCAGAGCGGAAACTTCCCGGACAGCTCGAGCGTCCCGGCACATGTCCACGCGGCGAGGCGTTCCTCGTCCGAAGGTCCGCCGTCGAGCGGGCTGGTGAGGCGGGGGCGGCGGACCCAGCATCCCGCCTCCTCGGCGATCAGGGCACCGGCGGAGAAATCATGCTCATTGAGACCGCGTTCACCGAAGGCGTCATGGGTTCCGTCCGCCACAAGGCACAGGTCCAGGGCAGCGGACCCCAGCCGGCGCACATCGGCGAAACCGTCCATGAAGCCGCCGAGGGCCTCGGCCTGCTCGGCACGGACCTCGGGATCGTAGCTGAAGCCCGTGGCCAGGATCTGCCCGGCGCGGCCTGGAACGGGACCGGTGAGCTGGGTCCGCTGTCCGCGCTCCTCCAGCCACGCGCCCTGCCCGCGGGATGCGTAGTAGACGCGGCCCAGGGCGGGGGCATTGACGACGCCGGCCAGCCAGGCGCCGTCGGGATCCGCCACTGCCACGGACGTGCCGTAGTAGACGATGTTCCGGATGAAGTTGGTGGTGCCGTCCAGCGGGTCGATTGACCAGCGGTACCCGCTGGGATTGTCCCGGCTGAGCGTGCCGTGTTCCTCGCCGGTCACGGTGTCCTGCGGCCGGGCGCGGGCAATGACTGCACGCACGGCGTTCTCGGCGGCGACGTCGAACGCCGTAACCCAGTCCCCGGACTCTCCCTTGTTGCTGATGTCCAGTTCCGCGGCGTTCCGGGTGGCGAGCACCGCCGCCCCGGCTGCGGCGGCCTCCTTGGCCACCTCGAGCAGGTCTTCCGGTGTGACACTCATTCCCGCAGCTCTTCCTGGTGGTCCTCGGCATCGTCTCTGGTGGCGGCTGCATCCGGCGCATCCTCAGGAGCGCTATCGGAAGCGCCGGCGGGTCCGTTGGCCAGGAGCTCCCGGAAGCCGTCCTCGTCCAGCACCGGAAGCCCCAGCTGCTCGGCCTTGTCCAGTTTTGTTCCGGCGTTCTCACCCGCCACGACGTAGCTGGTGTTCTTGGAAACGGACCCGGCGGCCTTGCCGCCACGGATAAGGATGGCTTCCTTGGCCTCGTCCCGGCTGAACCCTTCGAGGCTTCCGGTGACCACGATGGTCAGACCTTCCAGGGTCCGCGGGGTGGATTCGTCCCGCTCATCCGCCATCCGCACACCGTCTTCAGCCCAGCTGTCCACGATTTCGCGGTGCCAGTCCTCGGCGAACCATTCCTTCAGCGCCGCGGCGATCACCGGGCCCACGCCGTCGACATGGGCCAGATCTTCCTCGGAGGCCTGCCGGATGGCCTCCATCGAACCGAAGGCCGTGGCAAGGGCACGCGACGCGCGGGGCCCGACATGCCGGATGGACAGCGCCACCAGGACGCGCCACAACGGCTGGGTCTTGGCTTTATCCAGTTCGCTGAAGAGCTTTTCGGTAGTGGCCGTCGGCTTCGAAGGCGACTTGGCCGTGCCCTTGCTGAAGAAGTACGGCACCAGTTCGAATTCGCCGGTGCCCACTCCCTTGGACCGCTTCTCGCGGCGGATGCGGACATCGGCGAGGTCTTCGCGCGTAAGCCGGAACAGCGCGGCTTCGCTGGTCAGCGGCGGAGTTTCGGGCTCAGCGGGCTGGGTGAGGGCAATGGCGGCTTCCCAGCCGAGGGCCTCGATGTCGAAGGCGCCGCGGCTGGCCACGTGGAACACGCGTTCACGCAGCTGCGCAGGGCAGGAGCGTGAATTGGGGCAACGGATATCGACATCCCCTTCCTTCCCGGGAGCAAGCGGCGTCCCGCAGGACGGGCATTCCGTGGGCATCACAAAATCCCGTACCGGCGGATCCTGCTGGTCCCGGAGCGCAAGCACCGGGCCCACGATCTCCGGGATGACGTCCCCGGCTTTCCTGAGCACCACGATGTCGCCGATCTTCACACCCTTGGCCTTGACGACGTCCTGGTTGTGCAGGGTGGCCATACCCACCGTGGAACCCGCTACCTTCACCGGCTCCATCACTCCGTACGGGGTGACGCGGCCGGTGCGCCCCACGTTCACGGCGATGTCCAGCAGCTTGGTGTGGACTTCCTCCGGCGGGTACTTGTAGGCGACAGCCCAACGGGGCACCCGGGAGGTGTACCCGAGTGCGCGCTGCGTGGCGAAGTCGTCCACTTTGACCACGATGCCGTCAATCTCATGCGTGAGGCTGTGCCGCTTGTCGCCGTAGCGTTTGATGAACGCGAGCACTTCCTTGAGGCTGCCGAGGAGCTCAAAGTACGGGCTCGTTGGCAGGCCCCAGGCGGCCAACTGGCGGTAGGTGTCCGACTGGCTGGCCGTTTCCAACCCTTCGCGGGCACCGATGCCGTGCACGTACATGCGCAGCGGGCGCTTGGCCGTTTCCGCCGGGTCCTTCTGGCGGAGCGAGCCGGCCGCGGCGTTGCGCGGGTTGGCCAGCGGGGCCTTGCCGGCCTCGATGAGCGCCTCGTTGAATTCGGCGAAGGCCTGCGACGGAATGAAGACCTCGCCGCGGACCTCCATTTCGGCCGGGAAGTTGCCGCCGGTCAGCTGCTGCGGGATTTCCTTGATGGTCAGGACGTTGTGGGTGATGTCCTCGCCCGTGTAGCCGTCCCCGCGGGTGGCGGCCCGGACCAGTTTGCCGTCGCGGTAGAGGAGGTTGACCGCCAGGCCATCGATCTTGAGTTCCGTGAGCCAGGTGGGACCGGCGGTGCCGTTGCCGAGCTTGGCGACGCTGGCCTCGGCCTTCGCGATCCAGGCCTCGAGTTCCTCGAGGGAAAAGACGTCCTCGAGGCTGTACATCCGCTGGAGATGTTCGACGGCGGCAAACGCGGCGGACACCTCGCCGCCCACCTCCTGCGTGGGCGAATCGTTGGACACCAGTTCGGGGTGCATTGCTTCGATCGTTTCGAGGCGCCGGAAGAGTTCGTCGAACTCGGCGTCCGAAATGGTCGGCGCGTCCTCCTGGTAGTAGGCAAAGCGGTGTTTGCGCACCTCTTCCACCAGGTTGTGGTATTCCTCGCGCGCGGCGCCGGAGGGCACCTGTTCCCCTGCGGCGCTGGCCTGATTTGTGCTGTCTGTTTCGGTGTCTGCTGCCGTGTTCCCTGTGCTCACAGACCTATCCTGCCTTAGATCACTGACATTGTCTGGCTGCTAACGCACGGATGCCCCGGACGCTTTACGGCGTCCGGGGCATCCGGCATGCTGTCCCTGGCGGGAGGAGGCCTTCCTAGCGGGAAGCCTCTTCCTGCTGGGAAGCGTTCTTGGTTGCCTGCTTGCCGGCTTCCTGCAGCGCCTGTGCCACCTTGGCCAGGGCCGTCACGTGCGAACCGGACCACTCACTGCGGAACTTGTCCGCGTCCGGGCCCTTCCAGTCAGTGCCGTCAAGAGCCTTCGACAGCTGCGACTTCTGCTTCTCAATCTCGGACGAACCAGCCTGCAGCTTGGTTCCGAGCGCCTTGAGCTGAGCAATGTCTGCACCCCAAATAGCCATTAGTTATCTCCCTTTAGTCAACGGACCCGATCCGATCGGCTCCCCAGCGGCCCCCGGCTCATCCGGAAGATCCATTACCTAGAACCTATCCCGCGGTCCAACCCATCGTCGATGGGCACCGCTCCCCATGC
>NZ_JBFUKK010000012.1:0-137344 GCF_056400885.1 Arthrobacter sp. P4_H3
CCTCGACACCGAGCCAGTGCTGGATGAGGAAGGTTCCGTGGAAGCCGAGGAACAGCATCCAGAAGTGGATCTTACCGAGGCGCTCGTTGAGCATCTTGCCGGTCCACTTCGGCCACCAGAAATAGAAGCCGGCGAACATGGCGAACACCACGGTGCCAAACACCACGTAGTGGAAGTGGGCCACCACGAAGTAGGAGTCCGAGACGTGGAAGTCCAGCGGCGGGGAGGACAGGATGATGCCGGTCAGGCCGCCGAACAGGAAGGTCGCGAGGAAGCCGATGCTCCACAGCATGGGTGTCTCAAAGGTGAGCGAGCCGCCCCACATGGTGCCGATCCAGTTGAAGAATTTCACGCCCGTCGGCACCGCGATCAGCATCGTCATAAAGGCGAAGAACGGCAGCATGACCGAGCCGGTCACGTACATGTGGTGTGCCCACACGGTCACGGACAGCGCGGCGATCGAGATGGTCGCGTAGACCAGGCCCTTGTAGCCGAAGATCGGCTTGCGGCTGAAGACCGGGAAGATCTCCGAGACGATGCCGAAGAACGGCAGCGCAATGATGTACACCTCGGGGTGGCCGAAGAACCAGAACAGGTGCTGCCAGAGGACGGCGCCGCCGTTCTCGGGATCGTAGATGTGTGCACCAAACTTGCGGTCGGCGCCGAGGGCGAATAGCGCTGCTGCCAGCGGCGGGAAGGCCATGATCACCAGGATGGCGGTAACCAGCGTGTTCCAGGTGAAGATCGGCATGCGCCACATGGTCATGCCCGGGGCGCGCATGCAGATGATCGTGGTGATGAAGTTGACCGCGCCAAGGATGGTGCCGAAGCCGGACAGCGCCAGGCCGAAGACCCACAGGTCACCGCCCACGCCGGGCGTGAATGTCGTGTTGTTCAGCGGCGCGTACGCAAACCAGCCGAAAGCGGCAGCACCCTGCGGGGTGATGAAGCCTGAAACGGCGATGGTGGAGCCGAACAGGAAGAACCAGAAGGCCAGCGCGTTCAGTCGCGGGAAGGCAACGTCCGGTGCGCCGATCTGCAGCGGCATGATGACGTTGGCAAAGCCGGCGAACAGCGGGGTGGCGAACATCAGCAGCATCACCGTGCCGTGCATGGTGAACAGCTGGTTGTACTGCTCCTTGGTCTGCAGGACCTGCATGCCCGGTTCGAACAGCTCGGCGCGGATCAGCAGCGCCATAACGCCGCCGAAGCAGAAGAACACAAAGGACGCGATCAGGTACATGTACCCGATCGTTTTGTGGTCCGTGGTGGTGATCCAATTGACGACGATGCGTCCCTTGCGCTTCGGCACCACCTGGGCGTAGGCGGTAGGCGCCGCAGTTCCGGAGGCGTAATCATAAGTGGCCATGGCCGGCTCTTTCCCGTCGTGCATCCAGGTGGGATCTATTCTTCGAATTTACTGACGGCGGGACGTGCTGTCCAGAGGTTGTGCTGGCCCGGCCGCGAGCCCGACAGGCCATACGTTTTTCGCGCGCTTCCGCTTGGCGGGTCCACCGGCCTATATCGCCCGAAGGCCCGTTTGAGTACCGTGGCCTCATGCAGAAAATTTCGATCGACGCCCTGGCCCGGCAGCAGCTCGCCGCGGCCCTTGCAGCGAACAACGGGCGGGCTGCCGACACCGTCTATGGCGGGCATGAGAAGGTGCTTCGCCAGACGGTCATGGCGCTCAAGGCCGGCACGCAGTTGAGCGAGCACCAGAATCCTGGTGACGCCACAGTCTTCGTCCTTCAAGGGAGTCTGCGGCTGCGGGCCGGCGACGACTCCTGGGACGGCAAGCCCGGTGACCTGCTGATCGTTCCGGCGGGACTGCACAGCCTGGAAGCGGAAGAGGACTCGGCATTCCTGTTCACCGTGGCAAAGGCTGCGAGGTAGAGCCGCACCTGCCTCCCGACTCACCTGCGGATCACGGCCGGCGACCGGCCCTACCGGGATGAGGCCGGAAGGCCTATCTTTGACCTGACACAGCCCGAAGGAAAGGAACCACGGTGTTCACCTTGCAGATCAGCTATCCGGTCCGGGACTACGAGGCTTTCAAGAAAGTATTCGACAGCGATCCTGCAGGCCGCGCCGCCTCGGGCGCCAAGTCTGTCCGCCTGTTCCGGGATACAGACGAACAGAACAGCGTCGCCGTGCTCCTTGACTTCGACACCAAGGACGCTGCAACCGCCTTTCTGGAGCGGCTCCGCAGCGACGTGTGGGACAAACCGGAGGTGATAGGGCAGCTGATGACGGCGTCGCCGACAGCCAGGATTCTGGAGGAGGTTGCCCGCGAGGGTCAGGCCGCGGGCTGACCGCTTCGAATCCGGTCGCCACCACGGCGGGTGGTGACGCGGCCGGTGCCACTCAGGCACGGCCGTAACCAAGTTCGGCCTCCCGCGCAGATGTGGGACAGACTGTTTCCGTGAGCAACAAACCTCGGACAGCCCTCGCCGTGGCCGGCCTCAGCCTGGGCACTTCGCTGAACCCGCTGAACTCGTCCATGATCGCCGTCGCCCTGGTGGTGTTGCGCGCGGATTTCGGGCTCGACGTCGCCACGGTCACCTGGGTGATCACCGCCTTCTACCTCACCTCCGCGGCGGGCCAGCCGCTGATGGGCCGGCTGGCGGACCGCTTCGGTCCGCGGCGCCTGTTCACCTTCGGGATGGTACTGGTGGCGGCAACCTGCGCGGTGGCCCCGTTCGCGCCAAACTTCGCCCTGCTTTGCGTCGCCAGGGCATTCATGGCGCTCGGCACGGCCACCGCCTACCCGAGCGCCGTCGTCATCGTCGGCGCGCTGGCCCGGACAGCCAACGTGAAGTCCACCCGTCCGCTGGGCCGGATCCAGATGGCCAACACGTCCGCGGCGGCGGTCGGCCCCGTGGTGGGCGGGCTGCTGGTAAGCCTGGTGGGCTGGCAGGCGCTGTTCCTGATCAATGTGCCGTTGTCCCTCGCGGCACTGCTCGTCGTCTGGAAATTCGCCCCGGTGGATGAGGACCGCGAGCGCGGGAGTGCCGCGGAGCTGCTGCGGGACTCGGACATCCCCGGCATCCTGGGCTTCGTCGGATCCCTGCTGCTCACCATGATGGCCCTGCTGAATGTGCTGCCGAACGTGCGCTGGTGGCTGCTTGCCGGCGGGACGTTGCTGGCGGCCCTGTTCGTCTGGAGGGAGCTGAAGTTCAGCCCGCCGTTCCTGGACCTGCGGCTGCTCGGCAGGAACCGGCCGCTGCTGCTGGTCTACCTCGGCTTCGCCGTGTTCAACGGCATCTATTACTTCGCATTCTTCGGCCTGCCGCAGCTGCTGCAGGAAGCGGCGGGCTACGATCCCGGCGTCGTGGGTCTCCTGATGCTGCCGCTTGCAGCGATGTCCGTGATCGCGACGCCGTTCGCGGTCCGCGCGATCGACCGCTTCGGTGTGCGGCTGGTGCTGATTGCCGGGGTGCTGTTCCTGGTGGCCGCCGCGGGAACCATGTGGCTGCTGACTGCCTCGTTCGCCATCCCGCTGGTGCTGGTGCTCACCGCGCTGATGGGCATTCCGTGGAGCGTGGTGAGCATCGCCTCCAGCCAGGGCATGTACGTCTCCACCCAGCCGCACGAACGCGGGGTGGCCGCGGGTATCTTCCAGACCTGCCGCTACCTTGGCGCCATCACGGCCACGGTGATGATCGGCATCTTCTACGGGAGCGGCGTGAACCAGGCCAACTGGGGCCTGATGGTGATCGCCATGCTGGTGCTGGGCGGCGTCGCCTTCGGCGTGACGCTGCTGTGGCGGGAGCGGAAATGACGCACTTGGAGCAGGGCTGAATACACCGAAAGGGGTGCGCTGCTTGCTCTGGATAAGCCGGTACCAACGGCATCTTGACAGGCGATTTGAGCAGGAATAGCGTGCGCCTTAACAGGGCGCTCTGTCCTGTGTATTTCGGCGCTGACCCTGGGCCGGTTCTGCTTGGCGACAGCGCCAGCGAGGAGGGTCCTGTGTCTTGGGAAATATCAGGAACGTATGTTGGAAACTGCAATTGCCAGTTGATTTGCCCCTGCCCGATTGACGGGGCGCCCACAGGGCCGGACGGCGAATGCCGCGGCCTGAATATCTTCCATATCGCCAAGGGAAACATGGATGAGACGGACCTGGCCGGCGTCGACTTCGCGTTCTCCAACTGGTTCCCGTCGAACCTCAGCGCAGGTGGCTGGAAGGTGGGAGTGGTCGTCGACGACGGCGCATCGGCTGCGCAGGCCACGGCTTTGGAAACCATACTTCATGGTGAGGCCGGCGGCCCGTTCGCGGATTTTGCGGCGTTGTACGGAGATTGGTTAGGCGTCGAGCGTGCAAGCATCTCGTTCTCTGGTGGGGACAGCCCGTCGGGTTCGGTGGCCGGGCGCGCTGACGTCAGATTCGAGCCGCTGCCGGGGCCGGGCGGCGGGTTCACCACCGAGAAGAACGCGATGTTCGGCTTCGCCCCGGAATTCCGGATCGGAAAGGGACCGGGCCACTCGGACCTGTTTGGCCTGGAATTTGACGGCGTCTACGGCGAGACGTTCGACTTCACCTTCGCCAGCGAAATGGCCGAGGGCGCCCCTAAGGGCCGCGGTTAAGTGCGGCCGGTCGATGTATCAGAGGAGGCTGTTTAGGCGGGGCCGCGCGCGTATCTTTTCGCGCGCGGCCCTCTCCCGTTCTACTGCCCCGTCCGGGCTCGCCGCCGCTTCCCCCGTCAGCCCCGCGCCAACGGCGCCAAGCCCGTCAGCGGCGGCTTCGGTCCCGGCAGGATCCCGGATGGATCCACGGGAGATTGGCCTGATCGCCACGTTGCTGATTTTGGCAGCGATGAGCTGGATCTTCACGTCCACCCAGCTGAGCGGGATGGACATGGGCCGCTGGACGGACCCGGGTCCGCTGGGATTCTTCGTCACCACGTGGGTGGTAATGCTGGCGGCCATGATGTTCCCCTCCGTTGCCCCCATGGTGGTGGCCTATGACAGGATCCAGCACCACCGGCGCGGGCAGGGGCGGTATGCCCCGGCCGGCTCCACTGCGGTGTTCGTGGCAGGGTATCTCATCGCTTGGACGGTGTTCGGGGTGCTGGCTTACGGGCTCTACAACGCAGTGGCGTCGCTGCTTCCCGGCTTCTTCGGCACGGACCAGGGCGGCCGCTACCTGGCCGTCGCCGTGATCCTGGTGGCGGCGGCCTACCAGCTGACGCCCGCAAAGAACGTCAGCCTGATGAAATGCCGGAACCCCATGGACTTCCTCCTGCACGGCCTACGCCCGGGCTACAGCGGTGCGTTGCGCATGGGGATTGAGCACGGGGCCTGGTGCGTCGCCTGCTGTTGGGCGCTGATGGTGGCCCTGTTTGCGCTAGGGGTGATGAGCCTCGGCTGGATGGCGCTGATCGGGGCCTTCATTGCGGGGGAGAAGATGCTGCCTTGGAAACGGCTGGCCAACCGCTCCGTTGCGGTGGCGCTCGCCGTGATTGCACTCGGTGTGGCCCTCATACCCGCGGCGACGGGCGGCATGGGGATGTAGCCGGCCGCCCCGCACAACGCGCGGCGGCCGTGGAAACGGGGGAATTCTGACGGGTCTCATCCAACAAAGGAGCCGACAATGGCTGACGGGGCTGGACTGATCGAGCGGTTTTATAAGGAAATAATCGAGGGCGGAAATCTTTCCCTCATTGACGAGTTGTCGACGGATGACTACATCGATCATGAGGAGGCCCTACCAGGGCAGCCGCCCGGCAAGGATGGTGTTCGCTACTTCGTGAATGCGATCCGGACGGCGTTCCCGGATATTAAGGTCAAGACGATCGAAGCGTCATTGGCCGACGGAAACCTGGAGGCCTGCCACGTAGTTCTCACGGGCACTCATCGCGGGGAAATGGCCGGTATGCCCGCAACGGGCAAGAGCGTCGAATTCGGCACAACTGACATTATCCGCGTCGAGGACGGCAAGGTGGCCGAGCATTGGGGAACCACGGACAACTTGACCCTCATGCAGCAGCTTGGTGCAGTCCCTACCTAAGGGGCATCCGGCCAACAGGGTTTCCCGCCGCCGCTCCTAGCCGACGGCGGGAGGCACAGCGTGCGGCACCGTCCCGTGGCGGTGCCGCACCCCTATGCCCTAGGCGCGGGCGGAAACGTCCGCCGCAGTTGCGGCAGCCACGTTCACGGCAGGGGCATCGGGTGCGGGTGCGTTGGCCCTTTGCGGATCCGCTGGTTTCTGTTCCGCTGCCACATAGCCCGCCTCTTTCGGCCCCGGCGGATAGGCATGCTGGCGCCCGGTCACCACAATCACGAGGGCGATGACGACAGGTACCGCAGCGGCGACCGGCACCAGCAGCGGGCCCGCTGCAGTGAGGGCGGCCGCACCGTAAAGCGCACCGATGGTGATCCCCAGCTGGATGGTCAGCACGGTGAGGCCGTTGGCGGCTTCGCGGTACTCCTTGCCGGCGCGGAGGATGGCGGACTGGTTGTAGATGCCGATCGCGCCGAAAGCCGCTCCCCAGACCGCCATCAGCACCAGGGCGCCGGGGACGGTTGTGCCGCCCAGCGGCAGGAGGAGGAACGCGGCGGCGACTACCGCCGTCGTGATCAGCAGTGAACGGCGCGGCCGCATGTCCACGGTGATGCCGGCGATCCAGATGCCCACCAGCCCGGAGAATCCCAGTACGGTGAGCGAAAGAGTGATGCTGTAGTCGGGCAGGCCGGCCTCACGGAGGAACGGGGCGATGAAGGTGAACAGCGCGAAGTGCGCCATCAGCATCAGCGGCCAGGCGATGGCCACGGGCTTCACTCCGGGCTGGCCGATCGCCTTGCGCAGCGACGGCCGCGGGGCGTCCGGGACCCTCCGCACGGCGGGAAGCAGCCACATGGCCAGCGCCGCGAGCACGACGCCGGTGCCCGCGAGCAGGAGGAAGGACGCCCGCCAGCCGATCACGGCGCCCAGTGCGGTTCCCAGCGGGGCGCCGATGGCCAGGCCAAGGCTGTTGCCGCTGAACACAATGGCCATCGCCTTGCCCACCTTGTGGGCCGGAACAATGCGCGCCACGAAGGGGGCCATCGCGGTCCAGAGCAGGCCGTGGGCGATGCCGCCCACCAGCCTGGCGGCGAGGGCGGAGCCGAAGTCGGACACCAGGCCCACCAGGGCGTTGCTGATGGCGAAGGTCAGCACCAGCGACACCAGGAGGATGTGGCGGGGGATGCGGGACAGCAGCATGGCGGCCGGGATCACCGTGGCCACGATGACGGCGGCGTACCCGGCAGTGAGGTAGCCGGCCACGGGTTCGGACACGTTGAGCCCGGCGCTGATCTGGGGGAGCAGGCCGGAGGGCAGCAGTTCGGTGGTGATGGCGGTGAAGCCGATCATCGACAGCACCAGCAGCGCGCCGAAGGGCATGCGCTCGCGTGCGGAAACGGAGGTCGCGGGAGACACGGGTGAGGAGTCCTTTTCAGGGAGTGGGGAAGGAACGCGGCGCCGGTTGCCGGTGTCCTTCACTCAAATTACCTGATTTATTCGACCCGAGGCAGGGTCTGCCAGACCCACCCTCACGGGCTCGCCCTGACGCTACCGTCTCACTGCCTCCACGCGGTGACGAAGCCGCCGCGCGACTGGCCGGACGTGCCGGAACCGCCCGTCTGCTCCGGTCCGGGCGCGGAAGTCTCCGCGGGGTCAGCCTCGGTGGAGTCAGTCTCGGTGGATTCAGCCAGCGACAGGTTGCGGCCATACATCGAACACAGCTCGGGGACGGTGTGTTCGCTGCAGTGCCAGCCCGCCGATTCGAGCAACTCCGCCGGGTCAGGCGGATCGGCCCGCGCCAGCAGTTCGCTCATGGAAAGCCCCGTCTGGAGGCTGAAGTCGCGCAGCTTTGCCTCCAGACCGTCAGTCTTGGGCAAGGCCACCGCCCGCTCAATCACCACCCGGGATCCCGACCCCGACAGTGCCGCCACCTCCTCCAGTACCGCCAGCTGGGCGGCGGCATCGAGGTACGGCAGCAGGCCTTCGAGGACCCATGTGGTTGGCTGCTTCGGATCAAAGCCGGCCGCCAGGAGTGGCTCGCGCCACGGCCGGGACAGGTCCGTAGCCACAGTGATCAGCTCGCACGCCGGCCCGGCGGACAGTCCCGTCAATACGGACGCCTTGAACTCCAGGACGTTGGCGTGATCGATCTCGATGACCCTGGCCCCGTCCGGCCACGCGAGCCGGTAGGCGCGGGTGTCCAGCCCTGCGCCCAGGATCACGGTCTGGGCGGTCTGCGGGTCCGACGTCAGGAAGTCGTCGATGAACCGGGTTCGCATCCCGAGGTAGATGGAGGCCAGCAGGAGAGGCTGCTGGAACGGAGGGGCGTCTTCCGGGCTGGCGGGCCATGCCGTGGGCAGGTCCACGTGGGAGTGGGCGGCCTTTACCAGGGCGGCAGCGAACGGATCCGCGATGAGCTGGTCGGGCCGGGATGTCTCGACGGCACGGCCTGCTGCCACGGCAAGGGCGGTCAACGGCAGCCCGTGGTCCTCAAGTTCCGTCATGGGATCTCCACTGCTTCACCGCTTACCGCAATCCCGCCGGACGGGGGAGTATCGACTGTAAGCACGCTCGGGCGGCCCACATGGCTGCCTTGGTGGACAACAACGCGGCTTGGCGGCTCGACGAGTGAAAGCAAGCGGAGGTATCCGCCGAAGGCAGCGGCTGCCGAACCGGTCGCCGGATCTTCAGTGATGGTGCCAACCGGAAAGAGGTTGCGCGAGTCGTACACGCCCGGTCCAATCTCGCAGAGCGTCGTGACGGTGCCGGCCCAGTCCTGGGCATCCATCAGCGTGCGCATGGAGTCCGGGTCGAAAACAAATGAGTCAAAGGTCCTTCGTTCCGCGAAGACGAGAATGGGATGCCAGTTTCCTGCAAAAGCGATCATCGGAGGGTACTCAGGGTGCAGGTCGCCCCGGTCCGCACCGAGCAACCCGAGCAGGGTGGCCAGAACACCGTGGGGGAACTCGGCCACCCGCGGCTCAACGCTTGTGAAGCACGCCGTCACCGTTGCACCCTGGCCTGCAGTCTCGATCGCGACAGGTCCCACGGCCGTGTCGAAGACAAAGGTCCCCGTACCATCACGCCCTGACAGGGCGACGGCCAAAGCTATCGTGGCATGGCCGCAAAACGGCACCTCGGCAATCGGGGAGAAGTACCGGACACGGTTTCGGCGGAAGTCGCCGTCAACACTGGCTTCGGTGACGAAGACCGTTTCCGCATATCCGATGTCGGCTGCGATGGCCTGCATCCGGGCGTCGTCGAGACGGGTTGCGTCCAGGACGACACCCGCCGGATTTCCCCCTTCGGGGGTGGTGGTAAAGGCGGCATAACGCAGTACTTCGGAGGTCATTTCCATTCCGGTATCCTCGCACGTCATCCGGCTCCGGCCGTCAACTGTGCCCCCAGCACGGCCGGCCCGGTCAGAAGGGTTGTTACCCGACGCCCTGGGCGGGACGATGATTCCAGGCTTCCCGAGGAGCGTTTCAACGCGCTGGCCTCACGAAGGGACTGGGACCGGTTCGAAAACCGGTCCCAGTCCCTTCGCCAGAGCCTAGGAGCAGACTCGCCCCAAACCGGGGTTTAGTAGTCGCTGAACTTCACCTGCAGGTCGCCGTTCGCCACTGTCACAAGGGCTCCGAAGGATATCGTGTCCGTATCTTTCTTAGGCTGCCAATCTGGTTTGCTCGAGCTGTACGATTTGTTGGTCTCGTAGCTGACTGTGGCTTTGCCAGATGTCTCGGTCCTTAGGCGCCAGACCAGTGTGCTGCCCTTGGATGAGTAAGTGTCCTTGGTCAGCGAGAAGACTGGTTTAGCGTCCAATGCCCAGGTGAAGTTCCGTGCGTAGCTTCCGGCGTACATGCTGTTGGGGCAATTTGCCGGAGATGCTTCGGTAGATTTCAGGCATTGGGCCAGGTATGCCTCCGCTTGCACGCTGACTTCTTTTTCAAGTTCACCGGAAGGCCGAATGGAGAGGGAGGCCTCCCCGCGCTGGTGCGAGTCGCCAATCTTCACGAGGGCGGTTGATTTCTCCGCTTGCAGGTATTTTTCCGATGCAGGTAATTCGACGATGTACTCCCCAGGGAGCGCAGGGATCTTCAGTTCCGAGTTGGAGTAAATTCCGGGATCAGCGCCTGTTTTGACTTCCTGCCCGTTGACTAGAATCGCGGGCATCCAAGTATCCAGTTTGATAGACAACTCGCTTATTGGTGCTGATTCCATGCGCCAGTGGTCATCCAGCAAGTCCGGATCGTCCTTTCGCAGGCTGTATGTCGTGCGCTGTTTCCGGCCGTCCTGGCGCAGTTCCGCTACGACAGTTGCCTGATCATCACTGGTGATGGAGGAAACGATGTCGAATCCATCAATGCGTTGGTTCGTCTTTGAATAAAGCTCATCAGTTAGGAGGATCCTCTGGTCGTTTGCCAGCGCAGGATCGGCGATGCCCATTGCCTTTCCGGCTTCGCCCTTGGTCAACGCTTCCAGGTAGCTCCGGACTGGCACCGCTGGCCCGTTCGCCCCTCTGATGACGTTGAGGGTGATTGCACTGCCAGCAGCCAGGACAGCCACAGATAGGGCGGCGATGAGAACAATTTTGATGTTCCGACGCTTGGATGGCGACAGCGGCTCCCGTGGGGCAAGGGCGGGATGGCTGACGGGAGTTGTCAGCTGGGCCGGGTATGAGGCAGACGTCACTCCGGTTGGTGTTGACCCGGCTCCCGCATAGGTCGAATCTGCGAAAACGGCAGATCCGGAGACTGCCGGCACGGTGTGAACGGTCCTCTTGACCAATGTGGCGGGGACGTAGGGGACAAGGTGGGGAGCTATAAAGAACGTCGATGCTTCGATGACGATTCCCCAAACCAGCATGATGAACGGTGTCCACCACGCAAGGGCAATTGTCCCACTGGCCTGGACCAACGAACCGGCTTGGAATGAGCCGGAGATCGTTGTGATCCACGTGAGCAGCATCCCGGCAAAAAGGAACGCCAACGGCAGGGCAGCTCGGGCTAGCCACGGGTTTACGACTGCAGGGCGGCGGAGGTACCAAAAAGTGGAGCTGACCAGGACGGTTATGAGCGCCAACACCAGGAGCACCCATCCGGTCCATCCGGGGATACCGAATTGGGACAACCCGTCTCCAAAAGCCAACCCATATTCGGAACCTGCAGCATTTGATGAGCTGGACCCATATGAGCTCATACTCCAAGACCGCCCGGCCGCACCCAGGTGTGCGAGACCCACGAGGAACAATCCTGCTGTTGGCGCCCAAAGCGGTGCCGACAAAGTCGCCTGCCAGCCAAACTTAATCCCCAGGGCAATGGTGACTGCGGGGAGCACCACTGCCAGGAGGGTGCCGTAGTGAACACCGACGACTTCCAGGGCGGCAACTGTGTTCGCCCGAAGTCCACTGCTGGCGCCTTTCCGAGAATGCGGGGGGACTACCCCCGCGTAGGCGGCGCAGGCCCCGATCAGAAACGCGAACACGACCGAACCGAATGTCACGGAAGTGACGGGCGAGGCTTGAATTGAGGGGACGTCTGGAAACGATATTGCGAAGACGGCAGCGCTCACGTTGACAAGGATGGTCAAGGCCAGCCCGGTGCTCAGTGCAAAGATTCCGGGGTGTGGCATCTTGTCGACGGCGACGCGTTTCTGGGTCAATCGAGCACCGAAATACAGCAGGGCAATCGAAATTACAGTCAGGATCAAAGGGGCCGCGAATCCCCCTCCCGAACCGTCTATGTTGCCCAGGAACGGGATGGAGGCTTTCACGCTGAGCCCCGGTGCGCCAAAGAAGCCCATTGCAACAAGCTGAACGGCCAGTTGGGCCACCATCGACCACGGGGACTGCTTCATGTCTGCTGGGATCATCGGGTTGCTGGGCAGGTCAGTGCTTCCGCTGTTGCTGGCCGAGAAACCCGCGAGGGCCAGGACAACCAGTATGAGGGAGGCGAAAAAGGCTGCAAGGAAGGTGGCGGCTGCCAGGGCTGCGCCAGGGGCCAGCGTGATGTAGTTGAATGACCGGACGACCTCTGGCAGGGTCCTGGGTGCGGCCGGGCCGGGTTGAGGGTGGCCCGCTGGTGTGCCTGTTGAATCCGTTGCGACGGGTGGACCGTCAGCTGGAAGTTGTGAGTCGCTCATATTTTCCCCCAATATTTGCTTTGATTATCTGGATGTTGCCATTCACAAACACACTCACCTGATAAAGGAGCGTGGAAAATGAATGTTTACCGATTCCTAATGACCACTTGACCTTATCCTGAGGTTGCCTATTCGTAGGTCCCGGCAGTGACGGTGCGCGCCCGCCGGTGGGCACATACGGCAATTGTCTTCGACGCTTGCCCCCGCCCTTCTCACGCTTTCGGGCAGGGCTAATCGGCGGTTTACAGCGGAATGAATCCGGCCCAATTCGCAAGGTCCATTTGAATTATGTGGGCAGCTTTTGCGTGTAAAGCCACGGACCCTTATAGAGGGGGCATCGGGAAGGCCCTAAAAACAAATGACACGGCTGAACGTCCCCGGCCCGAAAAGCACACCGTCACAGGTTTACCGTCGGCGCGACACCGGTGCCCGGTCAGTACTCGCCCTTGATCACGAAGTAGGAGCCGCGAATAACCCCCGCCAGCTTCGATTTTTGCCGGGCGAACTTGAAGCGCGGCGCCAGTTCCTCTGGAATTTCCATGCCATCGGCGAGTTTGAACCCGACCGCCCGCTTCCCGCCGTCGTCGATGCTGTACATGACGTTGACCGACAGCCCCGACTCGTAGAAAACGTAGGCCATCCGCAAACCGTCGACTTCGAAGGCGGTGGCTTCCAGCGGGCGGGAGCCGATGACGATATCACGCTCGTCCCGGAGGATCCGGCTCACCCGGTCCACCACCTCCGGAACCTCGCTGGCAGGGCTCACTGTGAAGACGTGGCTGTACTTGTTCCGGTAATAGCGGGCCTCGTTGGCGCGCAACCCGGCGAGGGTCTCGGCGACCGGAGACGACTCCAAGCCGACAGTAGAAACGTTCTCGAAGTCAACGGTGTACGGCATGCAGCCTCCTGGTACGGACGTGTTGGGACCATGCTAACGCGGCGACGTGCTGCCCGGACGTCAGGCAGTGACCCGTTGGGGGCATTGAAGCGGTCAGGCGGTGACGTCATTGGATGACGGGCGGCGTGGTGGTGGCGAAGCGCGTCCGGTATTCGGTCGGTGTGATGCCCAGGTGCCGGCCGAAAGCGCGGCGGAGGGTTTCGTCGCTGCCGAACCCGCTGTGCTCGGCCGCTGCGGTGATGCTGTGGCCATCGAGCACCAGTTGCTGCGCCCGGTCGAGGCGGACGCGTTCCACCCAGCGGGCCGGCGTGGTGCCCAGCTCCGCCTGGAACAGGCGGGTCAGGTGCCGGGCACTGACTGCCGCGGCCGCGGACATGGCCGGCAGCGTGTGTTCGGCCGTCGGATCGGCGCGCACTGCCGCGGTCAGGGCCCGCAGCAGGCTGCTGCGGGCCGGCGGCGTGGCAAGTGCCGTGGAGAATTGGGACTGCCCGCCCGGACGATGCATGAACACGACCAACTCGCGGGCTATCTCCCTGGCGGACTGCGCCCCGTGGTCGTCCTCCACTAACGACAGCGCCAGATCGATTCCTGCGGTGATGCCTGCAGAGGTGATGTACCGGCCGTCCCGGACATGGATGACGTCCGCCTGCACGTGCACTCGGGGGTAGCGGCGGGCCAACGTTTCGCTGTGCCGCCAATGGGTGGTTGCCCGGCGGCCGTCGAGCAGGCCGAGTTCGGCAAGCACGAATGCACCTGTGCACACTGAGGCAACCCGCCCCGCCCGCTCAGCGAGCATGCTGACGGCGGCCAGCAACTCGTCGTCGAGGCCCTGGTCGGTGAGCCGGTCGGCGCCGACGACGACAACCGTGTCCAGGGGCCCGGCGTCGGCCGCCGCAGTGGTGCCCGCCATCACCAGTCCGGAGGACGCCGTGACATTGCCGCCGCGCGGGGAGACCAGGACCGACGTGTACGGGAGGCCGGCCCGGATGGCCTGCTGCAGCACCTCGCCGGGACCGCTGACGTCCAGCATCGTCACACCGTCGAACACGACAAAGCCCATCCGCTGAGTCATGTCTGAATCTGTGGTTTTTCTGGCTGTACGGACATGGCCCCACTCTACCCTTCCGGGCGATGCTGGAAGAGACCACCAACCGCTGAGAAGAGGAAAACAAGATGACTGAATCGATCGCCGGCGTGGATATTCCCGACAGTGTTTTGGCGCGGGAAGCGACCGAACTGGTACGCGGGGTTACATCGCCGCTGCTGTTCGACCACTCCCGCAGGGTCTTCGTGTTCGGGTCGCTGCGCGGCCGCGGGCAGGGCCTGGATTTCGACCCGGAGCTGCTGTACGTAGGGGCAATGTTCCATGACCTCGGCCTGACCGAAAAGTACCGCCGCACCGATCAGCGGTTCGAGATCGACGGCGCAGACGAGGCCCGTCGGTTCCTGCACTCCCACGGAATCACCGGCGAGGAGGCCGACAGGGTCTGGACGGGTATCGCGCTGCACACCACACCGGAGATTCCGCTGCACATGGCCCCCGAGATTGCCCTGGTGACCCGCGGGGTGGAACTGGACGTCCTGGGCATCGGTTACGATGCCATCTCCGACGAACAGCGTGCCGCCGTGGTCGCGGCACACCCCAGGCCGGACTTCAAGGACGGCATCCTTGAAGCATTCACCGAGGGCATCAAGGACCGGCCGGACACCACATTCGGCAACGTCAAGGCAGACGTGCTCGCCCATTACGTCCCCAAATTCCAGCGCGGCGATTTCGTGGAAGTCATCCGGGGCTCCGACTGGCCGGAATAAGCGCAACCCCGGTTACCTAATCACCTAATCGTCGTTCTGATTCCCGGCCGGGTTCTGGACTACGGACCGCCGGTACGTGCTCGGCGTGAAGCCCAAGGTCTTTTGGAAGTCGTTCGTCAGGTGGGCGTGATCGGTGTAGCCGAGCTCGGCAGCTATCGCCGCGAGGTCAGCTGCCGGGTCGGTCCGGGACCGGTCAGCGGCCTCCTGCAGGCGGCGCCTTCGGATGAGCGCGGACGGGCTGAGGCCGATGTACTTCTTCGCCACCCGCTGAAGGGTCCTCGGCGAAACGAACAAACGCGCCGCGACGTCTTCAAGGCGGGTCACGTCGGTGCATGTTCCGACCAGGTCCATCATTGCGTTGGCAAGGAGGCCTTCCTCGGACACCTCCGGGCTCTCCAATACCAGCCAGTCGGTGAAAGCCTTCACCGCGCGTTGCCGGCGTTCCAGCGGATCGGTTCCGCTCATCGCCGCCGACACGGAGGCCTGCAGATCCACGAGCGATAGCGGCAGCTGGGCATCCCGCAGGCTCCCCGGATCAGCCGTGAAACGCGGAACCAGCGCGGGACGCAGGAGTGCCCCCACCGCCCAGCCCCGGCCCGTGAGGTCGCGGTGTGACCGGCGGGTTGTTGGGCCGGCGAACTCAACGAGATCCTGCTGGACCACCAGGTTGGACACCGGGAACGCGATGAGGTGCTGGCGTGACGTGTGCCCCGGCTCAATGTCCCATTCGGGGATCCAAAACCACTGCACCAGGTCCGTGACGGACTCCGGTGCGGGCACGCGGTGAAACGTGGGAAGCCGGGCCGGGTAGAGGATTCCCTTGAACGAATCCACCATCGGTGGCCACTCCTTATCCAGGCTGTCGCAATTCTCCAAGCCGCCGGGCGGACCGCTGCGTACCGTGAGATTTATGACTGATACTACAAGCACCGAACTGACCGCAGCCGCCGACGGCAAGCACACAACATCCGGCATCCCGCACGGCGTCACGAGCCTCACGCCGTTCCTGGCGATCACCTCTGCCAAGGAAGCGATCACCTTCTACCAGGACGTTTTCGGTGCGCGCACCGTCAGTGCCACCGAGATCGGCGGAATCGTGGTCCACGCCGACCTGGACTTCGGTCAGGGGCGGCTCCAAATTGGCGAGCCCAACCCCGGCTACCACCTCGTCCCGGCACCGAACGGCGACGACGACTGCTATTCCGTCGGCTTCTACTGCGCCGACGCGGACGCCCTCGTGGCGCGCGCCGAGCGGGCGGGTGCCACCATTCGGGAGCCGCTGTCCACCTTTGTCTCCGGAGACCGGTTCGCCAGCATCCGGGACCCGTACGGTGTGCGCTGGTCCATCATGACCCGCGTCGAAGACCTCTCCGAAGAGGAAAGCACCCAGCGCGTCGCCGACTGGGCCGCCACGCAAGGCTGAACCCACGCAGGACCTAGTCCTGAAGCACCTCAGTCCCGAAGCACCTCAGTCCCGCAGCACCCACGCGGCGTTGTCCGGCTGCAGCCAGCCGTCGGTTTCCAGCGGGACCGCGCTGGCGAGCACGGTCCCGGCCGGCAGCCGCACCGGCCCGGATCCCATCGCGACGGCCACCAGGAACTTCGGGCTGCGCTCGCAGATCAGCAGGTTCCCGTCCTCCACACGCCAGCTGCCGCCGTCGTCCGCGGTGAACACGCCCTGCTCCCGCAATTTGCGTCGGAGTCCGACGGCGGCAGTTACCAGTGCGAGCGTGGAACCGGGATCCTGCTGCTGGGTTTCGACCGCGTGGCTGCCCCAGCCCTCGGGCTGCGGCAGCCACGGCGGCGATGCGTGGCTCGCCGCCGGCTCAGCCCCGGAACCAAGCGAGAACCCGTGGTTCAGCGCCGCGTCCTCGGTCCAGGGCAGCGGGACGCGGGCGCCGTCGCGGGTAACGCCGCCGCGGGCCCACATGGGGTCCACCCGGGCCTCCACGGGGACGTCCACCTCGGGCAGGCCGAGTTCCTGGCCCTGGTAAATGTAGGCCGCGCCGGGGAGTCCAAGCAGTGCCAGCAGGGCGGCCCGGGCCCGGCGGACACCCAGCTCGCCGCCGCCCGCCCCGCTACCGGCGAAGCGGGTCACGGAGCGGACGATGTCGTGGTTTTCCAGCGCCCAGCTCGGCGCGGCACCGTGGAGCTGCCGCGCGGCCTCCAGCTCCGATCCCACAGAAGCCCAGGCCGCGGGATCCCAGCCGAGCTTCACGAAGGCGAACGCGAATGCCTGGTGCATCTCGTCCGCGCGGGTGTAGCGGGCTGCGCGGGCGGGTTCCAGGTTGACTTCGCCCACCAGCAGTCGGTGTGGCTGGTACTTCTCGGCGAGGGTGCGCCAGCGGCGGTACACCTCGTGGACTTCCTCCTGGTCCGAGACCAGCGGATTGGACCGCAGCCCGTCCACCACGGCGGTGGCGGACGCTGCGTCCGGTAGGCCGTCCGCCTTGAACAGGGCGTGCGCGACGTCGATCCGGAGGCCATCCACGCCCTTGTCGAACCAGAAGCGGAGCACGCCTTCGAAGTAATCGCCCACCGCGGGGTTCCGCCAGTTCCAGTCGGGCTGGCCGGCCGAGAAGAGGTGCAAGTACCACTCGGTGTCCGTAGGTGGACTGCTGCTTTCCGGGCCCGGGTCCGCTCGGCTCCAGGCCTGCCCGCCGAACACGCTCTGCCAGTTGTTGGGCGGCAGGTCACTGCGGGAGTCCGGGCCGGAACTGCGGCCCTCGACGAAGTGGAACATGTCCCGCTCCGGCGAGCCCGGCCCGGCCGCGAGGGCCTGCTGGAACAGCGGGTGGGCCGAGGAGCAGTGGTTGGGCACGACGTCGAGCAGGATGCGCAGGCCCAGCGAGTGGGCCAGCTCCAGCAGCCGGTCGAACTCGTCCATGGTGCCGAAGAGCGGGTCCACGCCGCAGTAATCGCTGACGTCGTAGCCCTGGTCCACCTGCGGGGAAGGCTGGAAGGGCGTCATCCAGATGCCGTCCACGCCCAGCGAGGCGATGTACGGGAGGCGTGCGGTGAGCCCGGCGAGGTCTCCCACGCCGTCGCCGTTGCCGTCCGCGAAGGAGCGCGGATACACCTGGTAGATGACGGCGGACTCCCACCAGTCGGCGTCGTGCGCTTCTTGTGAAACAGCGATAGCGCTCATTTGCCGGCCCCGGCGGTGAGGCCTTCCACGATCCGGCGCTGGAAGATCAGGACCATGATCACCAGCGGGACGGTGACGATCACGCCGGCGGCCATCTGTTCGCCGAACGGGGCCTGGAATTCGGTGGCGCCGGTGAACTTGGAGATGGCCACGGTGGCGGTCTGGATTTTGGGGTCGTTGATCATCGAGAGGGCGATGATGAACTCGTTCCAGCTGTGGATGAACGTCAGGATGGCGGTGGTGAACACTCCGGGCGCGGCCAGCGGCAACAGCACCCTCCGGAACGCCTGCCACTTGGTGCAGCCGTCGATCATCGCCGCTTCTTCGAGGTCGAACGGCAGCTGTTTCATGAACGTGGTCAGGTTCCAGACGGCGAGCGGGATGGCGAAGGACAGGTTCGGGATGATCATCGCCTGGTAGGTGTTGATCCAGCCGAGGTCCGTGAAGAACCTCAGCAGCGGGACCACCACCGAGATGCCGGGGAACATCGACGTCGCAATAATAACGCCGAGGATCACGGACTTGAACCGGAACTCCAGCCGGGAGATGGCGTACGCGGCGAACACACCCAGCACCAGGGCGAACACCGTGGTGGTGCCGGCCACGATCAGGCTGTTGAGCAGGGCCTGGCCGAACATGGTGGAGCCGTCGAACACCTTCACGTAGTTCTCGAGGGAGAACGGCGCAGGCAGGAAGGTGTTGTCGAAGATGTCCGCGGTGCGGCGGAGGCTGGAGACGATCATCCAGTAGAACGGCGCCAGGCAGTAGGCGAAGATCAGCACCAGCCCGGCGTACACGGAATAGGAGCGCCAGGTGCGCTTTTTCTTCGCTGGGACGGGCGTACCCGCGTTCTGCTGGCCGGCGCGCCGCTGACCGTCGGTGGCGAGGCTGCGGAGTTCGGTGATGGTCATCGGGTGGCCTCGGCCTTCTGTGAACGGTTTGCCTTGAGCTTCTTGCTGCCCAACTTTTTCGCGCCCGTGACGTCCGCGCCCAGCACCTTCACGAACACCACGGCGACGACGGCGACATACAGGAACAGCACGACGGCGAACGCGGAGGCGGAGCCGTAGCGGAGCTGGTTGGACTCGTCCCAGGCGAGCATGGAGAGGGTTTCCACGGACTCCTTGCCGGGCCCGATGAGGACGAACGGGAGGTCGAACATCCGCAGGGCGTCGAGCATGCGGAAGAGCACGGCCACCAGGAGCGTGGGCTTGACCAGGGGGAGCGTGATGGAGCCCAGCTGGCGCCACCAGCCGGCGCCGTCGATCTTGGCGGCCTCGTACACTTCCTCCGGGATGATCTGCATGCCGGCCAGGACCAACAGGCCGATGAACGGTGCCGTCTTCCACACCTCGGCGATGATCACCGCCAGCTTGGAGGCGGTGCCTTCGGCGGTCCAGAGGATCTCGCTGCCCAGCAGGCTATTGGCGATGCCGTCCGACTGGAAGATCCAGCGCCACAGCAGGCCGGAGACGGCTGTGGGCACGGCCCACGGGACCAGGATGCTGGCGCGGAGGAAGGCCCGGCCGCGGAACGCCCGGTGCATGGCCAGCGCCAGGCACAGGCCCAGGACGGTTTCCAGCAGCACTGTGGTCACGGTGAAGAACGTGGTGTTGCCGAAGGCGTTGAGGAAGCGCCGGCCGGATTCGCCCACGAACAGGTCCGCGTAGTTGGCCAGGCCCACGAAGGCCTCGCCCTCGGTGACGAAGCCGTCCGCGTCCAGCCCGGACTCTGCGCTGAAGAGGGACTGGTGGACGGCCGAAATGAGCGGGTACACGATCACCAGTGCCAGGACCAGGAGCGTGGGGGAGAGCAGCATGGCGGCCATACGGCCTTCGCCGGGCGTGCGGGTCTTGAGGCTGCGGCTTCTTGGGGACTTTAGGTCCTGCGGCGCCGAAGAATCAACTGTGGTTGTCATTTCGCGGTGATCTCTTCGAGCTTGGCCTGCATGTCCTTCAGGGCGGCGTCCGTGTCCTTGGCGCCAGTGAGCGCGGCGTACGCCTCTTCCTGGATGGCCTTGGTGGTGGCGCCGTACTGGACCACCTTCGGGCGGGGCTGGGCGTTGGTCAGGGATTCGAGCAGGGTGGGGAAGAACGGGCGCTTGGCCACGACGGCGGGGTCCTCATAGAGCGCGGCGTAGGCCGGTGCACGGGAGCTGAGGGCCAGGCGCTTCTGGGCTTGGTCCTGGCTGGTGAAGAACTTGATGAACTCCAGTGCCGTTGCCTTGTTCTGCGTGAAGGGGGAGACGGCCAGGTTGCGGCCGCCCAGGGTGGAGACGCCGGGGCCCTTGGTGCCGGGGATGGAGGTGATGTTGAACTTGCCGGCCACGGAGCTGGAGCCGTCCGTGGCGCTCAGCGACGAGTAGAGGAACGGCCAGTTGCGCAGGAACACCACTTTGCCGTCCTGGAACGCGCGGCGGCCCTGTTCCTCGAGGTAGGTGATGGCGTCGCTGGGGAAGAGGCCGTCCTTGAAGCCGTCCACCAGCTGGGAGAGGCCCTGCCTGGCTTCGGCGGTGTTGACGGTGGGCTTGCCCTCGGCGTCCACAATGCTGCCGCCGGCTGAGGCCACGGCTTCGGAGAAGTTGACGGTGAGCCCCTCGTTCTTGTCGAACTGGCCGGCATAGCAGGACATGCCCTTGGCCTCGGGCAGTGCCAGGACCTTTTCGCAGGCGGCCTTCATTTCCTCCCAGGTCTTGGGCGGGGCGGCCACGCCGGCGGCCTTCAGCAGATCGGTGCGGTAGTAGAAGAGCGCGCCGTCGGTGTAGTACGGGGCGCCGTAGAGGGAGTCCCGGTACTTCGCGGCGTTGACGGTGGCGGGGATCATGTCCGCCGTGGGGATGGCGTCCGCGGGGAGCGGGAGGACCCACTTGTTAGCGGCGAATTCGGAGTTCCAGACCACGTCCAGGTTGAGCACGCTGAACGTGTCCGACTTGATCTGGGCGTTCTGGATGAGCTGCTGGCGCTGCTGGTCCGCGGAGTCCGGGAGTTCGATGAAGGTGACCTTCTGGTCCGGGTGTGCGGCGTTCCATTCGTCAATGCTCTTCTGCGCGGCGCCTGAGGCGTCGCGGGAGGAGACGTAGTTGATGGGGCCCTTGCCTTCGAACGCCGCGGCGGCGTTGGCGGCGGCCTTGGGTTCCTGCGCGGATCCGCCGCAGGCCGTGAGCGAGACGGCGGCGGCCGTCACGAGGGCGGTGGTGGTGAGAAGAGTCTGCCAGGTCCGGCGGCGCTGCCTCATGTGTTGCTCCTTCAGGGGGTTCTGTCTGTTGTGTGGCAATTGGTTTCGGGCGCAGGGGAGTACGACGACGGCGGCACAAGTCAGTGCCGGCTGTTGCCGGTGGGGTTGTGGGTTGGGTTTGGTCTAGTTAGAAGTACAGGGTGGCGCCGTGGAGCCGCGTTCGATCAGCCGGTGCGGCATGATCTTCGGTCCCAGGTCGCGGGAGCGGAGGAGTTTCTTGACCGCCATCCGGCCCATTTCCTCGAGCGGCTGGGCCATGGTGCTCAGGGGCGGGTGGACGTGCAGGGCGGTGGAGGTGTTGTCGAACCCGAGGACGGAGACGTCTTCCGGGACCCGGCGGCCACGTTTCTGCAGTTCGTTCACCACGGCGGCCCCCATCTCGTCGCTCATGGCGAAGATGGCGGTGAGGTCCGGTTCCTGGTGGAGGAGTTCGTCCAGGCCGGCGGCGCCGCTTTCGTAGAAGAAGCTGCCGGCGGCGGTGACGGGGGTGCATTTGGCCTCGGCCATGGCGCGGAGGTAGCCGCGTTGGCGTGGCTGGGCCACGTAGACGGAGGCGGGGTCGCCGGCGAGCAGGCCGATGCGGCGGTGGCCGAGCTTCAGCAGGTGACGGGTTGCGTCGTAGGCTGCCTGTTCGTCGTTGATGGCCACGCTGGGTGAGCCGGACTTGTCGCTGATGGCCACGGAGATGATGGGGATGTTAGGCCCCAGCAGCTGCCGTGTTTCGGGGGTGATGACGGCGGAGATAAGGATGACGCCGGCCGCCCGGTAGGTGCGGAGCGTCCGCAGGTAGCCGGCGATGAACGCCGACTTGGCACCGGTGCGGCCCAGCATCACGGCGTAGCCGCGCTCCTGGGCTTCCTGCTCCACGCCCAGCATGACCTGCGAGGCGAGGGCATCCGACACCATCGGGGCCAGGAGCCCGATCACGGAGGTCTGCCGGGTTTTGAGGCCACGGGCCAGGTAGTCCGTTTCGTAGCTGAGGCTCCGGACCGCGTCCTCCACGCGCTCGCGGGTCTCGGTGGAGTAGCCCACCAGCCCGTTGACCACCCGCGAAACGGTGGCGGGAGATACGCCGGCGTGCTTGGCGACGTCCCTGATGGTTACCACTGTTTCTCCTTGCGGGTGCTGCTGGCACCGTCATACGCAAACGGTTTACGTAATCGGTTTCGTGATCTGCTGCACCAACACTAAACGGCGGCATTCGGGATTGCTGTACGTTTCGTAAACGCGGAGGCCGGGGGGAGCCATTGACAGCGCTGTCAGCGCCTTGAAGTGGGACGTGCGGGCGCTGTGGAGGCCGACGCCTAAGCGTCAGGTACGGGCTCGTTTCCCGGGGAACGCGGTTCGCAGCTGTCCCCGGAAGGTCAGCGGGCTGCGCCGGCTGACCGCGATGACGGAGAGCAGGCCTGTCAGCAACACAATGAGTCCGCCGGCGGCCACTGACCAGCGCGCGCCGAATTCCGTGCCGATCCACCCCATCAGCGGCGCCCCGACGGCGGTGCCGCCCTGGAGGACGGCCAGGTAGAGGGCCAGCACCCGCCCCCGGAACTGCGGCTCCACCGAGAGCTGGATGCTGGTGTTGCAGCTGTTCAGGAACGTGATGGAGGCCAGGCCCACCGGTATCAGTACCGCGGCATAGAGCCAGAACGACGGCGACACGCTGCCTACCAGCGTGAAGAACCCGAGCCCGAGTGCCCCGCCGAGCAGGAAACGCAGGCGGGGGCCGGACCGGCGGGCCGCGAGCAGGGCGCCGGCCAGGGTCCCGACGGCCATGATGGAGCCCAGCAGCCCGAATTCACCCGGTCCCACCCCGAACTCCGCGGTGGACATCAGCGCGTTGGTGATGGGGAAATTCATCCCGAAGGCGCCGAGGATCCCCACCATGACCAGGATGAGCACAAGGTCCGGGCGGCCCCGCACGTACCGCAGGCCCTCGGCCACCTGGTGCTTGCCGCGGACTGCCAGCGTGGCCGGGGCCAGTTCCGAGGTGCGGATCCGGAACAGCGAGATGATGACGGCGGCGAAGCTGGCAGCGTTGAGCAGGAAGACCGGCCCGGTGCCCACCCAGGCAATCAGCACACCGGCGATGGCGGGGCCGGTTAGCCGTGCCGTGTTGAAGGAGGCGGAGTTCAGGGCCACTGCGTTGGCCACCTTGTCCTGCCCCACCAGTTCGGAGACGAAGGACTGGCGGGCCGGTGCGTCAATGGCGCTGGCCAGCCCCAGGCACAGGGCGGCCAGGTAGGCGTGCCACAGCTGGGCGGTGCCCGTCACCGCCAGGAGTCCGATGGCCAGCCCGCACAGGCCCATCGCCAGCTGCGTCCAGAGCAGGATCACACGTTTGCGGTGCCGGTCCGCGAGCACGCCGCCGTAGGGGCCAAGCAGCAGCATCGGCAGGAACTGCAGGCCGGTGGTGATGCCGACGGCCGTGCCGGAGTGGTCGGTGAGCACGGTCAGTACCAGCCAGTCCTGGGCCACGCGCTGCATCCACGTGCCGATATTGGAGACGAGCGCCCCGCCCGCCCACATGCGGTAATTGCGGTTCTCCAACGCCTGGAACATGGCGCTCATTTGGCACTCAGCTGCTGCATGATGCGGGCCGCGCGGCTCAGGATCCGGCGGTCTTCGTCGCTCAGTCCGGCGACCCGGTGGGCCAGCCAGGCAGTCCGTTGCTCACGCGCCTCGGCCAGGATGGCCTCGCCGGCCGGGGTGATTCCCACCTGGACCTGGCGTCCGTCCAGCGGATGGGCTGTCCGGGTGACAAAGCCCAGCTCTGTGAGGGCGTTCACGATCCGGGTCATGGAGGGCGCCTGCACGTGCTCGCGTTCTGCCAGCTCGCGGAGGGTCTGCGGGCCGCCGCCGTTGAGTTGGGCCAGGACTGTGTACTGGCCCGGCGTGATGACGTCACCGGTTGCCTCCACGCGGAGCCTGCGGGAAGTGCGCATCACCGCCGTCCGAAGGTCGATGGCCAGAATGTCCGGCTTGATGCTGTCCTGGGGCTCCCGGTCCGTTGCCGTCACTGTGCGTTGCGCCTCCTGGGAATTTACTTAGCAATGCTAATTAGCTCTGCTAACCATTATGCTCCGAGGAGGTGCTGGCGGCAAGTGGGGATTATGCACGACGGAACCCCCGGGGGTTTCCGGGGGTTCCGTCGTCGTTCGCGTCCGGAAAAGCGTCAGACCTCGACTGCCGCCCGTCGGGCCCGGGCGGCCCGCACGAGGCCGCTGGACACCAGCGCTCCCACCAGAGCGAGCGCCGCGAGCACGATGAATACGATGTGGTAGCCGCCGGCTCCCGGATTCGCATCGAGGATGGCCCCGTAGACCATGAAGGCGAACATCCCGGGTGCGTAGCCCACCAGGCAGGCGGTGCCGAAGGCGGTGCCGCTGGTCTTCTCCGGGATCCCCACTTCGTCCATCGGCGCCCAGAACACACCGCGCATCGTGAAGACGATGAGCGAGAACAGCAGGGTCACCATCATGGCCGGGATCCGGCTGCCCGGATCGGCCGGCAGGACCAGCAGCACCGCCACCACCGGGATCAGGCACAGGAACGCCAGCCGGATGTACCGGCTCGCACCCTTGAACACCTTGTCCGCGAGAACTCCGCCGATCGGGCCGCCGAGGATCTTCAGGCCGTACTGGTTGATGATGCCGTAGGCGCCGACCAGCGCGACAGGCAGACCGTAGACGTAGGTCAGGTAGGGAATGAAGTAGGTGAGGCCGCAGTAGACCACGTACACCATGAACACGGTGAAGCTCACCCACCACAGCTGCGGCATCTTCGCCGCGCGCCAGATCTCGCCGAGGCCGGCCTTCTGCTTCTTCTCTGCGGGCTGCTCACCGACCTGCTCGCTTGTCTGATTTCGAAGCAGCAGGAACAGCAGCACGCCGACGGCGACGTCGATGATGGCGTAGAAGGCGATGGCCGCGCGGAACCCGCCGGTGCCTGAACCGAGGAGGACGAAGATTCCCAGTGCGGAGAATGCCACGGCCGTGTCCACGACGCCGCGGCCGCCTTCGAGCAGGCCGAAGAGCCGTCCCTGTTCCGTCGGGCCGCCGAGCTGGCGGATGCTCTTGAGCAGCGCGGGCCAGACCAGGCAGTCCGAGCAGACGGCCAGCAGCGCGAACAGGAGGAGGAGCGTGCCGAAACCCGGGAAGGTGCTCAGGAAAAGACCCAGCGCACCGGTGCCGACGAGACCGAGCGGGATGAGGATCCTTGTGGAGAAGCGGTCTGCGAGGTAGCCGCCCACGATGAAGAGAGCCGTTGCCACCATCGAGTTGACGCTCAGCAGCGTCCCGATCTCGGTGTGGCTGAGGCCCATGGCCTCCTGCATGGGGACGTAGAACGCGTCCTTGAGGTTGGCGAGCTTGTAGATTGTGCCGCCCGCCATGACCAGCAGGGCGAAGCGGATCCATTTGCTCCAGTCGGTGCGGTCCGAGGTCTTCTCGGGAGTGTTTGCCATTGTGGTCATCGTGCACCTGCCAGGGAGTTCGTGGTGTCGAGTTGCGAGACGGCGATGTCGCGCAGTGAGGTGAGCAGATCCTTCACATAGGCCACCTGGTGGTCGGCCCAGCCCGGTTCTGCAGCGAGCAAGTCATCCCGGGTCCAGCCGGCGGGGATGCCGGTGGTGCTCAGGTCGCGGTACGGGATGAACGGGTCCTCGCCCTCGCCGGCGTGGCGGAAGGCTGGAGCGTAGTAGAGGTTTTCCTGTTCGAGGGCCAGGGCGATGACCTGGGGCTCGTCCTCGCCGAGCATCAGGAGTTCGAAGAGCATCCGCGCACCGGGCAGATCGTCCTCAGGACTTCCCTGCAGCACGCCGCGGTGTCCGTACCCGTCCCCCTCGGGGAGGACATGCACCCCTTTCAGGTGCGCCTGCAGGATGTGCGGCGCGAGCGCGGTGAGGGCATCCAAGGGGCGCTCGCAGGCATTGATCATGTTCCCGAAGTCGAACATGGCGTGCAGTCGCGGATGGGAGACCCGGCGCAACAGCTCTGCGATCTCGGTGGATCGCAGTTCCTCGTGCTGCTCGAAGGAGAAGTGCAGATCGTGTTCGTCTGCGAGGGAGGCGAGCCGGCGCAGGTCCTGCTCGATCAGGGTCATCACCCCGGAGAGGGTGCCCTCGAAGCGCGAGTAGAGGCGGATGTGCTCGACGCCGAGGACTCCCGCGATGCGGACCGCCTCGTCCACGTCCGCGCGCAGGGTTGTGCTGATCTCGAGGTGGATGCTGAGGCCCAGGCGGCGTGCGCGGCCGGCGAACCCGCGCAGCTGGTCGTCGCTCATCCGGCCCAGGCTCCGCTCTTCGCCGTCGAGGAGGTGGATGCAGGCGCCGGCCAGGCCGTGACGGTGCGCGAAGTCGAGCACATCATCGGGCCCGTATCCGCCGTAGGTCAGGTTGCCGAGGAGGGCATAGGCGTGGGCGAACAGGCGGGCATTGTCGATCCGGTTGATCAGGATCCGGGCGAGCTCGTCAGTCAGGCGGGGCAGGGACTCCGCTTCCTCGTCATTGAGGCGGGGTCTTAGGAGCGCCTGGAATCGGGCGTCGGCTGGGGGCATCGGGGGCTCCTCGGGAGGCGTATCTGGGGTGGTGGCGAATGTCACTCCTCATTTGTACGCGCGTAATGGATTACTCAAAAGATCCATTATGCGAGTAACTATTAAGTCCATTCAGGAACCTGTGGTGCTGCGCGCCCATCGGTCCCACGCGGCGGCCATCCTGCCGACCGCCTGCGGCATGCGCTCCTCCGCGGTGCCGGCGAAGCCGATCAGCAACGCCGGGGAACGCCGTTGGGTGAGCCGGTACTCGCCGAGGGGGTAGGTGTACACCCCGCCTGCGGCAAGTCCCCGCGCCACCTCGATATCGTCCACCGGTTCACGGAGCCAGCCCATTACATGCATGCCCGCGTCGACCTGGGAGGCGTGGATCCTATGGCTCAACTGATGATCGATCGCGTCGAGCAGGGCGTCCTGGCGTGCCGCGTACAGACGCCGGGTGCGGCGCAGATGGGCGTGCATATGTCCTTCTGACAGGAAGTCCGCGAGAGCCGCCTGGAGCAACACCGCGGGCGGGCGGCCGATGACCGATGATGCGGATGCGAACGGCTCCACCAGGTCCTCCGGCAGCACGCAATATCCGAGGCGGATCGAAGGCGCGAGCACCTTGCTGAAGGAGCCTACGGTGATCACGTGCCTGCTCAGATCCAGCCCGAACAGCGTCGGGAGGAGTTTTCCGCGGTAGCGCAACTCGCTGTCGCAGTCGTCCTCGACGATCCAGCTCCCGTTTCGCTGCGCCCAGGCGATCCATTCCGCCCGCCGCGCCGGACTCATCGCGATGCCGAGCGGGTGCTGCCGCGCGGGAGTCAGGCAGGCCAGACGGGCCGGCGGCGCGCCATCGTGTTCGTCCGGGAGGACCGCTCCTTCGTCGTCAACGGGGACACCCCGGACCGGGCAGCCCTGGGACTGGAAGGCGAGCCGTCCGGAGATGTGCCCCGGGTCCTCGACGAGGACGGGGTCGCCGGCGTCGAGCAGGAGAACCGCCAGCACGTTGAAGGCATGCTGGGCACCGGAAGTGACCACGACCTGGTCCGCTGTGCACCCCAGGCCCCTTACGTCGTTGACGTAGTCCGCGATCGCTTCCCGCAGCGGGCGATGGCCGTGCGGATCGCCGTATCCGATCGCAAGCTGATCAGTGCGCGCGGCATGGCGCCCCAGCAGGCGCTTCCAGGTCACCGCGGGGAAAGCCGAGGACGCAACCTGGCTGGCAACGAACGATTCCGTCTCGGCCGGCGCCCAAGAGTGCGGCGCCTCGCTGAACAGGTCGGTGCCCCGTGAAGAGGTGGCGGCCCCGCGCTCGGACAGTGGCGGCCGGGACGTCGGCCGCGGCGGGGCGGCATCGCTCCACAGGGTGTCGACGTACGTGCCGTCTCCAGCGCGTGAGCGCAGGAAGCCCTCGGCGGTGAGTTGCTCGAAAGCCGACACGACGGTGATCCGCGACACCCCCAGCTCGGAGACGAGCGTGCGGGTCGAGGGTAGGCGGGTTCCACTCGGCAGTGAACCCGTCAGGATTTGAGTGCGCAGTTGCGCGTACAGCTGCCGGTGCAGGGGCTGAGCCTCGGCGCGGTCGAGCTCGAGTCCGGCCAGCAGACGGCCACCAGGGCTCTTCATCCTGCGAATCGCGGAGCTGATTTCACCATCGCTCCATTTTACGCACCCCGGTTTCATCGGAGCTGCGGAGGCCGATGGGGAAACGACGACGTCCCGGAGACACGCCTTAGCCGGTGGTGATCTGCTCGCGAAGGATGTCCGCATGCCCGCAGTGCTGGGCGAGCTCGCGGAGCATGTGCAGGTACACCCAGCGCAGCGGCAGCGGTCCGCGGCGGTTGCCGCGGAGCACGTCATCGAGCTCCAGGACTGACGTGGCGCGGCGGGAGGCCTCGCAGGCGTCGAGGTGGGCCTGTTGGACCGTGGCGATGGTGTCCGCCTCGTCGAGGATGAACGACTCATCCGGCGTGGCCGGGATGCCGATCTCGGCGCGCGACCGGCACGTGATCGCTTCGTCGAACCAGACCTTTTCCACAAAGGTGGCATGCTTCACCAGGCCGAGCAGC
The DNA here is from genome assembly GCF_056400885.1 of Arthrobacter sp. P4_H3. Classification (NCBI taxonomy): domain Bacteria; kingdom Bacillati; phylum Actinomycetota; class Actinomycetes; order Micrococcales; family Micrococcaceae; genus Arthrobacter; species Arthrobacter sp. P4_H3. The sequence continues at coordinate 28,845 of NZ_JBFUKK010000012.1, forward strand.
GTGGTCCGTGACGGCACCAGGGACCGGCGGGCCTGTTCTTCGGTCAGTCCGTCCAGGCAGGAGTTGAGCATGCTGCGGTGCTCATTGAGGAAGGCCTCGAACTGGACGCGGGCAGGCTGGTGGAGGACGTCTTCGGCAAAGGTGGCGGGGAGGGGAGGCATGTCTGAAGTATTGCAAGGGCGGCAGGCCGGGGCAACGACCCTGGCAAGGAGCCGCTACTTTGCGGTCAGTTCAATGCTGACAAGCCAGGTGTCGTCCAGGTCCGGGCCGGGGTCGATACAGACCCTTGCCATGCCGCCGCCCTCCATTTCGGACTTGAGGCAACCGGTGTACCTGCCCATTGGCGGGCCGCTGATGTCCACTCCCAGCCGGCTGGCGGTGTCCTCAAGGCCTACTTTGTGGTTCACCGACCATGTTGCGTTCAGCCGGATGCAGGCGGTATCTGTCGAAAGGCAGCCGGTATCCGGATCTGAACGTTCCACGAGTTGCCAGTCGCTCTGTGGCAGGTCGTCGGCCTTGGAGACCATCGCCTGGGCTTTTTCCTCGTTGCTGCCGTCGTTCTTGACGGCGTCAGCCAAGGCGGCGCAACCGGCGAAGAGGAGGACAAGGATCAGTGCGGTTGCGACGCCGGCGCCAACGAGCACCCATCCGAGCTTGTTCTTCTTCTGCGGAACCTGAGGCTGCTGGGAAGGTTCCGGCTTCGCGGCGTAGCCCTGCGGTGGTTGCATATCTTGCATTCCTATCTTGCCCTCAGGTCAAGGATGACCTGCCACGTGCCTGGCGCATCCTCGGCCGGATAAGTACGAAGGTCTGCTGTGATGCCGTCTGTCGAGTTTTTCCGGGGGCAGCCCTTGTTGGTCCTTGCGGCATCACTGCAATCCAGTCCCAGACGGGCGGCAGCGTCTTCCATACTCACCTCATGGGGCACCGACCATACGGCGTTCAGTCGTACGCACTCGATGTCGATCGAGAGGCAGCCCTGCTCCACTTTCGGGTCAAAGCGACCCCTGAGCTGCCAATCCTCCTCCGGCAGGTTGTCCGCCATGGCCATCATCGTGCGGACCTTTTCCTGATGGTTGCCTCCTTCGTTGATGCCATTGACCAAGGCGGAGCATCCGGCGAAAAACAGGACGGTCACAACACCAACCGCACCCAGAATCCAGCCGAGTTTGCTCTTCTTTGGTGGTGGCTGAAATCGCTGCTGCGGTGGCCCATACTGCGGGTACGGAGGTCCCTGAGGTTGCTGGGCAGGCATTGGCGGTGGCCCATACTGCGGGTACGGAGGTCCCTGCGGCCCCTGCGCAGGCATCTGCGGCGGGCCGTAGCCCTGAGGTGGTTGCATCCGTTGTCCCCCTGATTTCGTCTGACAGCCGTGCCTGACTCTAGTCGTTGGCAGCTCGCTTGGGGCTTGCGGACGATGGGCAGAACTACCCGGCGCCGCAGCCGTCATGCGAGCATGGGCTCACCGCAACGCTGATAAAGGGGACCTGATGAAATCCAACGAACTGTTGCTGGACGCCTTCGGCCGGATCCGGGAGACCGTGGAAGCCACTCTTGAAGGAGTCGACGGCGGGGTCCTGGTCCGGCGGCCCGCGGGCACCGGAAACTCGATGGCGTGGCTGATCTGGCACCTTGGCCGGGTGGAGGATGCGCAGGTCGCCTCCGCCGCCGGCCTGGAACAGGTCTGGACTTCGCAGGGGTTCGTGGGCCGCTTCGACCTGCCGCTGCAGAAGCGTGACACCGGCTACGGCCATTCAAGCGTGCAGGTCGATTCGGTGAAGGCCCCGCCGGCGCTGCTGCTCGAATACTATGACGCCGTTCACCGGCAGACCGTGGACTTCCTGCAGAGCCTCAGCGACGCGGATCTCGACCGCATCGTCGACACCCGCTGGGACCCGCCCGTCACCCTCGGCGTGCGGCTGGTCAGCACGATTGCCGACTGCCTCCAGCACGTGGGGCAGGCCGCGTACGCCAAGGGCCTGAACCGCCCCGGCTAGCCCTCCTGGTCGACGGCTGGACAGCACCCCGGACCCCATGGATGAGGGAGCCCCCAAACGAGGGCTCCCTCGGGGAATGTCAGCCCTTACGGGGTCACACTGATGCGTGCGACTTCCTGCAGGATCGGGTTTGTGATGATGACGGTAGACGTGCCCGGCTTGATGTCAAAGGCAACCTTGCCTCGTGCCTTGTCGCCGGCCGGGATCTCGCCGGAACCCAGCTGGTCATCCATGATGAGTTCAACGCTGGCGGAGCGGCCGTCAGCGTCCTTGGCCTTGAAGTACAGCGGGTTGCTGGTGGTCTCACCCTTCTCCGTCTCCCAAAGCACATCGAGGGTCAGGTAGCCGCCGTTCTTCGCCGGGCTGTCGAACGGACCAGTCGTGATCGAGGGGCCGTAGGTGGCGGAAAGGATGGTGATCTTGGCGGTGTTCCCGTTGCCCATGTCAGCAGTAAATGCCTCGCCGACCTTCTTTTCGGAGGACGCAGCGGGGGCTTCAACCGCCGGGGCTTTGGCTGCAGGCTCTGCAGCGGGGGCGTCAGCTGCCTGATTAGCCGCAGGTGCGGAAACAGGAACTGAAGGACCTCGGGTGGAGTTGAAGATGACACTGAGGAGAACGACCACTCCGGTCACAATGAGGGCGACCTTTTTGTGCTGGTCATAACCCTCCAGCGGGAGGCCCTGCTTGTCGCGCTGCTTGTTCGCCAGAACGAGAATAAGGTCAACGAGTGCCCAGATACCCAAGCCTCCGAAGGTGAACAGCTTGAGCAGTCCGGTACCGACCTTGCCCAGGTAAAAACGGTCGACGCCGAATACTCCGACGAGCAGGGAGAGCAGCCAGGTCACAAGGAAGGACTTGTTGCTCACTCCGTATCCACCCAGCATTGGGCCACCGGGATAGGGGGCCGGGGCACCCGGATACTGGCCAGGGGCGCCGGGGTAAGGCTGTGTGGCCACGGGTGCTTGCCCGAAGGCGGGGGTCTGCCCATAAGTGGGGGCTTGCCCGTAGGAGGGCCCCTGGCCGTAGGGGGCCTGCTGCGGCTGCGGCTGCTGGGGTGCGCCGTAGGGGTCTTTTGAGCTCATTGGGTTCCTTTCAAAGGGCGCCCTGGTGCCGGGGCGCCCGGAGTGCGTGATGGATGCGAGGTATGCCGTCAACTGGACGGGGTTCGCCGGTGATTCGCTCTCGGGCGGTGCGGAAGGATGGCTTGGCGCGATGGCATGCTCATGTGACGTTCGCTTCCCCCCAGAAGTGCGTCTACGGTGTAGCCGCCCGGGTTACAGCATGCCTCAGCGCACGTGCCGATTTATGCAGTATTCGCGCAGGACTGGAACAGGTTTTGCACAGCAATACCGCAGCCACCCGTCCCGGCCTCACGGGACATGTCGCCGACTCGGCGTCCTCCATACTCCCGCCGGGCGGGGAGTACGACGGCGGCGCCCGGGTTGCGCCCGCTGCCCGCCAGGAGGTCACGGCGGGTGGTGAAATGCGGTATTTCATTGATGTGTCCGGGCAACGGTGCGAAAATGGTCGGAGCACCGTGAGTCCAACGCCCAAGATGGCGCCATTTGGGGATGACGCGTGACCTCCCATGGAGGAATGACAATGCTTCTTCAGAGCCAGTGCCAGGGACAGATGAACGTCGACGCGGGAGGGTCGCAGCCATGACCGCCCAGCCCCCGAAAATCCGCCGCCTCCGTGTCTCGGACGTCAATGTTGTCAACCACCACACGCTGAGGAAAGCGCTCGGCGGCACCATCGTCGGCAACACCATGGAATGGTATGACGTCGGCGTGTTCGGTTACCTGATCACCACTATGGGCCCCGTGTTCCTGCCCGAGGCGGACAAAGCCGTACAGAACCTGTTCCTGCTGGGCACCTTCGGGGCCACATTTATCGCCCGTCCGCTGGGCGGCATGTTCTTCGGCTGGCTCGGCGACAAGATCGGCCGCCAGAAGGTGCTGGCCATGACCCTGATGCTGATGGCGGCGGCGACGTTCGTCGTCGGCCTCCTCCCGGGTTACGCGGTGCTGGGCATCTGGGCCGCCGTGCTTCTCGTGGTCACCAAACTGATCCAGGGGTTTTCCACCGGTGGTGAGTACGCTGGCGCCACCACGTTCGTCTGCGAGCATTCGCCGGACAGGCGCCGCGGCTTTTTCGTCAGTTTCCTGGACATGGGCAGCTACCTGGGCTTCGCCCTCGGAGCCGGGCTGGTTTCCGCCCTTCAGCTGACGCTGGGCCAGGGCCAGATGGAGGCGTGGGGCTGGCGCATTCCGTTCCTGATCGCCGGTCCGCTGGGCATCGTCGCCATCTACTTCCGGATGAAGATTGAGGAATCACCTGCTTTCCAGGCAACCCTCGATGCGGAAGAGGAATCAGCCCGGCATCCCGAGACCGGCGAGGTGCTCGGGCCCGTGGGCCCGGTGGGCATTTTCAAGGCTCACTGGCGCAGGATCGTGCTGGCCATGATTCTGGTGGCTGCCGGCAACACGGTGGGCTATGCCCTCACGTCCTACATGCCAACGTACCTGACCACCAACAAGGGATACGACGAGGTCCACGGAACGCTGCTGACCATCCCCGTCCTGGTGGTCATGTCGTTGTGCATCCCGTTCACCGGGCGTCTTTCGGACAGGATCGGGCGGCGTCCGGTGCTCTGGATCGGTGCCGTCAGCACGGTGGTGCTGTCGACGCCGGCGTTCATTCTGATCTCGATCGGAACCGTTCCGGCAACCATTGCCGGCCTCGCCATGATCGCCTTCCCGGTCACGTTCTTCGTGGCCAACCTCGCGTCGGCGCTGCCGGCACTGTTCCCCACGGCCCACCGCTACGGGGCCATGGGCATCGCCTACAACTTTGCCGTCGCCATCTTCGGCGGTACCACCCCGTTCATCATCGCTTCCCTCATCCAGGCGACGGGCAACGACATGATGCCCGCCTACTACCTGATGGCCACCTCGGCGATCGCCGCGGTCACCATCTACTTCCTGCCGGAATCCGCCCGTCGGCACCTGCCCGGGTCAATGCCCAGCGTGGACTCGGACGAAGCGGCCCGCGAGCTGGTGGCGACGCAGGACGAGAACCCCCTGCTGGACATGGACACGCTCCCGTTCGACAGCAGCTACGAAGCTGCGCGTGCGTCTCACGTGGGACACTCGGGGACGACGCCGGGCAGTTGAGGCGCCCGGTACCTGACAGCCGGCAGTTGACCGTTCCTCAGGTACGGCTGCCCAGCACCGCCTGCAGTTTCTCGAACGACTCCGTCCAACCGCCGCGGTGAAGGGCCAGCCGCTCCTCCGTCAGGAACGGTCCCTGCGAGAGCGCCAGGCGTGTGGCCTTGCCGGCGCTTTGGAGGGATAGGTCGACCACGGTTTCCCGGTCGTCCGGCGTGGGTTCCTCCCAGCGGAAGGTGAACACCAGGCGCCAGGGCGGATCTATGTCCAGGAACTTGCCGGAAAGGTGGAAGGGCTCACCGTCCGGTGGTGTCATGCGGAACCGGTAGGGCCCACCCACCACAAGGTTGAGCTCGGCTGCCGGGATGGTGAAGCCGTGCGGGCCCCACCATTTCACCAGTTCGGATGGTTCCGTCAGCGTCCTGAAAACTTCCTCCGGGGGAGCAGGGAGCGTGCACTCCAGGTTCAGGACCAGCCCGCCTGTTTCCTCGTTCCCGGTTGCCTCGTTCATCGTTCAACTCTGGCATCCTCCGCGCGGTGACGGAAGAAGCGGCTCTACTGGTTGTGTCTCGCCCACAACTGCAGCCATACGAGCAGGCGCGTTTCGGGATCGTCCAGGTCGATGCCGAAGAGGGCCTCCACCCGGGACAGGCGGTAGCGGACCGTGTTCACGTGTACGTCCAGGGACTTGGCGGCCTCGATCGCGTTGCCGCCGCAGCCCAGGTAGGCGTGGATGGTCTCTTCAAAGGATTTCCTATGGCGTTCGTCGTACTCGGCGATCCTGAGGGCGTGGGTTCCCGGCAGCTGACCGGACGCCGTCAGCGACGAGACGATCTGGCGCAGCTGCAGCCGTGAGCCGAGGGAGTCGTCGTCGGCCACCACGTCATCGGAGTCGGCAGCTATGCGCCCCTCGACGACGTTGCGGACCAGTTCGGACAGGACCAGTTCCGCGTTGACCCGGGACTCTGCCAGCCGGTCGATCGCGGCCGCCACACCCAGGGCGGCCAGGACCGGGCGTGACAGAAGCTGCCGTGCGTTCTGGACGATCTTGAGAATCGCGCCGCGCTGAAACTGCACGGACGCTTCAGTGCCCTGCGGCAGGACGATGTAGACGATGCCGTCCGAGAGCCCGCAGACGGCGGAGGGCAGCCGGATGGCGCAGGCGGTCCGGATGGTGTCAAAGAGCCTGAGGCGTGACTGCAGCGTTTCGGCCGCTCTGGCGTCCGCCGGCCAGACGCTGAGGGCGGCCACACGGATCGAAGAGGCCGATATTCCCAGCCGCATGGCGGCCAGCTCGGCGCGCTCCGGTTCGAACAGCAGCGGCCGGACCAGGTCCATCTGGCGGGTGAGGTTCGAGACGTACGTGGTGCGCTTGTGCAGGATATGGAGCGCGGCAACGTTGGCGGCTTCGCGCAGGATCCGGTTCGCGTCCTCGTTGTGGTGTTCGGCGCGTTCGAGCAGCCAGAGCGATCCCAGCACGGCGCCGCCGGCCCGGATGGCAATGGCCGTGCGACGGAGCAGGGGGTCCTCCGTCGCCACATTCAACGCATCGCTGGCGGCGTGGACGCGGCGGTAGTCCTTGTCGGTCTGCACGGAATGCGGCACGTGCAGGCGCAGGATCGAGCTCCGCCTCGTCTCGTCGATGGGCTGGTCCGGGAGGGTGGAATAGGCCAGGATCGTCTGGTCCGGATCGGCGATCGCGATGGCGCCGCCGGCCTGGGCCGCGACGGTGTTGGCCAGATCGAACAGGTCCCCGGGGCGGATGTCCACCAGGGTGCGGCCTGACTGCCGGTGCGGGACCACGGCCGCGTCCATGATCTCCGCCAGCTGGTTCCACGGAACCGAGTCGGAGGCGCGGAACAGGGCCATGCCCGTTTCCCGGGCGGCTGCCCGGAGGGCGGTGTCCGGGTTGCCGTTGGACTTGTACACAATGGCCACGTAGCCGGCGTCGTGGAGTTCCTGGACCTTCACGCTTAGGCGTTTTCCTGACAGCGACAGGCCGATGGCCAGGGCAACAGCGCCGGGGAACGTGGCGGGCCGGGCCGTCGAATCGTACAGCACGGAACCCGCCACAAGCTGCTGGTCGTCGGCCGGCATTTCGACGAGACTGACAATTTCCGATCCCGCCGAACGCGCGACATCCGCCAGGGTGGGCAGGCCGTGAGTCTCCGCCGCGGGAGGCACCTTCACGGTGTCGCCAAACGCACGGTTTGGTAGGTAGTGCTAATTCAATGCCCCTTAATTTGTCGTTATCTCCATAGTGGCACGGACTTCCGCTTCCTACGCTGAACCGTAACGCACGCACGCAGTGGAAAGGCCGTCCTTGAAAATCAGCGAAGCCAGGCAGCTCGTCCAGGTCAAAGCCCCTGTCTTATCCCGGCGGCGCCGTGTGCTGGCCAACGCTTTCAATGTGGAGGAATACCGAAAGTCGGCACGCAAAGTCCTGCCGGCGGGAATTTTTGACTACCTCGACGGCGGCTCTGAGGACGAAGTGACGCTCCGCCGCAACCGCGCCGTCTTCGATTCCTGGGCGCTTATGCCCAGCTGGGGCCCGGTATCCGGACCCGACACGGGCACCACGTTGCTCGGGAAAAAGAGTGCCCTGCCCCTGACGTTGACGCCCACCGGGGCAACCCGCCTGTTCCATCCCGAGGGGGAGCTGGCCGTCGCGGCCGCCGCCGACCGGGCCCGCATCCCCTACGGGCTGGCGGGGCTGAGCACCGTGGCCATGGAAACCATCGCCGAGGCCCATCCGGCACTCGACCGCTGGTTCAACATCGGGCTCACCTCCGACGCCCAGGCGCTGAAGGACAAACTGGCCCGCTGCGAAGCCGCCGGTTTCAGCACGCTGATTGTCGGCGTCGATACCAGGGCGCTGGGCGCCAGGGAACGGGACCTGCACAACGGCTTCACCGCGCCTCCGGCGCTGACGCTGTCCACCATTGCGGACATCTCCCGGCGGCCGTCCTGGTGGATCAACTTCCTGAAGGCGGACGGCATCAGTTTTCCGAACCTGGATCCGCGCAGTGCGGCGGCCACCTCCGTGGTCACCCCGTCGATGTGGCAGCACATCCTTGGCCACTCGGATGCCACCAGCGGATGGAAGGAGCTGGACGCCCTGCGTCAGGCGTGGCACGGCAAGATCGTGCTCAAGGGCTGCGTCAACCCGGCCGACGTGGAAAAGGCCGCCCGGATCGGCCTGGATGCCGTCCAGCTCAGCAACCACGGCGGCCGCCAATTGGACCACATGCTCAGTCCCATGGACGTGCTGCAGGAATCCCGCCAGCGGGTGGGCGATTCGATGGAGATTTATGTGGACTCGGGCATCCGGCGGGGCAGCGACATCCTCAAGGCGCTGGCGCTGGGTGCCGATGCCTGCTCCATCGGCAGGGCGTACCTCTACGGATTGGTGGCGGCCGGGTCACCGGGCGTCGGGCGCATCATCGAGATCTTCGGGGATGAACTGCGGCGTACCATGACGTTAGTAGGCGTTTCCAGCATTTCCGAGTTGAAGGCCCGGGGCGGGGAAATTCTCCGGGACATCCGCCGTTCCGGAGAAATCATCGAAACAACGGCGTCAGGCAACACGCACTAACGAGTTCTGAACATGCAGGCACACAGTGCCTTCCTCCCGCAGACTTGCGGGAACCTGTGAATCTTTGAACAGCTAAGGAAACCATGCGCACCCGATACCTACTTCCCGTTCTCACCATAGCCACGGCGCTCGCGCTCTCCGGCTGCGTCGATAACAGCCAACCGGCAGCCACCGGCGGCGCATCCGGCACCGCAGACGCCGTCGACGTGAAAAAGAACGACTCCATTGCCGCGATGTTGCCGGAGAAGATCAAGAAGGCCGGCGTGCTGAACGTGGGCATGGCCAACAACTACCCGCCCAACGAATTCAAGGATGACAACGGTGCCCCGGCGGGCTGGTCCGTGGACCTCACCAACGCCCTGGGCAAGGTGATGGGCCTGAAGGTCAACTTCGACATCGGCACGTTCGACAACATCCTTCCGGCCGTGCGCGCGGGCAAGGACGACATGGGCATGTCCTCCTTCACGGACACGCTGGAACGCGAAAAGCAGGTGGATTTTGTGAACTACTACTCCGCCGGCATCCAGTGGGCTGCGCCCAAGGGCAAGACCGTGGACCCCAACAACGCCTGCGGGCTGAAGGTGGCCGTGCAGGCGACCACGTATGAGGACACGCACGAGGTGCCCGCCAAGTCGAAGGCCTGCACCGACGCCGGCAAGCCGGCCATCACCATCTTCAAGTACGACGCCCAGGACCAGGCCACCAACGCCCTCGTGGTGGGCCAGGTGGACGCCATGAGCGCCGATTCACCCGTGACCCTTTACGCGATCTCCAAGACGAAGGACAAGCTGGAGACCGCCGGCGATGCCTTCGAAGTGGCACCGTACGGCATCCCTGTTGCCCAGGGCAGCGAGTTCACGCCGGTCCTCCAGAAGGCGCTCCAGGCGCTGATCGACGACGGTACCTACACCAAGATCCTGTCCAAGTGGGGAGTGGAAGCCGGCGGAGTGAAGACGGCGGACCTCAACGTCGCAGCCAAGGGGTGACACACCATGAGCGAGCCGGAATCCGGCCGGATGATTGAGGCGGAACCCGGCAGTAAGCCGGGTCCCAGCAGGCGGCCGCGGGCCGGGCAAGATCCGGACACGAACGGTCCGCCGCCGGAAGCGATCGTGGCCATCCCGCTGCGCCACCCGTGGCGGAACGTGGTGGCGGTTCTCCTCATCGTCGGCCTGGCGGTCTTTGTGCTGGATGCCGCCCAGCGCCCCGACTACGGCTGGGCGGACGTGGGCAAGTACATCTTCGACCGCCGGATCAGCCAGGCTGCGTGGGTGACGCTGTGGCTGACCATCTACGCGATGATCGGCGCGATCGTGATCGGACTGCTGCTGGCCATCATGCGCCTTTCGCCCAACCCTGTGCTGAAGAGCATCGCCTGGCTGTATATCTGGATTTTCCGGGGAACCCCGGTCTACGTGCAGCTGGTTTTCTGGGGCATCGTGGCGCTTATCCATCCCGTGTTCACGCTGGGCATCCCGTTTATGGACCCGTGGGTCACCATCCCGAATGAGGTCTTCACCAACCTCTTCATCACAGCGGTGATCGGGTTGGCCCTCAACGAGGCCGCCTACATGTCCGAGATCGTGCGGGCCGGGCTGCTGTCAGTGGACGAGGGGCAAGCGGAGGCGTCGACGGCGCTGGCGATGTCCTGGGGGCAGACCATGCGGTACGTCGTGGTTCCGCAGGCGATGAAGATCATCATTCCGCCTACCGGCAATGAGGTGATCTCGATGCTCAAAACCACCTCGCTGGTGGCGGCGATCCCGTTGAGCGTTGACCTCTACGGGGTGTCCCGTGGTATTTCCGCGGTGACGTTCACGCCGGTGCCGCTGCTGATTGTGGCGTCCCTCTGGTACCTGCTCTTCACCTCCGTGCTGATGGTGGGCCAGCACTTCATTGAAAAGCGGTTCTCGCGCGGAACCGGACGGGCCAAAACGGGCAAGGGAAGCACGACGGCGGGACCGGCACCTGCCGCGGTTCCCGGCGCCCCGGGGGTCCCCGGCGGACCGCTGGGCAATGAGTTTGGAGGAAAAGGATGACTGACGCGCCGATGGTGCTCGCGGAGCGGGTCTCCAAGAATTTCGGTACCAACAAGGTACTGCGCGGGATCAGCCTGGAAGTGGACCCCGGGGAGGTGCTGTGCATCGTGGGGCCCAGTGGTTCGGGCAAATCCACGTTCCTGCGCTGCATCAACCACCTGGAACGGGTTGACGGCGGCCGGCTCTCAGTGGACGGCCAGCTGGTTGGCTACCGTCAAAAAGGGGAGAAGCTCTACGAACTGAAGCTCAAGGAGGCAGCGTTCCAGCGCCAGGAAATCGGCATGGTGTTCCAGCGGTTCAACCTGTTTCCGCACCTGACCGCGGTGGAGAACATCACCCTGGCCCCGATGCGGGTGAAAGGGATCTCCAAGGCCAAAGCCACCGCCCGGGCCATGGAACTGCTGGAGCGCGTGGGCCTGGGGGACAAGGGCGATGCCTTCCCTGCGCACCTGTCCGGCGGGCAGCAGCAGCGCGTGGCCATCGCCCGCGCCCTGGCCATGGACCCGAAGCTGATGCTCTTCGACGAGCCCACCAGCGCGCTGGACCCGGAACTCGTGGGCGAGGTGCTTGACGTCATGAAGGAACTGGCCAAGAGCGGCATGACCATGATCGTGGTGACGCACGAGATGGGGTTCGCCCGCGAAGTGGCGGACACCCTGGTCTTCATGGATGAAGGCGTGGTGGTGGAGGCCGGTCCTCCCCGGCAGGTCCTCAGCGATCCGCAGCACGAACGGACCAAGGCGTTCCTGTCCAAGGTCCTCTGACGCCGCGGGCCGCCCACGCGGGCGTGCTCATAGTGCCGTGCGCTGTCCGGCCACCGGCGTCACCCGGATCCGGGCAATGCGGAGCCGGTCCATCGCGAGGACCGTCAGCACGTGGCCGGGTACCTCCACCCGGTCCCCAACGACCGGCAGGCGGCCCAGCCGGGAGATGACGAAGCCGGCCACGGTCTCGTAGCGGCCCTCCGGGAGGGCGATGCCGGTGGCGGCCGCGAATTCCTGCAGGATCAGGCCGCCGTCCACGTCGATGGATCCGTTGGCCACGGTGACGCGGTCCTCGTGGTCGGCCCCGGTGTCGTATTCGTCGTAGATTTCACCCACCAGTTCCTCCACCAGGTCTTCCAGCGTGACGATGCCGTCCGTGCCGCCGTATTCGTCCACCACCAGCGCGATGTGGTGGCCCAGCCGGCGCATCCGGGACAGCGATGGCAGCACCCTGTTCGTCCCCGGCAGCGGGAGGATCTCACGGACAATGTCCTTCACCATTCCCTGGTCCTGACGTTCGTCCCGGGGCATCAGGTCGCGGATATGGACGAATCCCAGGACGTCGTCCGGGCTCCTGCCGATCACGGGAAAACGCGAATACGGGCCGTCCCGGACCATGCCGCGTGCGTCGGCGATGCTCATGGTGCCGTCGATGAACGTCACCTCGGTGCGGGGGCGCATGACCTCCTGAAGGGTGCGGTCCCCGGCGCCGAACACGTCGGTCAGGATGCGCCGGCTGCTTTCTTCCAGCAGGTCGCTTTCCGCCACCATGTCCCAGAGTTCCTCGGAGCTGATGCCCTCCCGTTTGGCGTGCGGATCACCGCCAAAGAGCCTGACCACGGCGTCGGTGGAAACGGACAGCAGCCAGATGACGGGCCGCATGATTTCGGACAGGACCACCAGCGGCAGGGCCAGGACCTTCGTGAAGCCCACAGCGCTCTGCATGGCCAGCCTCTTGGGAACCAGCTCACCCAGCACCAGGGAAAGGTAGGCCACCAGCAGCGTCATGCCGATAAACGCCACCGGTTGAGCCGCAGGGCCGAACCCCACGCCTTCCAGGATGGGTTCGATGTCGGGGGAAATGGTGGACGCGCCATAGGCGGCTGAGAAGAAACCGGACAGTGTCACACCGATCTGGACGGTGGAGAGGAAGCGGTTGGGATTCCGGGCCAAGGCTGCAGCCCTGGCCCCGCGTTTCCCCATCTTTTCAATCCGGCGCACCTGGCTTTCCCGGAGGGACACCAGCGCCATTTCGGTGCCGGCAAAGACGCCTCCCAGCAGCACGAAGAAGAGCACCAAAGCGAAGTTGACCAACGTGCCGCTGTCCATGACCTGACACTACCGAACGCGGTCACCAATCGTGTCACGTCGCGAGCGTCAGCAGTTTCCCGTCCGTCACGGCCCGGCGGGACAGCGTTTTGTAGCCTTCCTGTTCGAACAGCACCGTGATCGTGTCCTCCTCATGCCGCATCACCAGGCCCGGCCCCCATTCCTTGTGGGTAACGGCGGCCTGGAGCGGAAAAGGGTCACCGCCGGCGGCGGCCGCGGCGTCGTCGTCGTAATCCTCCTCGTAGGCGGAGCCGTCGGTGCAGGTATCGCAGTTGCCGCACGGCTCGGGGAGGTCCTCGCCGAAGTAGCCCAGCAGGAACTGGCGCCGGCAGGCGTCGGTCTCGGCGTAGCCGCGCATCATCTCGATGCGGGAGCGGTCCACCCGCTGGCGGGCTTCTGCGTGTTCGACGGCGCGTTCCAGCACCGCGGGCAGCTTGGCTCCCGCTTCGAGCCGGATGCCGCGCTTTCCGGCCTTGACGGCGCGGGTTTCCTGCAGCTGGTTCAGCAGTCCGGTGAGCCTGCGCGGGGAGAAGCCGGTCTGCTCGGCGAGCTCCTTCTGCTTCACCGGCCCGCCGGCGGCGCGCAGCACCTGGAGGACGGCCAGGAGCGATTCCTGGTCCGGGGTGTGGGTGCCGAAGAACTTGCGCAGGCCCAGGTCCTCGGAGCGGTAGTGCAGGACCGCGGCGGCGGGCTGGCCGTCGCGCCCGGAGCGGCCGATCTCCTGGTAGTAGCTGTCCAGCGAATCGGGGATGTCGGCGTGGATGACGAAGCGGACGTTGGGTTTGTCGATGCCCATGCCGAAGGCGGTGGTGGCCACCACCACGTCGAGGTGGTCGTCGAGGAACTGCTGGTGGACGCGGTCCCGCTCGCCCTGCTTCCGGCCGGCGTGGTACGCCTCGGCGCGCAGGCCCAGGCCGGTGAGCTCGGCGGCGTAGGCCTCGGTGTCCTTGCGGGTGGCGGCGTACAGCAGCCCGGGACCCTTGAGCGCGACCGCCTGCTTGGTCACGGTGCGGCGCTTGTCCTTGTCTTGGTGGTGGCGGACCACCTCCAGCCGGATGTTGGGCCGGTCGAAGCCGTGCACCAGGACCAGCGGGTCCAACATGTTCAGGCGCTGCTGGATTTCGTCGCGGACCGGGGGAGAGGCGGTGGCGGTGAGGCCGGCGACGGGCGGGTTGCCCAGCTGTGCGCGGACCTCGCCGAGGCGCAGGTAGTCGGGCCGGAAGTCGTGGCCCCAGGAGGAGACGCAGTGTGCCTCATCCACCACGAACAGCGAGACGTCCAGGGCCGCGAGCCGTTCCACGGTTTCGGCCTTGGCGAGCTGTTCGGGGGCGAGGAACACGAAGACGGCGTCGCCTCGATCGGCGGCTTCCCAAGCGCCGTTCACGTCGGAATCGCTGCGGCCGGAGTTGATGGCGACGGCAGCCTCCCCGCCGAGCGTCTCCAGCAGGCCGTCCAGCTGGTCCTCCTGCAGGGCGATCAGCGGGGAGACCACGACGGCGGGACCGCGCCTTGCGCTGCCCGGACCGCTGGAGTTCGGGGCCGCTTGGCCCTGGTTTCGGTGGAGGTGCAGCGCGGCCACCTGGTAGATGGCCGACTTGCCGTAGCCGGTGGGCATCACGGCGAGGACGTCCCGGCCGGCGACGAGGGCGCGCATCCCGGCGAGCTGGCCGGCGCGAAGCTGGGGCAGTCCGAACGTGTCCGCCGCGAGCAGGCGGAGGCCGGCGTCGGGGTCCTGGGTACTGACGGCGTCAGTGGTGACTGCGGGGGCTGGTGCCTCGGTCATGTGGCAGCTCCGTGGTGGCTCCGTGGTGGTGCGATCCGGTGGCCGGGTGTCATCAGCCGAGGGGTTCAGCATACGCGCCTGGGGTTTCTTGCTGCGAGGCCCGGTTACTGAGCGGCACCCTCGGCCTCAGCACTATTTCCGTAGCCGTGAATCGGTTCCATAATGTCCCCATAAGCTTCGGGGACCCTCGCGATGATGGCTGGCGGGGCGTAGCAGAGTCCCAGGTGGCTGCCCGGTACGTGGCGGAACGGGCGGCCACGCGGCTACGGGAGAGTTCCGGAGCCGCCACCGGGGGAGACCATCGCCATCAACGCGAGACCAAGGCACAAAGGAACTCATCATGCTCACGGATTCAGACATCATGGCCGTCCTTCCTGCGAAGGACATCAAGAGGGCGAAGGATTTCTACCGGGACAAGCTGGGGCTGGAACCGTCCGAGTCCGCTGAGGAGGACAGCCTGGTCTACCGTGGCGGCCACGGAACTACCTTCCTCGTTTATCAGACGGAGAATGCAGGGACGGCGAAGAACACCCAGATGGGCTGGGCCACGGATGACCTCGAACGCGAAGTGGAGGAGCTGCGGGGCCGCGGCGTCGTCTTTGAGGAGTACGACATGCCCGGGCTGAAGACGGAGAACGGCATTGCCACGAGCGATTGGGGGAAGGCCGCCTGGTTCCTGGACAGCGAAGGGAACATCCTCAACATCTCCCAGCGCGCGTAGGACGACGTCGGCGCTCGCCGCTGCGGGCGCCCCGGCCTTAGGTCGTTGATTCCGGGGCGCTCGCAATACCGGAGTGCCACAGCGCAGCGTCCAGGTCCTCAGCGCGCCACCCGCGGGAGTCTGCGGCAGCGTGGATCACGGCCGACATGTTGGCGTAGGAGGTGTCCTCGATGCCCGCAGCCCCGGCAACTCTCCGTATCCGCACATCAACAGCATCCCCCGTAGCGAGTCCACTCAGAGTGTCGATGTAGTCCAGTGTCTTGGGGCTCACGTGACGTACCCCAGCGAGGGCCTCACGAAGAACGGGCCTTGTTGCCGGGCCAGTGAGTGTGGCCCGGAGTTGCTCTACGGTTTCGATGCCCTGATCCTCAAACACACAGGTTAGGTCGTCGATCTGGGCCAGCCGGCCCGGCGATGGCCAGTCGATGACGTCCGAGAGTGCTCCCGTAGCAAGACGTTTGCGGAACCCGCTCGTGGTTTGTGCATCCGGCCATGCGGCAAGCAGGCCGTCAACGCGCGGCTTCACCGTTGCCTCGTAATTCTGCCGTCGCTGCAGGCAGGCATCGACAATAATCGCTCCGATGGAAGCCCAACCCCGGCTGGCCTCAGTCGAGGCGTCGATGCCATGGGAGTCCATAAAGGCCAGGAGTTTGGCGGTGTCGCCGTCGATAGTCATAGGTGAATACTTTCACGCGAACACGGCGGCCCCGGAGCGTCGCCACCAGCACGACCTGACAGCAGGAGCCGCATCCACGTGGCCGTCGATGATTAACGTGCAATTTGGATGGCTTGTGGCTGTCAGGACGTCCTGGCCGCGCGGGTCGTTGCGATGAGCAGGAGGATCGACTTCGTCGCGATCGAGACGACGAGGAGCGTAACGGCAGCCAGCACTCCAACTGTGATGGCCTGCCAGGCAAACGGCTGGAGTAGGTGCAGCCACGTGATTGCCAGCGCAGCGACACTCGCCGCGGGGAAGGTGAATGACCAGAAGCCGAGCGAGAACGGCAGTGCGCGGTAGCGCGGCAACAACATCACTTGGATCATCACCATTAACGCTGTCATCGCCGTCAACCCCTCGAACAGATGATTGGGTCGACCGCCGGAGATCGTAAGCCACGCAGCTGCCGCGACGGCCGGGGGAGCCATCATGATCGCAAGTGTCGGGACGAGCAACGCCGGCATGGTTGGACGGAGCGCGAGCCGGAGGAAGAAGAGCACGGAGATCACCAGCCAGAAGAAGATGCCGATTGCGAAGCTACCGACGGCAAGCCACTCGGGTCCCGTCTCTGCGGCAGCGAGTGCACCGACTAGACCGGCTGCACTGATGGGCAGGTAGTACCCGCCATGAACGGATTCGAGCGGCATCTCGCCGCGCATCCAGAAGCTCAGCATCCATGCGGCGAAGGCGGCCGCGGCGGCGAGGGAGATTAGCGTCAGCACGGTGCCGGCAACCGGAATCGTGCGGTGAAGGGCCGCTCCAAGCAGCATCGCGGCGATGGGAAGCAATGCCGCAAGCGGACCCTGGGCGAAGTGCGTGAGCTGATAGGTGAGCGGCTGATCGGTGCGCCTGCCGCGATACAGGTGCAGCGCGAGGGTCCAGATCCAGGCGATCGCAGCGATCAGCCAGAACGCTTGCCCGAGCTCGAACGGGAAGCCGAGCGCGGAAGTCGCCACGGTCCAGACTTGGGCGAGGCCCGCCAGGCCCAGTGGGATGGCGAGCGTGTTCAACGGGACGCGCGTGCGCACGGTTGTCGCAGAGGGGACGTGCGCCGAGAGCAGTTGAGCAGACAAAGGAATGCCTTCCTGATAGTGGGCAGGGGCCCGGGATTGGTCGCATCAGCAGTTTTTGACCTTGAAGTACAATATCACCCAGGTTACGCTTTTCCCATGGGTAGACCGATGCAGTTTGAGACGGACACGGCCGTCGACAGGGCGATGGACCTGTTCTGGCGGCAGGGTTACGCCGGGACCACGCCGCAGGAGTTGGCCACTGAGCTGGGGATCGGCAAAGGCAGTCTCTACAACACGTTTGAGAGCAAGCACGCGCTGTTCACGCGTGCCCTTCGGCGCTACAGCGAGATGCGGCTCGAGTACCTGACCGACCTGTTCTCAGCGCCCGGGCCGGTCCGGCCGCGTCTCAAAGGGGCGATGACTGTCCTTGCCGGCGTAGGCGAGCACCAGCGGGGGTGCGTCATGGTCAATGCTGCCGCGGAGCTTGGCACCGCCGACGACGAGGTGAACCGCATTGCGGACCACCTCTTCACCCGGATCGAAGCGGTGTTTCGGCAAGCAATCGCGCAGGGACGGGAGTCCGGAGAATTCAGCATGGATCGGGATGCCGGGACCGCCGCTCGTCAGCTGCTTGCCTCTGTGGTTGGGCTTAGCGTGCTCGTCAAGGCAGGTGGGCCGGCGGAGAGGTTCGATGCCGTCGTGGACGGCATCGTCGACGCATTGTGACGTCGAAAAGAATCCACGATCAGGCGTGAGCAGGCGCGCGCCGGTCAGTCTGATGCTGTGAAGACTTCGATGCCGGCTGCGATGGCAACTTCTCGGTAGGCGTTTGCCAGGGTAGCGAGGCTCGCGTGCTTGTTCAATCCGCTCGGGTTGGGGACCACCCAAACGGGGGCGCCGCCGAGCGGATCCGGCTGCCGCCCGACCCTCGCCTGCGGCCGGGCGAACGCAATCCGGTAGGCGGTGATTCCCAGTACCGCCACCACTGCCGGCGCGATGCGTCCGACGCGCTCTGACAACGCGTCCGCCCCGGCGATGAGTTGTTCGGCGGTGAGTTCGTCCGCGCGTGCCGACGCTCCCGCAACGAGTGAGGTGATGCCGAGGCCGCGCTCATTCAGATGTGCGAGGTCGTGGGGAAGGAAGCCCGCGGAAGCATCTATCCGCCGATCGACGATGCCTGCCCGGTAGAGCGCAGGATAGAAGCGGTTGCTCCCGCCGCCGCCGAAATGTGCCTGCACGGCCACGGCCCGCAGACCAGGATTAACGCCCACGAACAGAAGCCGCGTGTGGTCCGCGAGCAGGTCCGGCAGGCTCCCGCCGCGGAACGAAGCAAGCGCAGACCGAGTAAACCGCACCCTTCCAGCTTAGGACCCGAGCCATCCGGGCTGGAACTCCGGCTCTGTTACCGGGTACATGGCCGGGGGTGGAAATTGTTGGCCCGAAACCATTTTCTGGCGTGACGCTACTTTGCGTCCGGTTGCCCCGGCCGCCGGTGCCGGTGGTGCAGCTCGTAGCTGTCGAATACATCGGCGGACGTGGCTCCTGCGTGGCCGAATTTGCCGCGAAGGACGTCCGCGAGTCCATCCAGCGCCGCGTGGAGCATGCGCCCGGCGAACTGGAGTTCAGGGCTCTCGCTGCGCTGGGCCTGGGATGCCAGCTCCTGGGCGTATGCCACCGTTGCGGGCAAGGAGCCGCGCTGTTCGACTTCACGGAAGTAGTAGGTTTCATGGAACGCGAGCAGGTCTATGCTCACCGATGCCACGTTTCCGGCAATTGACTCCAACAGCCCGGCAGCGTGCCTGGGGTCCAGCGCCAGGACACCTGCCGGGCCTGCAGCCTCCCCGAACAGGGTGAGCTGGTGGGCAAGGGCCCGGCGGCGGTTCAGGGCCGGGAACGTCTGCAGGATCCAGGTGACCGTTGCTGTCAGCAACCCGAAACCGGTGACGGCCTGGAGGGCAACAACCAGCCTGAGCACCGGGTGGGCTGCCACGATGTCGCCGAACCCCACGGTGGAAAGGGTGACCAGGGAGATGTAGAGGGCTTCGGCGAAGTCGGCCCGCAGCGGTACCCCGGCTCCGTAAATAAAACCGTCCGTCAGGTGGGGCAGGTAGAGCAGGGCCCAGCCGATGGCCGCCAGGCCTGCCCAGGCGCCAATGACGGCGGCCATCGCCAGGGGTGCTGCGATGAAGGAGCCCCGGCCCCGCAGTTTCCTGGACACAAGCCAGAATCCGCGCATGATCGCCCGGCCCACAGGACCGGAACCGTGCGGATAAAGGAGCGTACGGAAGACGTCTACGAGCATCAGCAGAACCAGCCCGGCCCCCAAAACCGTCCAGAGCGTGTCCTCGAAGTCCATGCCTCATCTTAGGGGCGGCACTGTCTGAACCGCGATGGACATCACCGGACCGGGCGACGGCGCCAGGTTGCCAGAGCCTGGTTGCTCGGCGCCTGCTTGCTCAGAACGGCAGTGCCACCAGCGCAATCAGGGGAGGGACGGTCGACCCGAGGGTGCCGGGGATGCTGTCGCCCTTCCTTGGGTAGTGGCCCAGCCAGTCCGCCAGCCCCATCGTGGCCCCGCTGAGCACCATATTGGCGCAGCAGTAGACCACCAGCGTGCAGCCCACCACCACGTAGCCCATGTTCACCGCCACCACCCCGGCGATGTTCCCCAGCCCGATCAGCAGGTTGCGGAACCCGGTGGGGATGGCCCACATCATCACGGCGGGCACGTTTTCTGCGGGGGTGCTGAGGAATTTCTGCGCTGCCGGGTGCCGCAGGAAGAAGCTTTCCAGCGGGAACACCACGATGTAGATCAGTGCGGCGAGCACCGCGAACAGCTGCGATACGGCGTTCATGGAGGAAGAGTACGACGGCGGGGCGCGCCGCTGCGATCCCCTCACCGAGGGTTCCGGGAGACCCGTTCAATCCCCGGTTCAGGGGATTGCGGTCCGGACCTCCAACCGGATACTGGAGGTATGTGGGAGGAGCGCGCTGAGCGTGCCCGGCGCGAGATTGCGGACCGCGCCGCGGGCGGCCTGGACCTGCCTGAGCTCTATGCTGCGGCGCTGGCCGTGGTGCGGCAGGCGGTCCCGTTCGATCAGGGCTGCTGGGCCGGGGTGGACCCGGACACGCTGGGGATGACGTCCGTGACCAACTGGCGGGCGTGGCCGGTGTCGGACGAATATGCCGCCCGCTTCGCCGAGTCCGAGTACACCGGTGCCGAGCCCAACACGTTCAGGGAGCTGCTGCGGCGGCCGCGGCCCGTGGCACGGATTTCTGATGCCCCGCACCGGGACGTGGTCCGCAGCGTCCGGATTAACGACCTGCTGGTTCCCCTGGGGTTGCATCATGAGCTGCGCGCGGCGTTCCGGGTGGACGAGGCGTGCTGGGGTGTGGGCAGTATCTTCCGGGAGGGCGGGCTGGATTTCTCGGACCGTGAGGTGGAATTCCTGGACGCCGTCGCCGCCACTCTGGCAGCGGCCACCCGGGTGGCCGTGCGGGTGCAGCGCGGGCCACGCCCGGTTGCGGGTGGCCCGGTGATCGTGATTGCAGGGATCCACGGTGAGCTGCGGGCGGCCACTCCCGCCGCAGTCCTGTGGCTGGCCGAGGTGGAGGATGCGGCGCCGGGCGGTTTCACCATGACGCTGCACTCCGTGGTGGCGCAGGCCCACGCCTCTGCCTCAGGCACTGCCCGGGCCAGAATGCGCGACGCCGGCGGCAACTGGGTGGTGCTTCAGGCCAGCCGCCTCATTACCGGCGACGACCCCGAGCAGATGGTGGTCACGGTGGAGCCCGCCACCTCGCACGACGTAGTCAGCCTCCTGCTTGCCGCCTACGGAGTCTCCGCCCGCGAGCGGGACGTCTGCCTGGAGGTTCTGTCCGGGAATCCGACGGCGGACATCGCCCGGAATCTGTTCATTTCCCCGCACACGGTGCACGACCACCTGAAGGCGCTCTACGGAAAAGTGGGCGTCGGTAGCCGCGGTGAGCTCGTGGCCAGGCTGCTGGTTTAGGCAGAGGTGCGGAAGTTAAGCGCGGATTCCGCAGTGTGACACGCGTCCTCAAGACTGGCTCAAGACTCAATCAATGTTGTGCAAGGTTCAACGCAGTTCCCGTTTTCCCCATGCGCCGGAGAAATACGCTTCTCATTAGCAACATTTCGGCTTAAGCAAAAGGCCCGGCTATTTGCCGGGTCTTTTTTAATGGGGGAAAGAATGTCGAACTACGAGACCCTTTGGGGGTCACAGCCCGCGGGCGCGGGACCGGGCCAGAGGCCGCCTAAGAAGCCACGCGCTTCCACCTTCATTGTCGGGGGCATAACCGCGCTGTTCATGATCCTCGGGGCGTTCAGTGGCGGCCTTGGGGGAGCGCTGGTCTTCCTGGCTATCACCGCCGGCCTCACAGGTCTCTATGTCCTGGCGACCGGCCGTCGCTCGTGGGCGTGGCTCCCGGCGAAGCGGAAGGCGGGGGCCGTCGCCATTGCCGTTTCCTTTGCCCTGCTTATCGCGGGCGGCTTGGCGATGCCGCGCACTGCGACGGCGGATCTGGAGGCCGCCTCGTCGGAGGGAGCTGCCTCGCCGGCCTCCACCGAAGCGGGCGCAAGTGCGAAAGCCACGCCGACGCCGTCGTCCGCTCCAACGGCGCAGGAGACGGGCGCCCCACTGGATCCGGACAGCCCCTACCTCCTGGCGCAGGGCGCCAGCGTTACGGCTCCGAAGACTCAGCCTGCCTTCGCCACCAAGGCGGTGGACCTGCTAGCTACGCTTCCCATCAAGGGCCGGGCACCGAAGACGGGATATGACCGCGCACTGTTCGGGCAGGCGTGGGCGGACGTTGATCGAAACGGTTGCGACACCCGGAATGACATCCTCAAGCGCGACCTTACCGGCATCACTTACACCAACAGCGTCCCCTGCAAGGTGCAGTCCGGCACGCTGGCTGACCCGTACACGGGTACCAGCATCAGCTTCCTGCGGGGGACTGCGACCAGCAGCGCAGTCCAGATCGACCATGTTGTTGCCCTGAGCGACGCGTGGCAGAAGGGCGCGCAGCAGCTGACCACGGAACAGCGGACAGCCTTCGCCAATGATCCGCTGAACCTCCAGTCGACCGACGGTCCGACCAACATGAAAAAGGGCGACGGCGACGCCGCCACCTGGCTGCCGCCGAACAAGGGCTTCCGGTGCGAATACGTTGCCCGGCAGATTTCGGTGAAGGCGACGTACAGCCTATGGGTCACCCAGGCGGAGCACGACGCGATGGCCAGGATCCTGGCCGACTGCTCCGGCCAGCTCGCGCCCACAAACGAACAGGCACCGGTAGCTGCGGCCCCGGCTCCTGAGCCTGTCGCCGTGCAGCCTGCACCTGTGGTGGCCGCGCCCGCCCCGGCAGCACCCGCTCCGGCTGTCGTCGCGCCGGCCCCTGTTGCTCCCGCACCTGCGGTACAGGTTCCGGTTGCGCCGGCGCCGGCAGCTGCCTACTACGCCAACTGCACGGCGGCGAAGGCCGCAGGTGCCGCGCCGCTGTACGCGGGGTCAGCGGGCTACCGTGCCGCGCTTGACCGCGACCACGACGGCATCGCCTGCGAAAGCTAGACCACTTCCATCACTCAACAGTTTCAAAACTTTCCTAGGGGGAAAAATGAAGAAGACTCTGACATTAGTTGTGCTGGCCGGCCTCATGCTGACCGGATGCGGCGGCCAGAAGACCGCAGCGCCGACAGAATCAGCCTCGGCTGTTGCCGCGGTTACTGATACCGTCACGGTTCCAGGCGTGATGAGCCTGACGCTGGATAAAGCCACGGATCAACTGGAAGATCTCGGGCTCAAGGTCGAGGCTGAGGACACCGTGGACGGTAAGTCGATCATTGTGAAGAAGAACTGGCTGGTGACGTCGCAGGACTCCGCCGAAGGTGCACAAGCGGCAAAGGGTTCCACCGTGAAACTCGGCGTCAAGAGCCTGGACAAGATTGCCGCCGAAAAGGCCGCGGCAGACAAGGCGGCAGCGGACAAGGCTGCTGCTGAGAAAGCCGCCGCCGACAAGGCTGCGGCTGACAAAGCAGCGGCAGATAAGGCTGCTTCGGACAAGGCTGCAGCGGATGCGGCTGCTGCTGCCGCGAAGGCGGCCGCCGAACAAGCGGCGGCGCAGCAGGCCGTCCCGCAGGCGCCAGTGCAGCAGGCTGTCCCTCAGGCGCCAGCCGCTGCCTACTACGCCAACTGCACTGCAGCGAAGGCAGCAGGAGCCGCGCCGCTTTATGCCGGGCAGCCGGGCTACAGCACCAGCCTTGACCGCGATCGCGACGGCGTTGCCTGTGAGAAATAGTCGCTGACGACGTGAAAGCCGTGGGTACCTTCTGATTCCGGAGGTACCCACGGTGTTCTTGGCCCCTACCGCGCGGCGGAGTCCGGCACCGAACCCGCCGGAGCCACCGAACCCGCCGGACCCCAGGAAGCGAGGAGGGCGAGGCCCGCGGCCACCGCGGCACTGAGGACCACTGCGCCCAGCCAGAGCGAGACGGGCCAGCGGATCGCGTCCGTCACCGCGAACGCCACGAGCTGTCCCGTCCACAGGACCGCCGCGATTCCTGCCGTGACCGCCGGCAGCCGCCTGCGCAGCCAGGTTGCCGGGAGCCGGGCCAGCAGCAGGTCAGCCACGACGGCGGCAATGGTGGCGCCCGTAGCTCCAGCAATTGAATACGTGTGGAATCCCAGCATCGCGACGGGCAGCCATGCTGCAGCGGCAACCAGCAGCGTGACAACCCCCCGGACGGGACGCCTCGCCGCGGAGAGCGTGAAGAGGAAGGGGGCGATGATCAGCACGGTGGTCAGCAAGTAGCTGGCCAGGGTGATGACCACCGGCATCTCCGCCTGGACGCGCCCGGGGCTGCCGAACGGCGTTGGCACAAAGAGGGCCGTTGGCCCCGGCCGGACGAAGGCGGAGACGTAGACGAGGAAGAACGCCCCCAGCCCGGTCATAAGTACGACGGCGAACAGCGCCGGCGGGGCCAGTGACTGGTGGTCGGCGGGGCTGGCTGAATGACTGGCCCGGGCGCTCCGGACCGCCGTGCCCAGGATGAGGAAGAGGCTGAAGCCCAGCAGCAGGTGGGTGGGGCTGACCAGGGCATCCAGCGAGACCTCGATGCCCAGGAGCTCGTGCCACAGCAGGTCCAGGCCGCCGGCGGTGGCAAAGAGGATGAGGCCAACCACGGTTCCCCGGTAGCCGGGAGGGATGCCCTGCACCAGCGGCTGCCCCGGTGTCCGGGTCCGCCAGATCACGACGGCGGTCCACGCCGCCGTCGCCAGCATGCCGGAGTAGAGTGCGGCGTGCCACGGGGTGAAAAACGTCTCCAGGCTGGGCAGGTTCAGGTGCGCCCAGCCGTCCAGGAAGACGGCCAGCACCAGCCACAGGCCCAGGAGTTCGGTGACCAGGTCGCGGCGTCCGTCGGTCCTGGTATTGCGCGCAGTTTCGAGCATCTTTGGCCACTTCCGCGAAGCTGTTCAGTGAGGGGATGGCGCCTGACGGTGCGATGTTCCGTCAGCCGCAGGCCGCTTCCACAGCGCAACTGCGAGGACCGCAACCCAGAGCAGGAATGCCCCGATGCTGATTCTTTCGCTGATACCCAGCACGAGGTTAGGCCCCGGGGCGGCCATAAACGCCACCATGCCCATAACCGCGGAAGCAGCAAGCGAGACGATCGAATACACCCGCATCCGGCCGTGGAACCCTGCAGCCACGAAGCACATTGCCGCGACCATGAGGGCGAGTTGGATGTTGGTGACCAGGATATGCATGGGAACGGAAGCATCGTCTCCCAGCGTCAGCGGGTAGAGGGCGCCCATGATGTTCCACAGCCCGTACCCGATGAGCAGGCCGCCGCCGATGCGCAGGGCCCGGTTGCCGCGCACGGAGTTCCAGACGCCCACCCCGAACGCGGTAAACAGCACCGTGTAGAGCCACGTGAACGGCAGCAGGACGTCCCGGCCGGGGGAGCCGACGGCGAACAGTTCGCTCACCATCTGTTCGGTGCGGCGGTAGCCATCCCACATGGACGCCGCCACGACGTCGGTGGCAATCACGTAAAGCAGCGAAGACAGCGCTCCTGAAGCGAGAAGGGCCTTGCGAGTCACGTCACGGCGCTGACTTCCCTGCGTCTTGGCCTGCCTGCGCAGCGGGGGTCGACGCTTGTCGATTGACATGTCCGGATGTCCTCAGAGCCGCGGTTTGGCCAGGTTCGGTGCAGGGCCCGCGGATCCGCCCCCGCACCTACCTGATTAAGCTTTGGGCCGGTTGCCGCAGGTTTGATAGGGCCGAACGGCCTTTTGCCTGCGCCCATAACTACTGCGGCATGGGCTGGTCGCACGAGCCGAGCGGCAGGCGGCGATTATGTCTCACCTGTATCCTGAGAAGGCAGGTTGAATGGCTACAGCGGCCATCAACCACGCTCGGTTCACGGCCGGATGACGGTCCGGAATCCTGGGCCGTCGCCTTCCATGTCGTGGAATCACCGCCGCAATCGTCAGTCGCCGATCGGCTCCTCTGACGCCTGGAATGGAACCTTATCACTACCGACACGCCAGCACCCGTGGGAATCCCGACGTCGGTCCTCAAGCCCTCGCGGACAGTTGCGGTGGATGATCCCGCCGTCGTGACCTGGGCCGAGGCTGGTGAGAGCATGACCGCGCGATGGCGTTCGGCGAACGGCAGGCCGGCGCCGACGCGCGTCGAAGTGGTCTCCGACTCCCTCACGGCCGATGATGCGAACCGGATGGCGTCACAGGGGATCGCGATGCTCTGGCACGGTGACTTCCACAACGCACGGCAGATCCTCAACGCCATGGACCGGCGGATGGGCGCCGGAAAGAAGGGGACCGCAGCAACTCCGGCCGATAAGTTCTACCGGCACCGCCAGTCCCGCTCGCACCGTGCACGCGTTCTCGGCCTGCTGCTGATTCCCCTTGATCCGGGCCCGGTGGTGCCGCTGCGACGCGCACCGGACATCCGGCAGGCCGCCGCTGAAGCGTACGGTGATATCGGCGAATCCTCCATCGTGTCCCTGCACGAGCTGGTCGGGGCCATTGGCGCCCACGAGTGGCGGCGGAATGGCGTCCACGTCGATGCCCTGCAGGGACGCATCCACCCGCACTATGGCACGTTCTTCCCCACCCGGAGCGAGTATGTGGATCTCGTGGCCGCCGCGCCGCTGCCTTCTGACACGCTGGCGTTCGACGTCGGGACCGGCACCGGGGTGCTCGCTGCCGTCCTCGCGCGCCGTGGCGTCCGCCGCGTGGTGGCGACGGACAATGAACCGCGTGCAATCGCCTGCGCCGCTGAGAATTTCCGGAACCTCGGTGTCCAGGACCGTGCTGAGGCCGTGCTGACCGACATGTTCCCGCCCGGGCGGGCACCCCTCATCGTGTGCAACCCGCCCTGGATTCCGGCCACGCCGCATTCCAGCCTGGACAGCGCGGTCTACGACCCCGGGAGCAGGATGCTGTTCCGCTTCCTGAACGAACTCTCCGACCATCTTGAGCCGGGCGGGGAGGGCTGGCTGGTCCTCTCCGACCTGGCCGAGCACCTTGGCCTGCGGTCGCGTGAGGATCTGCTGGCCGCCATCGAGGCGGCCGGGCTGAAGGTGGTGGAACGGCTGGACACCAAGCCGACGCATCCGAAGGCATCGGACCGCGACGATCCCCTGTTCGAGGCCCGCTCGGCCGAGGTCACGTCGCTGTGGCGGCTCGTTCCCCGATAGTCCCAAGAGATGTGCAAGACCAGGGACGGGGCCGCTACTTTGCCGGGATCCCGTACTCGGTCAGGCCGTTCCTGATCGCGAACAAGGTGGCACCCACCCGGTTGGTGGCACCGATCTTGGTGTAGATGTGCTCCACATGGTTGCGGACGGTCTTCCGGGCGAGAAACAGGGCGCCGGCGATCTCGGCCGGTGTCATCCCGCGGCACAGCATGCCGAGGATCTCCGCTTCCCGCGGTGTGAGGCCACCCGCCGGGGCATGCGGACGGCGGGGCTGCTGGCCGGCCGCCACGAGCACGGCCTCCACAGCTTCCGCAGCGAGCCTGCCGGCTGAAACCTCCTGCCGGAGCCTGGCAGCCGCATCAGCCGGCGCGAGCACGGGCCGGTGCGGGCGTGGCTCCAGGGAGGCATGGTAGGAGTCCGCGGCCGCCAAGATCCGCTGCTTAATGCCCAGCTCCGTTCCGCCAATCCCTCGCGGATAGCCGGACCCGTCGAGCCGCTCGTGGTGTGAGCCAGTGAGGGCAGCCTCGCCCTTCAGCCCGGGAACGCGGCTGAGGATCCGCTCTCCCAGATACGGATGCATCCGGATACGTTCCAGCTCCAGCCCGGAGAGGGGTTCCTTCTTGTCCCACACCTGGTTGGACACCCCCAGCCGGCCCAGATCGTGTACCCATCCTGCGCGGCGGAGCTCCGTGACGTCGTCGGCCGGTAGCCCATGCTCCTCGCCCGCGGCGGCGGCGAGGGCCGCTACCGCACGGGAGTGACCTGCCGTGTAGGGAGACTTGAGGTCCGCGAAGTCGCCGATCGCTCGCAGCACCGCATCCAGCTCGTGGCCGGACAGCGGAGCGTCATTGGGGGCCAGATCCAGGGCGGCCTGCCAGCAGTCGACGTCGAGGAGCCCTTCGGTGAGTGCCTCG
Source organism: Arthrobacter sp. P4_H3 (assembly GCF_056400885.1). NCBI lineage: Bacteria > Bacillati > Actinomycetota > Actinomycetes > Micrococcales > Micrococcaceae > Arthrobacter > Arthrobacter sp. P4_H3. The sequence continues at coordinate 56,636 of NZ_JBFUKK010000012.1, forward strand.
GCCTGATCGATGAACAGCCCGGCCAGTGCCGGATCGAACTGGCTGCCGCGGCGCGCCCGCACCATGGCCACCGCACCGGCCACGCCCTCCCGCCGCAGGAAGACCTCGGCCGTATCCGCGAGATGCATGATCCGCATCTCCAGCGGAATTTCCGGCCCCGCCACACCCTCCGGCAGGCCCTTGCCGTCCCACCGCTCGAAGGTGTGGGTGAGCAGTCCTGCCACGCCGTCGTCGAGCCCTACACTGCTGGCCAACGCCCCGGCGGAGACGCAGTGCGAGGCAATCATGGTCCGCACCGCCCCACTGCCCGTCGCCGCGAAACGCGTCCAGTACGCAACGCGGGCGAGCGGCGGGAGGCCGGCGCCGGCGTGGCTGAACATGCCGGCATACATGGGCAGCCCATGCTGGTCGCGGTTGTAGTAGTCGGCGCGGAAGGCGATATCGTCCGTGAACAGCGCGGCGAGTTCAAAGGAATCCGCGTGGCAGCCGATCCAGGCCAGCTGGTTGGCGTAGTAGATCCTGCCCTGGCCGGCGGCGTCAACGCCGGCCGCCCGCGCGATGCGTAACGCCAGCAGGGACGCCCGCAGCATGTGCTCCATCGGTTGCCCCAGCCCCAGGTCAATGGCGAGCGACAGTGCAGCCAGGACTTCGCTGCGGCGGGGGTCAGCCGATGACTGCTTCACACCTGCCATTCTAGGAGCCGTCAGCCAAGGCAGCAGGGATCACGCGGCGGCCGTTATGCCGCCTGGTTCTTCCCGCTCCGTGCCTGGGCAAGACCTGGTCCGGCGGGATGGGCCGTGGACGGGAACCTAACACCCACCTGGGCTCCGAACAGTCCACGTTGCGGAAGCCAGAAGTCCGCCAGATGGTCCTGTACAGGCAGTGCGCCCGGAACTCCCGCGTCCTCACCCCGGATGGCGGCCTGGGAATCCGTCACGAGCCACAACCGCCGCGGCTGGGCCTGGAACGTCTGGCCGTTGGGCACCACACCCGAGACTTTCATTCTGCCCGCGCCGAGCAGCGGACCGGCGAATGCTCCCATGGCCCGGAGCACCAGCTCGTTTCGCCACAGGCTTTCCGGCATGCGTACGGCCATGGCGGTCAGCATCGTGGTGGCCGCGGATGTGCCCAGCTGCAGGTGCCAGTCAACAACGCCTGGAACCGTGATCACGGCGGTGAACGGCCCGCTCCACTGGATGTCGACGTCGGTCTCCACCGTATGGTGGACGGCTGTCCCGAAGTAACGGGCGCAGCTGAACTCGGGCGCGGTGTTGGCGTAGATGGTCCACTCCCCGCCGGGTGTGCGGTGCCAGACGGAGCGGTAGCCGGGGCCAACGGAGCTCACCGGAAAATCCCGGAAGGCCAGGTAGTGGCCGCTGCTAAAAGGTAACCCCAGGACGGCGTAGCCGGCGAAATGTTCGGCAGCGTCCTCCGGAAGGTCGGCAAGTGTCGGTATTGCCTCTGCTGATGACTGCGGCTGGTAGATGGTCATTGCCGCCTCCTTTTCTCTATGACCCGAGCCTAGGGCCGGGCCGGAGCAGGGGCATGGGGCAACTGCCCCATTTTGCTTTACAGAGCGGCGCGTGGCGGCCACGGCACGCCAGTCCTGGGTACGTGGATCTCGTGGCGGCCGCTGCGCTGCCCTCTGACATGCTGGCGTTCGACGTCGGAACCGGCACCGGGGTGCTCGCTGCCGTCCTCGCGCGCCGTGGCGTCCACCGCGTGGTGGCGACGGACAATGAACGGCGTGCAATCGCCTGCGCCGCTGAGAATTTCAGGAACCTCGGCGTCCAGGACCGTGCTGAGGCCGTCCTGACCGACATGTTCCCGCCCGGACGGGCCTGAACGGACTTTCCGCCCCGGGAAGCCGACGGTGATGTGAGGCAGGGACGCACGACGGCGGCACTTGCGTGAGTGCCTGCGTCGGCGATGGTGCGGGCTAAGCGCCAAAGGCTGCGATCCGCGCGTTCCGTGCAGCAGCCGATGGTTCAGCGCTGCAGGCCGGCCCTGATCTGGATGAGGGTGAGGTCCAACAGTGGCGTCGGGACGTTGAGGCTGCGGGCTCTGCTGGCGAGGTCGCCGAGGATGTGCTCGGCTTCCGAGGGCAGCCCTGCGCTGAGGTCCCGGTACAGGGAGGAAGCGAAGGCCGATCCCGGTTCGGTGAGTATGCCGACCGCTTGTGCATGACCGGCGTCGGAAACGGAATGTCCTGCCGCGGCGGCCACGGCTTCGGTTTCGCTGATGGCCGCCAGGATCCTGGATTGCCCGCCGGCGTCGATGATCCGTCCGACCGGCGCCCGGAACAGGCAGTTGACGATCCCTGCGGCAGCGATGAATGCCCATTTCTCCCACAGGGCGCCCATTACGTCGTCGACTACTGAAAAGTCGACGCCGGGCACGTCCAGAGCTTCGGAGACATCGGCGGGGACAGCGTTTCCGTTCAGCCCGCCGACCGTGAGGGAAGTGAGGGGCATCTGCTGGCGGACCACATCGCCGTCGAGAGTGGCGACGATCCGGGCCAGGCCGCCGAGCACCTGGCCAGGGTACTGCTGCTCAAGCCGGTCCACGTGGGCCATGCCGTTGAGGATGGGAATGATGGTGGTTTCAGGTTCGACGAACGCGCCAACTTCGCCGAGTACGCCGTCGAACGCGGTGGCTTTGACCGTGACCAGGATCAGATCGAACGTCTCTGGCCCGTCCGTGGCCGTGATGGTCTGCACCGGGTGCGTCCGGTCAGCGGAGGGGGAGATAAAGCGCAACCCGTCGCGGCGAAGCACCTCCTGCCTGCGCTGCCGCACCAGATAGGTGACATCCCGGCCCGCTTCCTGCAGGAGGGTACCGAACGCCCCGCCTGTGGCTCCGGCTCCGACGACGAGTATCCGCATGGGTGAATGCCTTTCCTAGGTGGCCGAACGTTCGATAGTGACGGTGCCGGTGCCGAGGACCGCCACGGTTCGGAATCCGCAGTTTCCGCTGGAGGATTCGGGCGTATTGGATGTGCGTGCTGCCACACGGTACCTGTTGCAGTAGGAATCGTGGCAGAGGTAGGAACCGCCGCGCATCACCCGTCCCGCCCCGACCGTGGGCCCTTGCGGATTGTCTAGCGGCGAGTTGCGGTAGTACTTGGGCAGGAACCAGTCTGAGCACCATTCCCAGACGTTTCCTGCCACTTCGTAGAGGCCGTAGCCGTTAGGCGGGAAGGCCTTTACCGGTGCCGTTCCCAAATGTCCGTCTTCGGCCGTGTTCTTTTGGGGGAAGCTCCCTTGCCAGATGTTGCAGCGATATTCGCCATTGGGTGTGAGTTCGTTACCCCAGGCGTAGCGCATGCCTTGCAGTCCGCCCCGTGCCGCGTACTCCCACTCCGCCTCGGTGGGCAGCCGGCGTCCCGCCCATCGACAGTAGGCCACAGCGTCGTTGTGCGATACGTGGACTACCGGATGGTTGGGGAGGTCCTCCCAGTGTGAATCCGGGCCGGTGGGATGCGCCCAATCAGCTCCGCGGATGTTCAACCACCAGGGTGCCCCTGCCGCTCGGCCGAGGATGTCATCAGTCTTGGCTGTCGACAGCAGGTGGAATACAGCAGAAGACCCGTAAACCTCGGCTTCAGATCTGTGTCCGGTGTCAGCAATAAAGGCGGCAAACATCTGATTGGTAACCGCAGTCGCGTCAATCTTGAATGCGTTGACATGAACCTCGTGGATGGGGGACTCTCCGTCACCCGGATAGCCTTCGCCGAAGGCATCGCCCATGGTGTAGGTTCCGCCGGGGATAGGGATGTCCTCATGGGTGGGTTTCAGTAACCCCGGTGAGTGGGAACCAGTTTGAGTTTGCCCAGGAGTGCTCCCCGGCCCGCGTTTCGGGGCACAGCAGCTTTTGCCATGGCCTGCCCCCGAATCCTGCAAGGATAGCGATATCACTTTTTCCTCTTCAGTTCCCGCTGCCGTATCAGGGCCTCCAAGCGGACTTCTGTGGCCTCAAGCCATGCCATCAGGCTGTTGACCATGTAGAGGCCTCTTTCGCTCTGCAGCCTTATGAGCTCCTCACGCCAGTACCGCTCGTCTTCATCCTCGTCCGGGCCGAAGTCTTCGTCAGTAAGGTCCATGACAATGAGGTGGTGTTGGCGGTGTTCCCGGCGGAAGCGCAGCTCAGTGCGGACAAGGTCCAGGGCCTTTTCCGGGCTCTGCGTCCCCGCGAAACGAAGTTTGACCTGGAAATCCGGGTCCAGCGGCCGCAGCGGAGGCTCATACGGTGAGTCAATCCATTCCTGCAGCACCCTGCGGCCTTCATCCGTTATTTGATAGAGCTTCGCATCCGGCCCCGATTCCCGCGGATCGGGGGTGGGAAAAGCCCATTCCCGGTCTACGAGCTTGCCGAGCTGGCGGTAAATTTGGGAGGTCTGCGCGCTGTAGCCAACGTAGGGGCCGTGGCGGTCGAGCCATTTTCGGACGTCGTAGCCGGTACGCGCGCTAGTACTCAGCAGGCTCAAGAGAATTACTTCCAGCCTGCCAAGAGATGCCCCGGTTTCCGGGACCTTACGCTTCGACGTCGATACCTTTTCGACGGGTACAGTCACCACTCTCTTACTCCTCCGCCATGATCGTTGCGGCAAACCGCTTCCGCATTGCCCCTCGATCTTCCTCGCTTATGGGCACCTGCGCATGCCAGGACACGTGTGTCGCTGAATTGCCTGGGTTCAAACGCTCCTCGAGGTGCTTGGCAAGATGGCCTCGACCGGTGTTACGCAGATGACGCATGTAGTCCTTGGGCTGATTGTAAAGCGTAGGACCCACCTGCAGCGCTCCCTGCATCGGGTCCGGAAGCGCCCCCGGGCTCCCGGCGTAGAACCCAAGCCATTCCATGAGGTTGGACCTCATTTGGGCCGCCAGTCCCGGTTCGGTATCGATCAGGTTCTTTGTCAGGTATGGGTCATCAGTGACGTTGAACAGTGATTCCAGTTCGGCGCGGAAGCAGCCCGGGTGATAGGTGCGGATGTACAGGTGGTCGCGTGTTCGTACCGCACGCTGGTACGTGTGGGCGCCGTGTCCCCAGACGAGAAAAGGGCGTGATTCTATGGTTTCTCCGCGTACGGCGGGCGCGTAGGACCGCCCCTGCCACTTTTCAGGCTGCTGCAGTCCCAGCAGGTCCAGGAGGGTCGGCGCGTAGTCGATGTTGTAGAGCAACGCATCATTGCGGGTCGCGGCTACTCCGGGCTGGTCGGTGATACCCGGCCAGTGAATGATCATTGGAAGGCGATGTACGGGTTCGGAGGCAAGCCCGTGCTCAGCATAGAGTCCAAGCTCGCCGAATGATTCCCCGTGGTCGGAGGAGACAACAATGGCGATGTCACCGGCCAGTCCCATCTCCTCGATGGTCGTGCGAAGCCTGCCAAACTCTGCGTCCCAGAAGTGGATTGCCCCGTCGTAGCCGTTGATGAGGTGTTCGAAGTCCGCCCGGGTTCGGATGTGGTCCGGCATGTTGTGGGGAACCCGTGATTTTCCTGGTCCTCCCGAGTAGTGGAGATCCAGGGCGCTGCGTGCGCCGTAAACTTCCGCGTGGGCATCGATGGCCTCCTGGTCCGGCCAGGAAGGGGCCGGGCCGGAAGCAGCGGCCTTATTTGTCCATGCCTCGTCCTGGAGGTAGTCGGTGTGCGGGTCCCAGTAGGTGACGTGGAGGTACCAGTCCTCGACGTCCCGGTGCTTCTCTATCCAGTCCAGGGCGGCATCAGTGATCATGTCCGCGGGTTCATCGCCCATGTCGGGAGTGACCTGAACATTCTCCCGGAAGTTGCCCATGAAGTAGTAGGCCCGGTGCCGTTCAGCGAACGACGAGACCGCTGCGCAGGTGTAACCCTCCATGTTCAGTGCCTGGCCCAGAAGTGGACGGTGGGGATGTGGGGCGTGGCCGGCGTCGAGGCGGAACCGTGCATCGTCGCCGAAGTGTCCGATGACCCCGTTGGTGATCCCGTGCTGGCCGCTGGTCAACGCTGTCCTGGAGGGCAGGCATGGCGAGTCTGAACAGTAGTACCGGTCGAAGACAACGCTGCTCTTGGCCATCTCATCCAAATTCGGCGTGATGTTCCTGGCATACCCGTACGCTCCCGTGTGGTCCGGGCGAAGCGAATCCACATCTACGTAAATGATCTTCATCGATCCATTCCTGTCTGCTGTTGCCGCCGTCAGCCGGGAGCGGCTGCTGGGTAGTGGCGATCTCTGATGCCATTAGTTATAGCACTAGTGGAAATGCTATGAACAGACCTACCGGGCAAGAAGGGTGGTTTTGCTATTTCACAAGTTAAATAGCGTGGGTCTTGTGTCGCGGCTCACAATCTGTCATTCTCGAATTACTGCTCAATGCTGAGCGGCAGGTACTACGGCGATAGAGCGGCTGTGTGCCTCCACAGCTGAAAGGACGTAATGATGCGTTTCAAGAAGGCCGCTGTTGCGGCCGTGGTCGCTGCCGGTCTTGCACTGGCCGGCTGCGGCGGTGGCGGCGGGAACAGCGGCACGGCAAAGTCTGCGCCCAGCGTTGTTCTCGGCAACATAGCCCCGCCCACGACGTTTGAGGCTCGGAGCATCAACTGGGGAAATCAGTCCATCTACTTTCAGGCCGTTTACGACAGCCTTCTGAAGCCTTCACCGAATGGCAAGGACGTTGAAGCAAACCTGGCCACTGAGTGGACGTACAACGACGATAAGACTGTTTTGACCATGAAACTGCGTGATGGTGTGACCTTCTCCGACGGCACAGCGTTCACCGCCGAGGTTGCGGCGCAGAACCTTCTCCGGTTCCGCGACGGCACTTCGCCCCAGAAGGGCAAGATCGTGGACTTGGCAGACGCCACTGCGAAGGACAAAAACACCCTGGAAGTCAAGCTCAAGCAGGCAAACCCGGCGTTCTTGATCTACCTGTCCCAGGCCGCCGGCATGCAGGAAAGCCCCGCAGCCTTTGACAAGCCCGATGTCCAGACCAATCCAGTCGGGTCCGGACCCTACATCCTTAACACCGGCCAGACCGTGGTAGGCACGTCGTACAAGTTCGAGAAGAACCCCAAGTACTGGAATGCGGATGCCGTCAAGTACGACACATTGACGGTGAATGTTTACAATGACGCGACTTCGCTGTTGAACGCTCTGCGGGGCAAGCAGCTAGATGCTTCGGCCATCAATGACGTCAGCATCATCCCCCAGGTCAAGGCCGCCGGCTTCACCGATAAGGGCAGCCCGCTGAACTTTGCCGGCCTGATGCTCTTTGATCGCGCCGGCCAAAGCAATCCGGCGCTGGGCAAGGTCGAAGTACGGCAGGCGATTAACCATGCAATTGACCGGGCAGCCTTCCTCAAAGTCGTTGGCCTGGGCTTCGGCGAGGTGACCGGACAGGTCTTCCGTGAGGACTCCCCGGCCTACGACAAGCAACTGAACGACACCTATAAGTTCGATCCGGCTAAGGCCAAAGAACTGCTCGCCCAGGCAGGCTACCCCAAGGGCTTTGACCTGACGATCCCCACCGCCCCGGGCTTCCCCAAGCAGATGTGGCCGCTGCTCCAGCAGCAGCTTGGCGACGTGGGCATCAAGGTCTCCTACGTCGACGTCGGACAAAACATGATCGCCGACCTTCAAGCCAAGAAGTACGGCGTCTCGTACTTCCCCCTTCAACGCGATGCCAACGAATGGCAGCTGATCAGCTTCCTTCTCGCCCCCACCGCTACCTGGAACACGTTCAAGTACCAGGATCCCAAATCTGACGAACTGATCACGAAAATCCGCACCGCCGAAGGCGCGGACCGCGACGCCGCTCTAAAGGAGCTCAATAAGTACGTCGTGGATCAGGCGTGGTTCGCCCCCTGGTACACGCCTACAAACTTCTTCGTCACTAATGCCAAGACGAACGTTGAGCTGAACCAGGGCAACGCCTGGCCCAACCTCTGGAACATCACTCCCAAGGCATAGGACCGCTGCCGGGGGTCTGGCCAAACAGGCCTCCGGCTGCCTACCCACCGAAAGATCATCATCATGATTGCATTCATCGTGCGAAGGCTGCTCACCGGCGTCGTAATGCTCGCTGCTATCACTACCGTCGGTTTCACACTTCTATACCTGGGCGGCGGTGACATCGCCAGAAAGATCCTCGGCGAATCCGCGGACGCACAAACAGTCGCCCAAAAGGCACAGGAACTGGGTTTGGACCGTCCCGTCCTGGTGCAGTACGGCGATTGGGTGCTCCACGCCCTTTCCGGAGACTACGGCTATTCGTGGTTCAGCGGCCAGACCGTTTCCGCTGCCATTTTCTCCCGCCTGTCCGTCACATTGTCCCTCGTCATCGGCACGGTTCTCGTAGTCGCCGTCGTCTCGGTGGTGCTTGGCGTGCTGGCGGCGACAAAGCGCGGTTGGGTGGACAAGCTCGCGCAATTGCTTGCCGTCCTCGGCCACGCAATCCCCGGATTCCTGTTTGCTGTCGGTCTGGTTCTGTTCTTCGCCCTCACACTGGGCTGGTTTGACCCGACCGGGTACGTCCCCTTTACTGAGTCACCTTCGGGATGGGCGAAGACTGTGACCCTGCCAGTGATCGCCTTGGCACTGGGCGGTATCGCCAACGTCACCCAACAGATACGTGGCGCCGTCATTGATGCTCTGCGCAATGACTACGTCCGTACATTGCGCAGCCGGGGCATTCCAGAGCGGCGCGTCATCCTCAAGCATGTCCTGCGCAACGCTTCCGGCCCGGCGCTGGCGGTCCTCGCCGTTATCTTCGTCGGCCTCCTCGGCGGCGCGGTCATCGTGGAACAGGTCTTCGCCATCCCCGGCCTGGGACAAGTAGCCGTGCAAGCTACCACCCAGGGTGACATCCCGTTGGTCATGGGCCTCCTCCTCGCCACCGGCGTCATCGTCATCGTCTTCAACCTGCTGGTCGATCTGGCCCAGGGCTGGCTCAACCCGAAAGTGCGTCTGTCATGACTTCTCCCGCACACACAACTGATCCCGAGATCGTCGTCGCACCACGCGGCGCCGCGAAGGTTTCCCTGTTCCGCCGGGTTCTGCGTAACCCCCTCGCCGTAGCCTCTGTGGCGTTCCTCGCGATTGCTGTTCTCACCGCAATATTCGCCCAGTTCCTGGCCCCGCATGATCCAAACAACGCCGTGATCCAAAATGTGCTTGTCCCTCCAGGTGGGGATAACCTGCTCGGCGCCGACGGTTCGGGCCGCGACGTACTGTCCCGGTTGATTATCGGAGCCCAGTTCAGCCTGGCCGGCGCACTGGTCGCACTTCTGACCGCAATGGCCATCGGCGTCAGCGGCGGCCTCGTGGCAGGCTACTTCGGCAAGTGGATCGACACCGTCTGGACATGGGTGATCTCGCTGTTGATGGCGTTGCCCACCATCATCGTTCTGCTCGCCGCACGAGCCGTCGTCGGACCGTCGTTGTGGCTGTCGATGTTGATTTTCGGCGTCATGCTTTCCCCGGCGTTCTTCCGGCTGGTCTACGCCTCGGTCACGGCCGTCCGCAATGAACTGTACGTTGATGCTGCACGAGTATCAGGGCTTAGCGACGCACGAATCATAGCAATCCACATCCTGTCAGTCGTCCGCGCTCCCATCGTGATCCAGTCGGCAATCGTCGGCGGCATCGCCCTGGCCGTCCAGTCCGGGCTGGAATTCCTCGGACTGGGCGACATCAACGTCCCCACCTGGGGCTCGATGCTCAGCGACGGCTTCACCAACCTCTACACCTCACCAATGCTCATCCTCTGGCCGGCCCTGGCCATCGGCCTCACGCTGATCTCCCTGACCCTGCTGGCCAACAGCCTGCGGGACGAGCTTGAGCGCTCCAACGCACCCCGCAAGCAGAATCGCAAGAAGAAGGCTGCAGGTACTGCCGGGACCGAAGCTTCCGTTGCAGAGGACATCATCCGGCACCCGGAACCGGCTGCTCTTGAAGGGGACATCGTCCTGGAGGTAGCCAATCTCTCCGTCGCCTATCCCAGCCCGGACGGAGGCATGAAGAAGGTCGTCCATGATGTATCCCTCACCGTCCGATGGGGTGAAGTTCACGGCCTCGTCGGTGAATCAGGTTCGGGCAAGACACAGACGGCCTGGTCCATCCTCCGTCTCCTCCCCGAGGGCGGCAGGATCGTCGGCGGATCCATCCAGTTCAAGGGCAAGGACCTTGCAAAGCTTTCTGAGCGGGATATGGAAAAGATCCGCGGGCGGAACATCGCCTACATTCCTCAGGAGCCGATGTCCAACCTGGATCCTTCGTTCACGATCGGCAGCCAACTTGTCGAGCCGATGCGCATCCAGCTGGGCATCTCCGCGAAAGAGGCCAAGAAACGTGCACTGAGCCTCCTGGCACGGGTCGGTATTCCCAACCCGGAACGAACGTTTGCCGCCTACCCCCACCAAGTTTCCGGCGGCATGGCCCAACGCGTTCTCATCGCCGGGGCCATCTCGTGCAACCCTGACCTTCTTATCGCCGACGAACCTACAACAGCCTTGGACGTCACCGTTCAGGCTGAAGTCCTGGACCTCCTCCGCGACCTCCAATCGGAGTTCCACATGGCCGTAGTCCTGGTCACGCACAATTTTGGTGTGGTCGCTGACCTCTGCGACCGCGTCTCCGTCATGCGGCTCGGACGAGTCGTTGAAACCGGCCCCACCGAAGCGATATTCGCCTCCCCGCGCCACCCCTACACCCAAGAACTCCTCGGTGCAATCCTCAGCGAGACAGAACCGCGAGGTCCACTCGTTGTGGCCGCAAGCAGCACCACCAACCACTCCCCGAAGGGAGCACTCCGATGAGCGAACAACTGCTGGACATCCAGAACGTCACTGTTGAATATCCCGGCCACGGTTTCCGCGGCAAGCCGTTCAGGGCCCTGCACAGTGTCTCAGTCGATGTTCAGAAGGGCGAGTGCGTCGGCCTGGTCGGTGAATCCGGATCAGGCAAGACGACTCTGGGCAGAGCTGTCCTCGGTCTTGCCCCAGTCACGGGAGGAAAGGTACTGTTCCGCGGCGAGGACATCGCACACGCAGGCCGCGCCGACCGGCGTCGGCTGGCGAGCGACATACAGGTGGTCTTTCAAGACCCCTACACGTCCCTCAACCCCTCCTTGACGGTCGAACAGATCCTGTCCGAGCCCCTTGATGTGCGAAAAGTCCCTCGGGCTGAATCGTCAAAGCGCATCAAAGACCTTTTCGAGATGGTTCGCCTGCCAGCCGATGCCGGGAACCGCCTGCCCCGTGAATTCTCGGGTGGGCAGCGCCAGCGCATCGCCATCGCCCGTGCACTGGCACTCAAACCGGCGTTGATCGTTTGCGACGAGCCGGTATCTGCCCTGGACCTCTCGACCCAGGCCCGGGTGCTGGAACTGTTCAAGGACATCCAGGAGCAGACCCAGGTTGCCTACCTCTTCGTTTCCCACGATCTTGAGGTAGTGCGCTACATAAGCCACCGTGTTGCGGTGATGTATCAGGGGGAAATCGTCGAGTTCGGCGACGGCGACCAGGTCACCAGCCGCCCTCAGCACCCCTACACCCAACGCTTGTTCTTTGCCGCCCCTGTGGCGGACCCGAAGGCCCAGGCACGCCGCAGGGAAGAACGTCGCCAATTGCTCGCCGCCCAGAACGCATAAGAGCAAAAACAGATGAACTTACGAAAGAAAGAGAAATGTCGAAGCCGAACATCATCTTCATCATGTCCGACGATCATGCCGCACACGCCATCTCGGCCTACGGCAGCCGGGTAAACACCACCCCTCATCTGGACCGTATTGCCGAAGGGGGGATGCGCCTGGATGCCGTGTACTGCACCAACTCAATATGCAGCCCGTCGCGTGCTTCCATCCTCACGGGCACCTATAGCCACATCAACGGCGTATCGTCCATCTGGACGGAGATGGATTATCGCGTGCCTACGTTTGTGGACGTGCTCCATGAACAGGGTTACAAAACAGCGCTCTTCGGAAAGTGGCACCTCGGAGAGCATGGGAAAGCCTTGCCTCGGGGGTTTGATGCCTGGAAGATCTTTCCCGGGCAGGGAGACTACATCGACCCCGAGATGATCGATGAGGGTGGCAGCAGGACCGTACCCGGATATGCGACGGACATCGTCACCGACCTCTCCCTTGGTTGGTTGGACGAACTGAACGGCGAGGAACCGTTCTGCATGCTCGTTCATCACAAGGCACCCCACCGCCCGTGGATTCCTGATGAGAAGCATAAACACCTCTACGCCGACGGGCAGATCCCGGAGCCGGAGACCTTTTTCGACGATTACGCGACACGCAGTCAGGCTGTGCGCAATGTCCACATGACTATTGCAGACGACATGGGCGCCGACGACCTCAAGATGGAAGTCCCGGAGGAACTGCGGGGACCCGAGAACCGGGAAGCGCGCATGCGATGGAAGTACCAGATTTACATGCGCGACTACCTGCAGTGTATCCAGTCCATCGATGACAATGTCGGCCGGCTGCTGGACTACCTCGAAGAGCGTGGGCTCGCGGAAAACACCCTGGTCGTCTACACCTCGGACCAAGGGTTCTTCCTCGGCGACCACGGCTGGTTCGACAAGCGGCTGATGTTTGATCAGTCCCTGCAGATGCCGATGCTCATGAAGTGGCCGGCCGAAATCGCCGCCGGAAGCCGTTGCGAGGCAATTATCACCAACGTCGATTTCGCCGCCACATTCCTGGATGTCTGCGGTATCAACCCTGCCAATGCGCTTCCGACGTCGCAGGGGCGTAGTTTCCGTCCACTGTTGCGGGGGGAGCAGATCGACGATTGGCCCGACGCTGCGTACTACCGGTACTGGGAGCACGACGACCCCATCCATGCGGCACCCGGGCATTACGGTATCCGGACCGCTGACTACAAACTCATCCACTACTACGGCGCAGGTCTCGACGTTCCCGGCGCCTCAGAGCGGGAGTTCGAATCTGAATGGGAACTGTACGACCTCCGCGATGACCCCACGGAAGTCCATAACGTGGCTGACGACTCACAGTATGAAGGGATTCGAGCCGAACTCGAACAGAAGCTCGCCGAGTACCAGCGTCACTACCGGGATAAGCCCTATGCCGGTTCCGGCACTCCGCACCCGGAATGGGGTCCACATGACGCAGCCACGCTTGAACGCGTTGAAAAGTACGTTCAGGCGCTCCGAGCATCCAGTTAAGAAAACCGGAAATGGCCGGCCCGGCCAGGCTTATCTGAACTGGCCGGTGTCCGCTGTTTTCGAGCTATCCATTCCACGGAGGACCATCCAATGATCATGAGCATAATGCGCGGACCGGCCACACGATCCCGCCCACCAGCCCTCACCGTGTTCGCCGCCATTCGATGGATCGGACTGTTAGCCCAGTGCAGTCGCCGGCAACGGGCCCGCAGATTCCTTGCGCTCATCCTCCCTCTAGGAAGGATATGAAATGCCAGAGAAGCAACCCCTTCCTGTCCGCGAAGCGCGCAGCGGCCCGTCTGCGCGACTTCTTCAGGGCGGCATCGAACCCGACCCTAGATTTTCATTGGCGAACGAGCGGACCTTCCTGGCCTGGGTCCGCACCTCACTGGCGCTGCTTGCGGGAGGAGTCGCAGTGGAGGCATTTATGGCGGACCTCTTCGGACCGGATCTGCGGAAGACCCTCGCTGTTCTGCTCCTCGTCTTGGCTCTTTTCCTCAGCGGCGGCTCGTTCTTCCGCTGGGTCAACGTTGAGCGCGCCATGCGGCACCAGTCGCCGTTGCCGCTGCCATGGATCGCACCCCTTCTTGCTGCCGGCGGCGCCCTGGCCGCCGGCATGATGGTCGCCTTCGTCCTGATCCAACAGAACTGAATTGATGCAACAGGAACCGGATATTCCAATCCCTGGAGACGCTGGCCTCCAGCCTGAGCGGACCGACTTGGCTTGGCGCCGCACAATGATGTCCCTAATTGTGGCTGCCGCAGTCTTCTTGCGCTGGATGCCGCACCACGGCTGGTTCGTAGGCACCCTTGTCGTGGCCGCCCTTGCCACGGCATTCGCCATCTATCTCACTCACACACGCCGCTTTCGGCGTGCCGTGCACGGGATAAAGCGCGACAGCATGCCACCCGACACCGCTTCCACAGCAGTTGTTGCGGTGAGCGCCTGCATGCTGGCAATTATGGGAATCTACACTGTTCTATTTCTTCCGCTTGAGCACTAGCACGCTCATCCAGCTCGCCTATCCCGCCACTGCCGCCTTCGCCTCCTGCTTGGCCTGCATCCACTCGCTCATCCACGGGGCCCGGACGCTGGACGTGATCCGGCAGTCGGCCACGAAGGTCCCCTTGGCGCCGGCGTCGATCCACTCCTGGAGCGCGGAAAGGTCCGCCAGGGAGCGGATGATGGCCGACTCGGCACCGAGCGCGCGGGCGATGCCGCTGAAGTCCACTTCGGGGATCAGCATGGGCTTTTCGGTCAGGCCCTGGGAGCCGTACTGGTGGATCTCGGCTCCGTAGGCGGCATCGTTGTAGATCACGACGACGGCGCTGCGTGCCGTCCCGATGAGCGATTCGAGGTCGGACAGGCCCATCAGGAAACCGCCGTCGCCGGAGGCCAGCACCAGGGTACGGCCGTCCTCCACCGCGCGGGCCGCCCCGACGGCGCTGGCAAGGCCCAGCCCGATCGACTGGAACGCGGTCCCCACCATCACCAGGTCCTGCGGCCGCGGGATGTTCCAGTACATGGGTGCCCAGCCGATAAAGTGCCCGCCGTCCTGGACCACCGTGCGGCGCTCCGGCAGCACCGCATCCAGTGCCGTGGCAAGGGAACGCGGATCCAGCCGGCCGTCCGGGGTCTCCGCGGAGCCCGCCTGGTGGCCCGGTCCCTCGGCCAGGCGCTTGCGCGCCTCCGCGCGCCAGGCTGCTCCGCGGCCGGCGTCCGGCAACGCCGGGCCATCCAGGATCCGGAGCAGGCGTCCCGCTGCAGACTTCACGTCCGCGCTGACGAACGTATCCACCCGGGGGTGCGTCGGCTGCAGGGCGGCGTCGATCTGGATGACGGTGCTGTCCGGGCCGAGCAGGTGCCCGAACCGCATGGTGAAGGGGCTCAGGCTCGCCCCGGCCACCAGGACCACATCGGCCTCACCCATGAGCCCGGCCGCGGTGTCCGTGCCGAAGCCGCCCGCGACGCCGAGGTACCCCTCGCCCCGGAGGAGGTTGAGCGCCAGGGCGGTTCCGGCGGTCAGCGCGCCCAGGCGGTCGGCGAGCTCCCGGAGCTCCGGGCCGGCGCCGGCGAGATGCGCACCGCGGCCGGCGAGGATCAGCGGCCGCTTCGCCCCGGCGAGCAGCCGGGCCACCTGCACGAGGCCGCCGACGACGTCGTCACTCACCGCCGGTGCCAGCGGCGCCGGAAGTTCCTCTTCGGTGGCTTCGAGCGCCGCGAGGTCGTAGGGAATGGCAATAACGACGGCGGTCCGCTTGGTGAGCGCGTACTCCACCGCCTGCTGCGTGATGGAGCCCGCGGCCTCGCGGGTGACGGTGAAGGTCGCCGCTCCGAGGCCCGCGGCGATTGCCGCCTGATCCACGTCCTGGGGCCGGGCGCCGCTGCTCGGCGCGTCCCCGGTGACCAGCACCACGGGGATCTGGGCCTGGACCGCCTCGGCCAGGGCGGTGAGTGCGTTGGTGTAGCCGGGGCCATAGGTGGTGGTGCCCGCGGCGAGGCGTCCTGACGTCCGGTAGTAGGCGTCGGCCGCGGCGATGGCGGCGCCTTCATGGCGGACGGGGGAGAAGCGGAGGCCCAGCTTTTCCGCGGCGTCCAGGAAGTAGACGTTTCCGTTGCCCATGACGCCGAAGACATCGCTGAGATAGCTGCTGAGAACCTGCGCCACGCGGCCGGAGACGGTAAGTGAAGTCATGCAGGAATCATGTGGCCTGGTTCACAGATAGGCAAGAGCGTGGAATTCGGTTGGGATTTTTGGCAGGCGAATGCCGATGAACTGAAAATATGCGCACTTGTGGCGTGCATCACCCGAGCTTAGGTGGAGGGGCGGGATTCCTGCTCGGAGAGGCGGCTCAGGAGGCCGCCGTAGCGGGGCGGCATGAGTTCCAGCACGGAAATGGCCGTGCTGGTCCGCTGGATCCCCTCGATTTCCAGGATCTGGTTGGTGATGCGGTAGAGATCGGCCGTACTGCGTGCCACCACCTTGGCCATGAGGTCCGCGTCGCCGGTGGTGGCATGCACCTCGATGACCTCCGGGATCGCGGCGAGCCCGTCTTCCACCGCACCTGTCCGGGTCTGGCTGATGGACAGGGAGAGGAAGGCCATCAGGTCATAGCCCAGCGCGGCGGGATCCAGCCTCCGGCTGAAGGAGCGGAGGGCGCCGCTGCGCTCGAGCCGTGAAAGCCGGGCGTGGACGGTGTTCCGTGCGACGCCGAGCGTCCGCGAGAGTGCCAGGGCGCTGGCTTCGGGATCCTTGTCGAGGGCCAGGATGATCCTGCCGTCGAGGGAATCCAGGGTGCGGGAGTTCGGGATGGTCATATTTTCACCACAGTCAGTAGAAGTTGAGCAGAAGTCCCAATGGGTTGAGGGTATCTTGCATTGTGGGCCGGGTCACAACATGATCAGTGCTCATGACCCGTGATCAGCTCCAGACCGCACCGGACACCGCGCTCCCCGCCCTTCGTGGCGCGGTGGCCGGCCTCCCGCCCTACGTCCCGGGCCGGCGCAGCGCCGGCATGGACATTGCAGCGCTCGCCAGCAACGAAAGCCACTACGAGCCGCTGCCCGCCGCCGCCGCTGCGGTGGCCGCAGCAGCCGGTACGATGAACCGCTACCCGGACAGTGCCGCCGTCGAACTCCGCGAACGGATTGCCCGCCACCTCGGCGTCACGGCCGGAGAGGTGGCGGTAGGGCCCGGCAGCGTCGGCGTCCTCCAGCAGATCATCACCGGACTTTGCGACGCCGGGGATGAAGTCATCTTTGCGTGGCGCTCGTTTGAGGCGTACCCCATCCTGGTTGAGCTGGCAGGCGCCCGGCCGGTCCGCATCCCGCTGGACGACCAGGAGGGCCACGACCTCGATGCCATGGCCGCGGCCGTCACTGACCGCACCAAGGTCATCCTGCTCTGCACCCCCAACAACCCGACCGGCGTGCCGATCAGCCACGAACGCATCGAGGCCTTCCTGCAATCCGTCCGCTCGGACATCCTCGTGGTGATCGACGAGGCCTACGTGGAATACGCCGAAGCGGGCAGCGGCCCCGATTCCCTGGCGCTCTACCGCCGGTACCCGAACGTCTGCATCCTGCGCACCTTCTCCAAGGCGTACGGGCTCGCCGGCCTGCGCGTGGGATACGCCGTGGCGGCGCCGGACATCGCTGAGGGACTGCGCCGGACCGCCCTTCCCTTCTCGGTGAGCGCGCTGGCCCAGAAGGCAGCCATCGCGTCGCTGGACGCGGGGGAGGAGATGGAAGCCCGGGTAGCCGCCGTCAGGCAGGAACGCGCACGGATGGCTGAGCAGCTCGAAGCCCAGGGCTGGAAGCTGCAGGCGAGCCAGGGCAACTTCCTGTGGATCCGTGCGGACGAGAGCCTCCGGGCGAGGCTGGTGGACGCGTTTGACGCCGCCGGCGTCATGGTCCGGGCGTACCAGGGCGACGGCGTGCGGATCACCGTTGCCGGCCCCGGCTCCAACGATCGCGTGCTCCGGCTTTTGGAAGCCCACGCAGCCTAACAAACCGACTGACCTGTAACCCCAATCCCGTTCCACCTACAAACCAGAGGACTCCCAATGGAACAACAGACAATGACGTCTGGCCGCGCACTGGGCGCGGCACTCAAACCCCGCCAGCTCACCATGATGGGGCTCGGAAGCGCCATCGGCGCGGGCCTGTTCATCGGCTCCGGTGCCGGCATCCAGGCGGCCGGCCCGGCCGTGCTGATCTCCTACCTGGTGGCCGGCACCCTCATCATCCTGGTGATGTGGGCCCTCGGCGAGATGGCCGCCGCCAACCCGGACAGCGGTGCCTTCTCGGTCTACACCGCCAAGGCCTACGGGCCGGTGGCCGGTGCCACCGTGGGCTGGCTCTGGTGGCTGCAGCTCGTGGTGGTCATCGCCGCGGAAGCCCTCGGTGCGGCAGGACTGCTGGCCACCATCTTCCCGGCCCTGCCGGTGTGGCTGATGGCCTTTGTGTTCATTGTGGTGCTCACCGCCGTGAACCTCACCAGCGTGAAGAACTTCGGCGAGTTCGAGTTCTGGTTCGCCCTGCTCAAGGTGGCGGCAATCGTCGGGTTCCTGCTGGTGGGCGCTGCCCTGCTCTTCGGCTGGCTGCCGGGCGTCCAGTCGCCGGGCCTGTCCAACTTCACGGGAGCCGGATTCGCGCCCAGCGGATTCGCCGGGATTGCCACGGCACTCTTCGTCGTGGCTTTCGCGTTCGGCGGCACCGAGATCGTTTCCGTGGCGGCAGCCGAGACCGCCGAGCCGGCCCGCAGTGTGAAGAAGGCAGTCCGGACCGTCCTGTGGCGCATCCTGATCTTCTACATCGGTGCAATCTTCGTGATCGCGGCGGTGGTTCCTGTGGGTTCGGCTGGGCTGAAGAGCCCCTTCGCTGCGGTGCTGGATGCGGCCGGAATGCCCGGCGCAGCCACCGCCATCACCCTGGTGGCCGTCGCAGCATTGCTCTCCGCCCTCAACGCCAACCTCTACGGTGCGTCACGGATGGCGTACTCCCTCGCCGAGCGGGGTGAAGCGCCGCGCGTGCTTGCCTCGGTGTCCAAGGCGCGTGTTCCGGTTGCCGCCGTCCTGGCAAGCGTCGCTTTCGGTGTTGTCACGGTAGTGCTGGAGCTGGCCTTCCCGGAGAAGGTCCTTCCCGTCCTGCTCAACATCGTGGGTTCGACCTGCCTGCTGGTGTGGACGTCCGCGCTCCTCGCCCAGCTCGCGCTGCGCCTCCGCGCCGACCGCGAGGGAACGGAGCTTCCGCTGCGGATGCCCGGTTTCCCGTGGCTCACGTGCTTTGGTCTGGTCATCCTCGCGGCGATCTTCACGGTGGGCTTCATCGGCGAGGATTCCCGGCCCCAGCTCCTGAGCACGTTCGCTCTCGTGGCGCTTCTGGGGGTGGCGAACTGGCTGCACCACCGGTCTGGGAAGGTTGCGCCGCTGGGGGTCGAATCTTCGGAGCCTGCCAAGCAGCCGGTGCTTATCGACTGAACCAGGGGCTTTGGACCCCTCCTCGGGTTCGCGGCACATGAAGGGCGCGTCCGGCTTTGGCCGGGCGCGCCCTTCGCCGTGCAATATGCGGCCGGCCGATCGCCGCTCTGTTGCTACAGGTAGTCTCCGGCCCGTTCGCGGGCGATCTCCAGCAGGGTGGAGTGGAATGCGACTTCAGCCGGGGCGTAGACCTTGTCTTGTCGCTGGGCCAGCAATACGCGCCGCAAGGGTGCGCCGGGGCCGAGGCTGATGACCTTGACGTCGGGGTGTTGGAGGGCGACGGCGGTTTTCGGCACCATGGCCACGCCCATACCGACGCTCACCATGGCTTGGGCTTCCTGGTAGTCGTTGGCCAGGAAGCCAATCGTTGGTTCGAAGCCGGCCTCGTGGGCGGAGCGCTGCAGTACTTCCACCACAGGGTGGGCCTCAGCCCGCACTATCCACGATTCCTTGCGGAGCTCTTCCATCCGGATCTCATCGCGGCCGGCAAGCGGGTGCGCGCGGGATACCAAGAGGACGGTGCTTTCCTGGAAGACTTCCGTAATGCGGATTGAATCGTCCTGAAAGCGGTTCCAAGGGTAGTCCCACAACAGGCACAGGCCGGTAACTCCGGACTGCAGGTCTGAGACGAGGTCATCGAAGCGTGCGCTTCGCACGGAGAGGCCAATGGCGGGGTACCTCTTTTTGAAGGCCCGGATAACAACCGGCAGGAATGAGCCAGCGAGAGTCGGAAATGTTCCGATGGTCAGGGAACCGCGTTTGAGTCCGGCGATTTGGTCCAGGTCGGACTGTGCTGCCCGCATTTGCCCGATGATCTTGCGGGCGTGGCCGGAGAGCACCTGTCCTGCCTCGGTGGGCACCACTCCGCGGGAGCGGCGGTTGAGGAGAGGCTGGCCAACTTCCTGCTCGAGCTTGCGCAACTGCTGGGAGACCGCTGAGGGCGTGTACATCATCAGCTCGGCCGCGGCGGTGATCGATCCCTGCTCGACGACTTCCACCAGCAACGCCAACCGGCGAATATCGAATAAATCCTGGTTGTCATCCTTAAGCAATGGTTCACCCTTCTGTGCAACATGTTCATTCGGTGCAGGCACCGCTTCCGTCCCGGGAAGCCGCGGGTCTTTCCGGACGCTCGAAGCCGGATTTTTGAAAGCACACCCCATCAGGATAGCTGAATTAAGCGTTTCTACATCCTGCATCACAAATCCGACATTGTCTTCATTTGTGATCTGCCTCAATCTCGAATCAAGCCCTCGAACATCCTGGGCAGTAGAGAAGCAAGGAAAAGACCATGAAGATCGAAGCGGAATGGATGCGCGGAGGCACCAGCAAATGCTGGGTCTTTGAAAGCGGACAGTTCGGTGAGGCTGAAACAAGTCCGGACGTGCTGCTTCCCCGGCTGTTCGGCAGTCCCGACCACAGGCAGATCGACGGTGTTGGCGGGGCGACTTCAACCACCAGCAAAGCGATGATCCTTCAACGTCCCGTAGACGATGATGTTGACGTTGAGTTCACCTTCGCCCAGGTGGGAATTGAAGAGGCCGCGGTGGATTGGGGCAGCAATTGCGGCAACTGCTCGGCTGTGGTTGGCCTGTACGCCATCGAGAAGGGCTGGGTGGTGCCCACCGGTGACGTCACCCGGATCATTACCCGCAACACCAACACCGGCCAGATCATCATCCAGCGGGTGTCCACACCGTCCGGTGCCCTGCCCATCGTCCCGCAGGCACAGATGCCCGGTGTCCCGTTTCCCGGATACCGGGTGGGGCTGGGCTTCCAGGACCCTGCCGGCAAAACCACCGGCACGTTGCTTCCCACCGGTGCACCCGCCGACACAATCCTCGCCGGGGGAACCCGCTGGACCGTCTCGATGGTTGATGCGGGAGCGCCGGTAGTGGTTCTCCGTGCCGTGGACCTTGGCCTTGACCCGGAGTGTTACGACAGCTGGCTCGCCGGGGTGGAGCTGCAACTGCAAACCCTGGAACACATCCGTCGTCAGGCCGCGGTGCGGATGGGGCTGGCAGCGACTACGAGCGAAGCGGCCCGCGCCGTCCCTAAGGTCGCCATCGTGGCTGCGCCGGCCCGGTCCGATCCGGACAGCGACGTCAGCGTCATGATGCTCTCGATGGGCAAGCCGCACCCGGCGCTGGCCATCACCGGCAGCATCGCACTGACCCTGGCCGCCCGCACTCCGGGCACCGTACTCAACGACATCACCGGGGGCACCCGTCAACCCACCCTGCGGCTGCGCACGCCTGCCGGGGTCATCGAAACCTGGAGCGAGGAACGGGACGGATCGCTGCTCGTGGGCGTGGACCGGACAGCCCGCACCCTCGCGACCACCGTCATCCACGTCCCCGAGGCCCTCGGCAGCGCCGTCGGCGCCTCCCTTGCCAGCGCCACTCAATGAGGAGAGAGCATCATGACTAAGACCGTAGAACAACAAGCACCCCTGCAAAGCGACACAAACGCGCCCAGCCCCCAGCGTCCCAACCGTCGCCGCCGTATCCTGCTGATAACGGTAGCCGCCGCCACTATCCTGGGCCTGGCCGCCCTCCTGTTCGGGGGTGTCCTCTTGAACC
Organism: Arthrobacter sp. P4_H3; assembly: GCF_056400885.1. Lineage (NCBI taxonomy): Bacteria > Bacillati > Actinomycetota > Actinomycetes > Micrococcales > Micrococcaceae > Arthrobacter > Arthrobacter sp. P4_H3. The sequence goes on from NZ_JBFUKK010000012.1 coordinate 78,369, forward strand.
CCGCGGACGCCTCGGGATCGGAGACCATGACCGCCACGCAGATCATCCCGCTGGTCATCCTCGTCGTGATGTTCGTCGTCGCCACGAAATGGCCGCTGAACATCGGTGTCATGGGGCTGGTGGCGTCCTTCGGCGTCGGCTACTTCATCCTCGGAATGAGCGACAAGGAAATCCTTGAGGAGTTCCCGGCCAGCATCGTCCTGACGATCATCGGCGTCACCTACTTCTTCAGCATGGCCCAAAGRAACGGGACCATCGACATCATCGTCCAGAGGTGCGTGCGCCTGGTCCGGGGCAAGACGGCGCTCCTTCCGTGGGTGTTCTTCCTCATGGCTGCCGCGCTGACCGCTCTGGGCACCTTCTCCCCGGCCGCCGTCGCACTGCTGGCACCGGCAGCSCTCGGACTTGCCTACGAGTCACGCATCCACCCGGTCCTGATGGGCGCYTTTGTCATCAACGGGGCCCACGCCGGCGGCTTCTCCCCGYTGTCCGTYGCGGGTGTGCTGGTGCACGACATCGCACTGAAAAACGGCTTCCCCATCTCCCAGGGCGCGCTTTTCGCGGCCAGCTTCGCCCTSAACCTCATCCTTTCAGCCCTGACCATCGTGCTGTTCGCCCTGTTGGGCAAGCTGCGCGATAGCCACGCCAACGAATACGCCGGCCTCGACGCAACCCGCGCCGGGCGTCCGAAYGGTCAGCAGATCKTTACGCTGGCGCTGATCGCTGCGATTCTCGTGTGCACCCTTGGCTTCCACATGCCTATCGGATTCGTCGCCCTCTCGGCCGGCCTGCTGCTGGCATTCGTCAACATCAAGGAACACAAAACGTTCATCGGCGGCATTTCCTGGTCCACGGTCCTGCTGGTGGCCGGCATGATCACCTACGTCTCCCTGCTCCAGCACGTCGGCGTGATCGATACCCTCGCAGAGATGGCCCTCGCGCTCGGAGCACCGCTCCTGATCGCCCTCGTCCTCTGCTACGTCATCGGCGTCGGATCAGCCTTCGCCTCCTCCACCGCACTGCTSACCGCATTCATCCCCCTGGCCGGCCCGCTCCTGGCGACCAGTTCACTCAGCGCCTCCGGAACCGTCGCAGCCCTCGCCATCGCCGCCACCGTCGTGGACGTCTCCCCCTTCTCYACAGACGGCGCACTCGTCGTCGCCAACGCCCGCGAGAACGACCGCCAACGCGTCTACAAGCAACTGATGATGTACGCCGGCGGAGTCGTCCTCGTAGCCCCCGCACTGGCCTGGGCCCTGCTCGTACCAACCGGCATCGTGTGAGGCGTGCTGCCGTTCCCGCACTCCATCGCAACAGGTAGCCCGAAAGCCGGGCGCGGGAACTGCGCAGCATGCACAGGAGGCAGGGTGACCACCAGGTCACCCCGCCTCCTCCCACGACCATCCCCGGTCGTAGTCCATCAGCCCGACCCGCCACCAAACGAGGGGAAAGGGCAGCGCACTCAGCGTTGCATCAGGTCCGCGTGGTGCACCGCGGCTACGTTCGGGTGGGCCCGTAGCCGGTAGCGAAGGGCATTGTCCCCGTAGGTTTCCAGAATCGGGCTGTTCGTCGGGTCAACTGACAGACCGCGCGCCCTGGTTTGGAACTCCGGGCTCAACGCGAGCTGCGGCATCCTCGCGTCCAGTGCCGGGTTGTAGAAGAACGGAAGAGAGATCCTGTCGGTGCCGCGCGGCGGCGAGATCACGCGGTGCAAGGTTGCCTTCAGATAACCGTTCGTGGCTAGCTCGAGCATCTCGCCGATGTTGACCACGAAGGTTCCGGGCACCTGTGGCGCGTCGATCCAGGTGCCCTGGTACTCGACCTGGAGGCCGCCCTTGCCAGGCTCCACCAGGAGGAGTGTCAGCACCCCGCCGTCGCGGTGGGAGCCGACACCCTGCTTGGGTTCCTCGTGGGATGACCCCGGATACCGCACAACCTTGAGCACAGGGAAAGCCCGTGCGGCAAATGCCTCATCGAAGGTGTCCTCGGGCGCGCCGAGGGACACGGCCAGGGCCCGCAGGAGAGTCAATGAGATCGTGCTCAGCCGCTCCGTCCACTCGGCGACAATCTCCCGCATTTCGGGCAGCGCCTCCGGCCACAGGTTGGGCCCCTCGAGGCGCCAATAGTCCGCGATGCCCGGGCCTGGCGCCACCGCGCCCCGCTCTACGCCGATGTCGACCTGCTCGCGCCAGTCCACTGCACCGTCCGTAAGTTCCCCGCCGACACGGGTGTAGCCACGGAACTGTGGGCTGTGGACATTCTCGATCGCGAGCTTCTGATCTTCGGGCAATTCGAAGAAGCGCCGGGACACGTCCAGGATTGCGTCCGTGAGCGCCTGCGGGACACCATGGCCAGCCAGGTACAGGAAACCTACCTCATGCATGGCGTTGCGCAGTTCGTCACGGAACCGGGAAGCCTCCTCCACTCCCGCACTCAATCGGGAGAAGTCGACTACGGGCAATGTTTCGAGTGGCAACGTCTCCAGTCCTTTTCAGCGAACTTGGCAAGCCGGCGCATGTGGCTGCTTTCATGATACGGCCGGGCAACTACGCCGGGCATGGATGTACCGAAATACCCAAGGTGACCCACCGCCGTCGTACGCTCTAAAAATCTCAGTCGTTGATCAGTTCAGCGGTCGGACTCACGGGCGCCACGGCGTCGCGGACCTTCCTGCCGCGGGAATTCCCAACGAGTCCCAAGGCCAGGATGCAGCCGAGTGTGCCGAGCGCGAAGGTCTCGAAGGTGAATAATGAAGGTCCGAATTCAACCAGAGCTGTGGCCGAAGAGCTCCATTTTGGCCGGGCGGCTGACCGTCTCAGCATGTCCCAGCCTCCACTGAGCCAAGCTATTTTGCAGCTGGAACGCCAGCTTGGCACCACCCTGCTCAACAGATGGAGCCGCAGCGTCTTGCTAACAGCGGCGGGCAGCCTCTTCCTCGAGCAATGCAGATTGCTGGTCGGCGCGTCAGAATGCGCCCCCCTAGTGGAGCCCGGAAGCGCAGCACTACGCCAACTCCATCAATTCCCAGCCGGCCATGGTCAGGTGCGGGCTAGGGGTGAGCCGTCCCGGGATACTCAGACCTGGACGATGGCAAGCCGGAAGTGATTTTCCGGGCTGTAGCTCCAGGCGAAGCCCAGATCTTCCCACGCAGCCTCGGTGGGTTCTGACGTGGAGGTGGTGAGCTTCATCATCGACGTGATGTCTTTCGGGACTTCCAGGGCGCCCAGAACACATTGAACGTCGGTCATCGCCGCTCCGGAGGTTTCCCGGGGCCCCTTAGTGTCCATGGAAAGTTTTGTCCCGTCCGCGGTCAGCTCTACACCCTCGGCGCCGTCAAGTCCGCATCCGGATACGGCGGCGGCGAGATTGTCGCCAGCAGGTGCCGGCGCGGCGGAGGACGAAGTCTCGGTCGTGGGTTCGGGCGCCGGAGCGGGTGCGGCGGTGGAACATCCGCTGAGGATGAACGCTGCGGCAACGGCGGTCGCAGCGGCGATCGAATACCTGACGGGGAGGCGCATGTGGAGCCTTTCAAAGGTTGGCCTGGTGGCCGGTGCGCGGGTGGCCCTGTTGGGCCTCCCGCCAGGGCCCAGAATGCTCAGGCGCAGGCCTGCCCAAAAAAGTGTCGTGCGGCGCATTTGTCCCCCATGATTCGCCGGAACTGGACCGGCTTCGGCAAGCTTAGCCGCCATCGCCCGTAGGTGCAGCCTCACCGATCGGCCCAGCCGGTGGGCGCGGGTGCGTAGAGGAACGGGATCACGACGTCGAGCACGAGGTCAGTCCGCGCGAGCCCGAAGAAATGCGTCGTTCCGGGGAACACCGCGAGCTGCGACGCGGGCACGCCCTCGAAGTCGCCGTTCACGTCTCCCCCACGCAGCTGGAGGAACCTCACCGCATGATCGAGCTTGACCATGTCGCAGTCGCCGACCGTGAGGAGCGTCGGGGCGGCGATTCCACGGATCTCGTCGTCGCTCCATCCGGTTTCGCCTGCGCCATAGCGTGCGAGCTTGTCGAGAAGGCCCTGCAGGTGTTCGCGATCTGGATGCGGCGACACGGCGAGGTAGCGTTCCTCCATCGGGGTTTCCGTGCCCACAGCGGGGTACCACCGTCGCCGTGCAACTCGTAGTACATCTGGAGCCCGTTCACCGGCGCGTATCCCGTTTCGGGTGCGGCTGTCATCCCGTCAATCATCCACGAGCCTCCTCTGGACTACACGTGTGTCGTGTCCCCAATCCTGACCCTGCACACAGTTCGCCGGCCAGTGCCTGGAACAGATCGCAGGCGACGAGTCCCGAACGGCGGGCTGAAATCCGGCTGCGTCCTGATCTGCGTGTCTGAGTACTCACCGCAGCCAGGCGCGGATATTGTCGATTCATGGACAGGGACCAGACCGGCGAACTGGAAGGGCAGACCTCGATCAACGAACTGCTCGATGCGCCGGTCGGCAATGCTCCTATCCAGATGGTGCTGCCGATCCATGTCCAGCTCCTGTCGGGGGAATTCCGACGTCTGTCCTGACGCGGCGAGCCCACGCTGCACGACGAATTCCGGCCGCGTCGCGATAAACTGGATCGATCATGATCGGTGCCCCGCTCCGTCGTCTGGCCTGGTTCGTCGTCCTATCGACCGTCCTCTCGGCCTGCGCGCCCGCGATCAGACTCGATGAGGCCACCACCGATGGACCGATCCAGATTTCCTCGGCCCCGCCGGCCGCGCCCGGTGACGTCCCCGCTCCTCACCGGACTCCGTCCCCGGCCCCAACATCGGTTCCCACGCCGCCCCCGGTGCCCCAGGTGTTCGCCCTAAACCTCTACCAGGAGGGGGACTTCGTGCCGCAGTACACCTTTGAGTGGTGTGTGGCGGCGAGCATCCAGATGATGCACAACCTCATCGACGACACGGGCGCCGGCACGTGGGCCGATGACGTTCAGCAGGGCGAACTGTGGGAGATGGCCCGGGCACGGTCCTCCAACTCGTTCAACGGTGCCAACCCCCTGGGTTGGGCGCAGGTGCTGAACGAGGTCGGGATGGGGCCTTACGCCGTCGTTAGCATCGCTGATTACGAGGAAGCGCTGCGAACCGCTTCGCGCGCCATCGCCGACACGGACCGGCCGGTCGGGCTGGTCATGTGGCGCGGTCGCCACGTATGGGTGATGAGCGGCTTCGAGTCACTCGGAGATCCCGACCAGTTCCCGGAGTTCTCAGTCACCGGCATCCGGGTCCAGGATCCGCTCTACCCGTACGGCGACCAGCAGTGGGGACCGTCCCCCGCGCCCAACACCCTGCTCACCCCCGAGCAGTTGGCGACGCAGTTCGTGGTCCGCGAGCCGCGACGCTGGAGCAGCGAACTACCGACCGGCTACATGCTGGTGCTGCCGCTCGCCGAGACCAAACACCCGAGGAGGTCACTATGACGGTCACTTTCAACCACACCATCGTCTACGCAACGGACAAGCGCCGTTCGGCGGAGTTCCTGGCCAACGTGCTCGGACTGCCGAAACCCCACGCCATGTGGTCTTTCATGGCAGTGCCCCTCGACCACGGAGTAGCCCTCGATTTCGCCACGGCGGACCGGCCGATTTCCCCGCAGCACTACGCCTTCCTGGTCAGCGAGGAGGACTTCGACGGAATCTTCGCAAGGATCCAGGCCCAGGGCATCCCCTACTGGGCGGACCCCGGACGGTCCCGCCCGCAGCAGATCAACCACAACGACGGCGGACGAGGCGTCTACTTCTCGGATCCTGACGGGCATTTCCTCGAGGCGATCACGCGTCCGTACGGATCGGGCGCTGCATGAAGTCCTAGGTGCGCTGACGTTCGCCTTTGTGCGCGTCTTCCGCCTGGAACCGGTATCGGGTATAACGCGTATTGGGCGTCCCGGAGACGAGGACCCTTTGAAGGGGCGAAAGGTGATTGCGATGACCGAACATCAGGAACTGCCCTCGACGCCTTTGGCTGCTGCACAGGCTGAAGATATCGGAAGCCTGGCGGCGCAACTGCGGGTGGACTCCATCCGGTGTAGCACGCAGGCCGGTTCCGGCCATCCCACCTCATCGTTGTCGGCTGCGGATCTCATGGCCGTCCTGCTCGTGCGGCACCTCCGCTATGACTGGGATCAGCCGTCGCTGGCGACCAACGACCACCTCATTTTTTCAAAGGGTCATGCCTCCCCGCTGCTGTTTTCGATGTACCGGGCCGTCGGCGTGGTCAAGGAGGACGAACTGATCCACAGCTACCGGCAGTTCGGCGGCCGGCTGCAAGGCCACCCCACACCCGTCCTGCCCTGGGTTGACGTGGCGACAGGCTCATTGGGTCAGGGCCTGCCGGATGCGGTGGGAGTGGCACTGGCCGGACGGTACCTGGACCGGCTGCCGTACCAGACCTGGGTCCTGTGCGGGGATAGCGAACTGGCTGAGGGCTCCATCTGGGAGGCCCTGGATAAAGCCGCCTACTACAAACTGGGCAATCTCACCGCCATCGTGGACGTCAACCGCCTGGGCCAGAACGGTCCCACCGAACTCCAATGGGACATGGACCGCTACGCCCGGCGGGTCGAGTCCTTCGGAGCCTATCCCCTCGTCGTCGACGGCCATGACCTTCCTGCGATCGACGACGCACTCACCCACGCACGGTCCCGGCCCGACCAACCAACGGTCGTTCTCGCCAAAACCATCAAGGGCAAAGGCGTTCCCGAGATCGAGGACCAGAACGGCTGGCACGGCAAAGCGCTTCCCAAGGACATGGCCGAACGTGCGGTGGCAGCCCTCGGCGGTCCCAGCGACCTGCGGATCACTACGGCACTCCCCGAACCGGGCGTGCCTGCGATCACCCCCGATCCCGGGGCGGCCGTCAGTTTGCCCCGGTGGGAGGTCGGTGAGGAGGTGGCCACCCGGGCTGCCTTCGGCGCCGCCGTGTCCGCCCTGGCCGCCCGTCCCGAAATCGTTGTCGTAGATGGCGAAGTCGGAAACTCGACCCACGCCGGCGAATTCAAAGATGCCGCCCCGGAACGGTATTTCGAAATGTTCATTGCTGAACAGCAACTCATCGCCTCCGCGATCGGGCTCTCGGTCCGCGGCTACATCGCGTTCGCCGCGAGTTTCGCCGCTTTCCTGATATCCCGGCCCTACGACTTCATCCGGATGGCGGGAGTCTCCCAGGCCAGCATCCGGCTCGTCGGTACACACGCCGGGGTGGAAATCGGCGAGGACGGCCCCTCGCAAATGGCGTTGGAGGACATCGCCGCCATGCGGGCGGTGCACACCTCGAGTGTGCTCTACCCCGCCGACGCCCCCTCCACCGCCCGGCTCGTCAAGACCATGGCAGACACCACAGGAATCTCCTACCTTCGAGCCACCCGCGGCGCCTACCCGGTCATCTACGGGCCGGATGAACAATTCCCGCTCGGCGGGTGCAAAGTGCACCACGCCGGGCCCGACGACGCCGTGACCCTGATCGGTGCCGGCGTGACTCTGCACGAATGCCTCACCGCCGCCGATCAACTCTCCGAAGACGGGATCAACGCCCGCGTCATTGACCTCTACTCCATCAAACCCATCGACGTGGACACCCTGCGCCGGACCTGCCAGGCGACCGGGGGCAGGATCGTTGTCGCCGAAGACCACTACCCCGAAGGCGGCATCGGCTCCGCCGTCCTCGAAGCCCTGGCAGGCACGGACACCCCCGAACTCCACATCGTATTACTCGCCGTCAAGGCACTGCCCACCTCCGGCAAACCACAGGAACTGCTCGACGCCGCCGGCATCTCCGCCCGCCACATCACCGCAGCCGCCCGCGGCCTCCTACGAACCTGACGCCGCCAACTCCGCGTTCATCACCGCCCTTGCGGGGGTTAATGCCGCGCAGGCCCGAACCAGCTGGCCAGCGCGTCCTCCAGCCCCAGCTGCGTGCCGTCTCCCGTCCACGCCACATGCCCGTCGGGCCGGATCAACACGGCCGCGGGAGCGCTGACTGAACCGATTACCGGAAGCTCCCACCCGCCGTCGTACGTGGCGTCCACCAACTGCACCCGATCAGCCCATGGCCCCGGGTCGATGCTGCCCGGCGCGCCGAGATTGAGCAGCACTGCACGGGCGTCGTGCAGGAGGGCGAAGACGCGCAGCGGTCCGTTGGCGGTGGTGACGTCGAGGTCGGGCATGCGGCGCCCCAGCAGCGGGTGCCCCTCACCGAGGTCGTAGCGGATGTCCAGGCCGGAAATGAGTCCGCCCACCTGCTTCCGGGCCTCATCGATGGTCAGCAGGCCCATCACGGTGTCTGCCAACGCGCCGATGCGCGGGTCTGCCCGCTGCATGATCGACTGTGCCATCGTGTGCTTCAGCGCGCGGGCCCCGGCGGGGTGCCGCTCGGCGTGATAGGTGTCCAGCAGGCTGTCCGGCGCAGTGCCCTTGACCACCTGGGCGAGCTTCCAGCCGAGGTTCACGGCGTCCTGGATGCCGAGCCCGATTCCCTGCCCGCCCGAAGGAGCATGGATGTGCGCGGCGTCCCCGGCGAGCAGCACGCGGCCGCTGCGGTAGGCCGCGGCCTGCCGGGTGGCGTCGGTGAACCGCGAGATCCATGTCGGAGCGTGGACCCCGAAGTCCGTACCGTAGATCTCGGTCAGCGCTTTGCCGAGGTCTGCCAAAGTGGGCTCGGTCGCCGGTCCAAGTTGCTGCTCAGTGACCACCACACGCATGGTCCGCCCGTCCTCCATCAGGTGCAGCCCGTGAACCCCCACCTCGTCGATGCGCATGCCTGCCGGCGTCTCCTCGGTCACCTCCACTTCGGCGATCAGGCTGCTCCTGGTCGCATCCCAGCCGGGGAACCCGATGCCTGCTGCCTTGCGGACAGCACTTCGCCCACCGTCGGCGCCGACCACGTACAGCGCACGCACCGACCCGCCGTCGGCGAGATGCACCTCTACCCCACTACCGTCCTGGGCGACGCCGGCAACCTCGAGCCCCCGTTGGACCGGCACACCCAGCTCCCCGATCCAGCCGGCCAGGATCCGCTCAATATGGTTCTGCCACAGGCCGAGCGTGTAAGGGTGCCGCGTGGGAAAGTCGCTCACGTCCAGCATCGTGTTCCCGAAGAACGCCGCCTGGACACGCTGGCCCTCGGAGAGGAACCGGTCGGCAATCCCGCGCTGATCGAGGATTTCGATCGTCCGCGAGTGGAACCCGCCCGCACGCGAGCCCACCAGCTCCGTCGTCGGGCGGCGCTCCAGAATCGCCGCATCCACGCCCGCCAGCGTCAGCTCAGCGGCCAGCATCATCCCGGTCGGACCGCCTCCGGCAACGATCACCTCAACCATCACAGCCTCGCCTTTCCCCCTATTTGCCGTGCGCCTCTTCCGGGCACGTCCGCCCCAGTTTGAGGCATGACGGGGGCCTTGCCGCAAGCCCCCTTGGGCGCGATACATTGGAAGTACCGGGGACACACAGCGCCAGCTGGTTCATGTTGCGGCGGAATCGTCATCGTGTTCGCCTTCAGCAGCAACCTGGTTTGGTGGCCGGATCTGCAATTTCTGCCCCTGGGGTTGTGCTGTCCATTCCCGACGGAACCGACCTCGTCTCACGCTTGCCCGGGGCCCAAACGGACCCGGCGGGAGCCATGCCAGACAGAGAGGCCCCAGGGCTCAGGTTCCGCAGAAGGTCCGGTAGGTGCCGAAATCTTCCGGAGCGCCAGCCGCGTACCGTTCGAGACCGGGGCGCTCCTCAAACGGGTGGGTGACCGCGTCCAGAAGCCGGGACAGCGGGCCCTTGTCGCCGCCGGTGGCGGCGGCCAGGGCCTCCTCGACCAGGTGGTTGCGGGGAATGTACGCAGGATTGACTCGGTCCATCGCGTCGGCATCCGGGCTCAAGGCACGCCAGCGCTCAGCCCAGGCATCGAACGCCGTCACATTCGGGACAAGCTGCCGCGCAGGCTCGGGCTCGCCCCGGGCCGCTTTGCCAAGGCTGCGGAAGATGGAGGTGTAGTCGACCTGTCCCTCCTGCAGGAGGACCAAAAGCTCCTCGATGAGGGGGCCGGTCACGTCGTCCCCGAGCCCTGGACGGAATCCAAGCTTCGCGTTCATGTCCGCCGCCCAGGCAGCACTGTACTGCCGGCGGAAATCATCCAGTGCTTCCACCGCAAGACCGATCGCCTTCTCCTGGTCCTCGTGCAACAAGGGCAGCAGCGACTCTGCCAGACGGGCGAGATTCCATTCCGCCACCACCGGCTGGTTCCGGTAGGCGTAGCGACCGCCCTCGTCGACAGAGCTGTAGACGGTGCCGGGATCGAAGGCGTCCATGAAGGCACACGGGCCGTAATCGATGGTCTCGCCCGAGATCGTCATGTTGTCGGTGTTCATCACCCCATGGACGAATCCCACCAGCATCCAGCGGGCCATCAGCAACGCCTGCGAAGCTACCACGGCGTGGAACAGGGCCAGATAGGGGTTCTCGGCTTCCGCCGCGGCCGGATAGTGCCGGGTGATCGCGTACCCGGCAAGGCGGCGAACAAGGCCGGTGTCCCCCGTGGCCGCGGCGTACTGGAAGCTGCCCACGCGCACATGACTCCTCGCGACGCGGGCAAGTACGGCTCCTGGCAGCACGGTCTCACGCTGCACCAAACGCCCCGTTCCCACCACGGCAAGGGACCGTGTGGTGGGAATGCCCAACGCGTGCATGGCTTCGCTGACGAGATACTCACGCAGCATCGGCCCGACAACGGCCAGGCCGTCTCCCCCGCGGCCGAAGGGAGTGCGCCCCGAACCCTTGAGGTGCACGTCCCGCAGCAGGCCGTCGGCGTGCGTGATCTCGCCCAACAACAGCGCACGCCCGTCACCAAGCCGCGGGGCGTACCAGCCGAACTGGTGACCGGCATAAGCCTGCGCGACCGGCGTGGCATCGGCGGGCAGCCGAGACCCGGTCAGCAGACCGACCCCGTCAGAACTGGTCAGGAAGTTAGGGTCCAGGCCCAACTCGGCGGCCAACGGCTCGTTGAGCACCAACAGTTCAGGGTCAGGAACCTCCTCGGCCCGCCACGCAATGGCCATCTCCGGAAATTCCCGGGCGAAGTGGCCGCTCAAGGTCACGGCTGACAGGGCTAAGGCATCCATCCACCAAGAATAGCCGCGCCTGAATTCCGCGCGTACCTATTGTGCCGGGTAGGGGTCGAAGGGACATTGCGGGTATGAACATGCGGCGGCCGGAGGCCTTTTCGTGGGCCGAGGTTTGCGCCCGGCGGTTGGAGCGGAGCGGACTGGTCGCGCCCGCCAAGCAAGCAAGCCCAGCCGATATTGTTAGAGCGATGTGCGGGGCCCATGCCCAAGTCTTCTCCGCCGCGGAACTGTCCGTCGGGATACGCTCGTTGAGCCTTTCCCAGCAGGAGGTCCGTCAGAGCGTGGGGGAAGAACGTAGCCTGGTCAAGACATACGGGCCGCGCGGCACCGTGCACCTGCTACCTGCCGAAGACCTCCCCCTGTGGACAGCGGCTCTGGACGCAGTCCCCCCCCTGCAGCGGTTCAGCAGCGATTTCTGACCCCCGCGCAGACGGACGAAATCATCTCAGCGATCGCTGATTCGCTCGGATCGGCCGAGCTCACCGCGGCGGAACTCGGCGACGCCATCGTTGCCCGGACCGGACCGTGGGCGGGTGAGCTGGTCATGCCCGCGTTCAACGGGATGTGGCCGCGTTGGCGCGCGGCGCTGGCGCAGGCAGCTGACCGCGGTGCGTTGTGCTTCGGGAAAGTAAGAAGCCGCAGGGTTACCTACACGAATCCGGCAAACGTCGTACCAGGGTTTCAGCCCGCCGATACGGGCACGGCCCTCGCATGGTTGGTGCGCGCCTACCTCTTCTCGTACGGACCCGCTTCTCCGGCGAACTTCGCACAGTGGCTCGCCGCGGACCCGCGCTGGGCCGACGGGCTGTTCGACTCCCTATCCGGCGAGCTGGTGCCGGCAACGATCGACGGTGGTACTGGTTGGATTATCGCCGGGGATACCCAAAGGGCCTCTAACGACCCAAAAAGGGCCAGCTAGGGGCCCAGACCGAACGCATCGGAGACTTCCTCCGAGCCGAACCGACCCTGAGCCTCGGACCGATCCGATCACGGGCGGACGCCTAAGACGCAGCCGGCGGCCGCGGAGCAGCGTCGAAGTACGGACCTGAGTCCTCGGGAACGCTTCGATGGGGTCGTCTCGAAGAGTACGGATTATCCACCCCCTCGGAAGCACGTTCGTGTGACGCAAACCTGACTCTGATGTGACGCCTCTGCTGTCCGGATCGCGTGGGGGTTACTATGACGGGGCGTGCTCTCCCAGGTCTCGGGTGGGACTCGCGTCTCCTGGTGCCGGAGATCAGAAGGCCGACACCACACAACAGGACTTAAGTCCCTGATTCCATCAGGAACCGGGCACTACCCTCAGGACATGAGCAGATCACCAGTGGTGGAGCGGCTATCGCCAGTGGAATCGTGGAAACTCTTACGTCAGGTTGCCGTCGGACGGCTCGCTGTGCTCCTCGACGGTCACGTGGACATCTTTCCCCTCAATTTCGTGGTGGACGGCGACAGTGTTGTCTTCAGGACAGCGATGGGGACGAAGTTTTGGGGCGCCGTCCTCGAGGAGTCGGCGCTGGAGGGTGACGGCTATGACCAGGAACACGGTCTGGCGTGGAGCGTGGTGGTGCGCGGCCGGGCGCACGTCATTGTGGATGGATCCGAGAAGTCAGCTGCCGATGCCCTGCGCCTCATCCCATGGGAACCTGGCATTAAAATCCATTACGTCCGGCTCGCCGGGTCGGTGAGCGGCCGCCGCTTTAGTGTTGACAGGGAGCACGTCTGGAACACTCTTGCCTGGCATCCTCGAGCGACGGAATTCCCCTAGCACCCAAGGACAAGCCGGCCGAAGACTGACCTCCTTAAACCACGACTATGTGGACCAGCAAATGAGCGCTCCCTTGCGGGGGTGAGCGACGCTGACTCATCGACAGGCGCGTCACAAGGCGGTCTGCATTTCCGGACCGGACACGGGCTGGACCCCGGGTGACCTTCGGCCCTAGACCAGCACCGATAAAGGGACGACGGTAATTCCATGAACGCTAAGGAACGCATTGTTGTCGGCATTGACGGTTCTGAATACTCTCCGGCGCCTTTGCGGCTTGCCGGGCGCTACGCCGCGGCGCTTGGCGCCCCTCTGGACGTCATCACGTGCGTCGGCTTTTCCGATTTTTACCTGGCTGCCCATCTCCCCCCGGGCAATCCCGAAATGACGACCCAGCTGGAAGAGGTCGCCACGCGCCTTGTGGAGCAGGCCATTGAAACTGCTTTCGGACAGGATCGTCCACCGGGGCTCTCCACGACGGTGAAATTTGGATCGCCAGCCAAGATTCTGGTCGAAGAGAGCAAGGATGCGCAACTGCTTATCGTGGGCCGCCGGGGCCACGGCGGTTTCCTCGACCAGGTCATGGGCTCAGTCAGTAGCGCCTGCGCAGCGCATGCCTTTTGCCCGGTCCTTGTGGTGGGGCATGAGTCCGGGGGCCAGTGAGCCCTGGAGTACACGCACACTTGACGATTTGATGCGCAGCGTGACCGGGCCCCTCCACTACCACCGGAGAAGCAGAAGGACGGTATGAGAGCGCGAGTCCTCGACGCGGCGGTCGCCCATTTCGCCGCCGCAGGGTTCTGCAAACCAGCGCTTGACCAGATCACGCGGGCCGCTCGTGTAGACGCGGATGACGTGGCGGAACTATTCGGAAGCGAAGACGGACTGCGACGCGCTTTCGACGATCACGTGCTCGGGGCTTCATGGCCGAGAACGCGCCGGAGGCGGCGCGATATTTTGACGTGCTGGTCGATGAGAGCGAAACGATCATCCGGGCCGGTATCAGCGACGGCACAATGCGCCCCTCCGATGACCCGCGAGCGCTGGCGGCGCAGCATGCTCCCGGGCCACGCCCCGCATGAGTGCTCGGGTGTATGGGTGGGACCTCTTTCCCTACAGCCGGCTCACAGGGACGCAGCCGCGGCGGGCCAACCCAAAGCTGTCGGCCGGCGCCTACGGGATCGTAAAGGGCACGCCGGTCTTCTTCCGCCGGGCTGACCGGGAGAACAGTTTGCGGAGTTCGTCGAACCACAACACGGTGGATGCCATACCGATGCAGAGAGCCCAGTGTGCGGCGTCCAGGGATACGGTCCCAAAGGAACGCTGCAGCAGCGGGACTTCCACCACAGCGAACTGAAGTGCAGCCGCGAGCAGGACTGAGCCCCACAACCACTTGTTGACGAACAGCCGATGGAATGCGCTGTTCAGTTCTGAACGTGAACTAAAAGCATTGAACAGCTGCGCGAACACCAGGGTGGTAAACCCGGCAGTCCGGGCCACGTCCAGGGAGTCGCGGCCTTGGACGAGACCGCCGGGCAGGAAGATGTCGATAGTGAGCAAGGTCGCGATGCCCATGACCAGGCCGACGGCCAGGATGCCGGCCCACATCCGTCTCCCGAGGATGCGGTCAGTCATTTTCCGCGGCGGGCGGTCCATCACATTGTCTATTTCCGGGTCCACCCCCATCGCCAGCGCGGGTCCGGAATCGGTGACGAGGTTGATCCACAGAATCTGGGTGGCCAGCAGCGGCAGCGCCACAGCCTCGCCGCTTGCTCCTGCCAGACCCATGGTGCTGGCGAAAACCACGCCGAGGAAGACCGTGAAGACCTCCCCCATATTCGACGAGAGCAGGTAGCGCAGGCATTTTTTGATGTTGTCAAAGATGACCCGGCCCTGACGCACCGCGGAGACGATCGTGGCGAAGTTATCGTCGCCGAGAATCATCTTTGAAGCTTCCTTGGTTACTGCGGTTCCGGTGATGCCCATGGCAATGCCGATGTCGGCGGACTTCAGGGCGGGGGCGTCGTTGACGCCGTCCCCTGTCATGGCAACGACGTTGCCTTGCGCCTGCAACGCATCAATGATTTGGAGCTTGTTGCGCGGCGACACACGCGCGTAGACGGACGTGGAGCCGGTAACGGCACGCAGCCCCGCGTCGTCGAGTTCATCGAGCTGGGCTCCGGTCACTGCCTTTTCCCCCGGTTCGCAAATGCCCAGATCAATGGCAATCCGGGCGGCTGTGACGGGGTGGTCGCCTGTGATCATCGCCACGCGGATGCCCGCACGACGGGCCGCCGCCACGGCAGCCGCCGCTTCGGCGCGGGGCGGGTCAATGAGGCCGGCGACGCCGAGATAGACAAGGGCGTTTTCGTCCTCTTCGTCGAGCACGTCCGTTTCGTGACGGTCCCGCTCCCCGTACGGGCGATAAGCCACGCCCAGGGTCCGGAAGGCCTGCGCCGACAGAGTCTCGACGTCGGCCAATGCCTTCTCGCGCAGCGGCCCGTCCAGCGGCACGATGTCCGCCCCCACTTGCATCCGGGTGCAGCGCCCCAGGAGGACATCCGGCGCCCCCTTGGTAACGAGGGCGAGTTCGTCGAACTCCTTGTGGCGCGCGAGCGCTGACATCAGCTTCCGTTCCGACGTGAACGGGACCTCGCCCTGCCGTTCGAACTCCCCGACGCGTTCGGTAACACCTTCCAGCTTTCGGGCAGCAACCAGGAATGCAGCTTCCGTGGGGTCGCCCTGGATCTGCCACTGACCGTTGAGTTCGGTCAGCTGCGCATCATTGACGAATGAGCCGCCGGCCAAAACCATGCGGACCTCGTGAAGTACCACCGGGTCGCTGGCTACCCGGTTTCCCTGAAGGACCTGGCCTTCGGGCCGGTACCCGACGCCGGTAAGCTCGATCTGCCCCGATGCGGTCACGATCCGGCCGATCGTCATCTCGTTCCTCGTCAACGTTCCGGTCTTGTCCGAGGCGATGACAGAGGCTGAGCCTAGCGTTTCCACCGAGTGGAGTTCCTTCACGACGGCATTGCGGCTGGCCATCCGCTGGACACCGATGGCCAACACGACTGACAGGATGGCCGGGAGACCCTCGGGCACTGCGGCAACCGCGAGCGAGACGCCCAGCAGTAGCACAGTCACCAGATCCTGCAGCGAAGAAACTTCGTTGACGAGCACAATGGTCGCCATCACCACAACGGCGATGCCTATCACCGTGACGCCCAGCAGTCTGCTAACCCCTGCTATTTCCTTCTGGAGCGGTGTGGCCTCGGCCTCGGTCCGTTCGAGCATGCCGGCGATGGCGCCCACTTCGGTGTTCATGGCCGTCCCGGTGACCACCGCGCGGCCGCGCCCCTGGACGACGGCTGTGCCCTTGAAGACCATGTTGAGGCGGTCGCCAATCGGCACATCCCCGCCCAAAGTCCTGGGATCCTTAATGACCGCTTCACTCTCACCGGTCAGCGGGGCTTCCGACACTCGCAAGACACTGGCCGTGATCAGCCGGGCATCGGCCCCGACAGCGTCCCCCTCGCCCAGCACCAGAATGTCACCGCGGACCAGCTCGGCGGCGGGGACCGTCTTGAGCTCGCCATCGCGCCACACCGTAGAAACTGCGGCTGTCATCGACTGCAAAGCGGCGACGGCGTTCTCTGCCTTGTTCTCCTGAGCGAATCCGAGTACGGCGTTGAGCAGGACGACCGCCATGATGACCACCGCATCGATAGGCACACCCGTCGCGCCTTCAACCGCCCAGGCACCAAAGGAGATCGCGATGGCCACCAGCAGCAGATAGATCAGCGGATCCTGAAACTGGGCCAGGATCTTCCGCCAGATCGGCACCGGCGGGGCGGCATGGAGCTCGTTGGGCCCGTCCGTCTCCAGCCTGCGCAGGGCCTCTGCAGAATCCAGGCCCGCTGCCGGTTCCACCCCAAAGGCAGCAAAAGCGTCCGCGGCCGCACGCAAGTGCCAGGCGGTGGTTTCGATCACCAGGCTACATCTCTGGAAGGAATCACGAAGAACCCCTCTAACGGAGGGACAGCCAAAAGCCGTCGCTTCCCCTCAGGCTATCAGCCAGATTGTCCACGGGATCTTCCACGGCCATCATCCACGGCCGGGCTGGGGCTCGTCGCACCGGCGGTCTTGCTACCGCCGATGTCGAATGCGGCACCGGTGACAAGCGAGGACTCACCTCCCGCCCGCTAGATGACCAGATCCGCTACCTCTGTCGGCCGGCCGACCCAGCGGGTGACCTTTGGCCCTACAGGTCCGCCTTTTCACACCGCAGGCTGGAGAGGCAGCACCCCTGTCCAAAGGAATCCGTTATGGAGCAGTCAGCGACACACGATCCCTACGAGGCCGTGGGCATAAACCATTCCGACGAACGGGTCACAACGGTTCTCAACCAAGCCCTGGAACAGGCCTTCGGGCAAGACACCCCACGGCACATCGTTCCCCGCGTCGTCCGAGGGCACCCCCGGGACTCACTCATCGACGCCAGCCGCCATGCGGACATGATCGTGGTTGGAAGGCGCGGCCACGGAGGATTCGGCGGCCTGCTTCTTGGCTCCGTCAGCTCAGCCTGTGTTGCTCACGCGCACTGCCCCGTCCTGGTTGTTCATAGCCCCGAGAAAGCTATAGGGAAGGCCCCGCTGTGAGAACGTCTAAGCCGATCGCCGTCGCTACTAACGATTCTCCCCAGAGCCGCGCAGCGGTGACGTGGGCTGCCCGCCGGGCTACCGACGTCGGACTGCCGCTGATTATCCTGTACGTTGTTGACGACCGCTGGGTGGTAGAACCCACCCCCTGGGCCGGAATGCTGCTGGATAAAGGCGAAGAACTGTTGGAAACCGCAGCCGGGCGCGTAAGGGGCACCGTTCCGGTTGAGGTCACCACCAAAATCCTTGAGGGCGGCGTTGCCGGCTCGCTGGGCAAGTACTCCACCAAGGTGTCAATGCTTGTGGTTGGATCCGGCGCCGCCCATTTGGGTGGTTCACTGACCGACCGGGCACTTCAGGTCGCCGCCGCGGCGAAGTGCCCAGTCGCGGTCATCGGAGATCAAACGATCGAAGGCCGGCGGGGCGTGGTTGTGGGCGTGGACGGGTCCGAGGAATCCACGCAGGCCGTTGCATTCGCTGCCGCCGAGGCGGACCGGGAGGGCCAGGAGCTGACGGTGGTCTACGCCTTCCAGGCTCCCAGATGGGTGAACGGTGGCCTTCTCGGGGAGAATCTAGCCCGGCTGATGGTGGAGGAAGAGCAGATTGTGCTGTCTGAAACAATCTCCGGCCTCAGCGAGGATTACCCGGACCTTGTGGTGCACAAAGTCCTGGAAACCGATGTGGAACCTGCGGCGGCTCTGGTGCAAGCGGCAGCTGACGCTCAAATGCTTGTGGTTGGCAGCCGCGGACGGGGCGGTTTCAAAAGACTACTGCTCGGTTCCACGGCCCACTCGGTCCTGACACATTTGCCGTGCCCGACGGTAATAACCCCGGTCCGGCGCATAAAGAACAAGAAGTACTAGCCCTCCAATACGCAAGACGCACCCTTCGTTGTGCCCGTCAGCGCAACCGTCGGAAGGCGGCAGGAATCCCAAGGACGTTCGGCCCTGTCGGAGGCAGCGCCCGCAGCAGAGGCTGGTGTCATGAATGACACCAATCCACAACCCAGAATGATCCACACGGTTGAACAGCCGACGGCCGTGGTCCACGAAAGAATCCCCATGGACGGCCTGACGGAATTTTTCGGCCGGGCTTTTGGCACCGTAATGGCCGCGGCACAGGCGCAGAACGTTCAACTGGCCGGGCCGCCTTTTGCTCTCTACCGGGGAATGCCCACACGAACCGTGGACGTCGAGGCCGGATTTCCTGTGAACGCCGATTTCCTGGAGTCGGAAGGAGTGGCAAAGGGCTCCCTCCCGGAAGCGGAGGCTTTTGAAGCCTTGCACATCGGCCCCTACGACACTCTCCAAGAGACGTACGGGATCGTCCAGGAACTCATGAAAGCTGAAGGCTTCACTCCATCAGACACGATGTGGGAGTACTACCTGAGCGATCCGGCGACAGAGCCTGATCCGACGAAGTGGCAGACACGGGTGGTTTGGCCCATTGCCGGAGATGACGACTAGGGCAGAGAAAGCAGGGGCGTGCCAAGGCAGCCCCTTCAAACCTGTAGGTGAATGCAATGGGTGGAGTAGTACATTTTGAGATCCCCGCGGACGACGAAGATCGCGCGAGGCAGTTCTACAATTCGGTCTTTGGCTGGACTTTTCAGGTAATACCAGAGATGGAGTACAGCCTGGCAATAACCACACCAATGAACGACCTGGGTGAGCCAGCAGAACCCGGCTCCATCAACGGCGGAATCTTCCGGCGCGGAGACATGCTCCAGGCACCAGTGGTCACCATCGAGGTCGAGGACATCGACGCCGCGCTGGAGCAGATAGCGCATCAGGGCGGCGAGACAGTACGAGGCAGGATGGCGGTTCCGGGTTCTGGTTGGAACGCGTATTTCCGGGACAGCGAAGGCAACGTCGTCGGACTCTGGCAGAACGCGGATACCGCTGCCCCTGGGGGCCTTGCAGAAGAGGGAACGGGCCCCGGTCTCTAGCTGTGACTTCCTCTGCATGGCAGCACCCGGCCCAGCCACGCGCCAAGTGCGACCGGAACTCACTCGGTCAGGTCCCGTCGCTGGATCACGTATGTGGCCAGGCCGGCCAAGGCGGCCGCGGTGACGGCCAGGCCTAGCGCCCCGGCAGGGTCGAAGGGCTCCACGGGCATGGCCGAGGAGTGCCGGAACGGGCTCACGTCCTGCAGCCACACCGGCAGCCCGAAGAGCTCCCCGAATTCGCCCAGAACAAGTCCTGCCGCAAGCATCCCCCAACCGAGCAGAACACTGAGCCGCGGTGCAAACGCGAAGACCACAGAGGCCGCTGCCAGGAACACGAAGGCAGCGGGAACATGCGCCAGCGCTGCCGGCACCGCAGCCCCGGCAGGTCCGTTGGCTGTGCCCGAAAGTCCGAGACCGATGGCGGCAGAGACACCGGCCGTGCCGGAAACAACGGCCGCCGAAAAAGCCGCGATGAACAGGTTCGCGCCGAGCCACCGGCTCCGGGACACCGGCGTGGCGAGAAGCAGCTCGGCCCTGCCCTCGGCCTCTTCCGCGCGCATCCGCAGCACCGCCTGAATGCCTGCAGCCGCCGCGAGCACCCCGGCAACGCCGAGCAGGGCCGTGACGAACACGTCAATGAGTCCGGCCTGGCCACCTGGCACAAGCCGGGAAATCAGGTCCCGCAGCGGCGCCACACTGGAGACCGTCTCGGAAACCAGAGGGCCGAGAGCGCCGGCCACGGTGCCCAGTGTCGCGGCCCCGATGCACCATCCGGCCAGGGTTGAGCGTTGCAGGCGCCAGGCCAGGCCCACGAACGATGTGCCCCCGGCTCCGGCCCGGTCCCTGCCGTCACGCTGGGGCAGGAGGCTTGCGCCCACGTCCCGGCGTCGCCGGATCAATGCGGCCACTGTACCCAGGGCAAGCGCGCCAGTGAGAAGTACCAGCAGCGCCGACAGGTCCGGGCTGCTGAACGGCCGCGACCGCTGGCCCCAGCCGATGGGCGAGAGGAGCGACGGCCATGCACTCGTGACGTGCAGCAGGTCCGCCGCCGGGGGCCCCAGCGCGTCCCCGACACCCCGGAGCAGATACGCGGCCCCGACCATGCCTGCAGCCGCACCGTTCGCACTCCGGCCTGAGGGCAGAACCTGGGCGATGACCGCGGCCAGGCCCGCGAAGAACACACCGACAGCACCGACGGCGGCACCGGCCCCCGCGGCGCCCGGAACCGGAAGCCCGGCCGCGACGAAACCGGCGGCAACAAACACGGCCAGAAGCAGGTTCGCGGCCGCGCCCAGAAGGAGGGTCGCCGTCAGAGGGGCTGCCCGCGGCAGGGGCGCCGAGCCGAGGAGTTCAGCCCGTCCGAGCTCTTCGTCGGTGCGGGTGTGCCGCACTACCAGGAAAGTGCTCATCAGCCCTGCCAGGACGGCGGTGAACGCAAAGCCCTGGAAGAACACGACCGCCCCGACACCGGTTCCGTCGGGCAGTCCACGGAGGAAGAGGAACGCAGGGTTCGATGCTGCCAGGGTCAGGATCGCTGCCTGCGCCGGCTCGTCACCGAATTGCGTGACCACCGCGCTGGAGGTCGCAAAGCCGAGCAGAGCGATGCCCAGGATCCAGACCGGCAGGGTCACCCGGTCCCTGCGTGCCTGGAACAGAGCCAACTGCACCACGCCGGGCATCACTGCCCCCCGCTGCCGTTGCCGTCACTGTAGTGCCGCAGGAACAAGGACTCCAGCGACGGCGGTGCGACGCTGAGTCCGCTGATCCCCGGCTCGGCGATCCCGGCCAGAACAGCACCCAGGTCGGCGGGATCGGCGTCGAACTCGGCAGCGGCGTCATCAAAGCTGATCCCGTGCGTTCCGGGCAGCGCCGCCAGGCGTGCCGGCTCGGCCAGCCCGGTGACCCGGAAATGCGTCCGTTTCAGGTGCCGGAGATCACCCAGGGTCCCGGTCTCGACCGCGGCACCGGACCGGATGATCGTGATCCGGTCACAAAGCTGTTCAACCTCGCTGAGAATGTGGCTGGAGAGCAGGACGGTCGCCCCGTCCCTGTTGACACGTTCGATGTGGCGGCGGAACACGGCATCCATCACCGGGTCCAGGCCCGCGCTGGGCTCATCCAGCAGATAGAGCCGAGCAGGGCGGGCGAACGCGGCGATCAGGGCGACCTTCTGCCGGTTGCCTTTCGAGTAGGTCCGGGCCCTCTTTCGCGGGTCGAATTCAAATTCCTCGATGAGCTCCCGGCGTAGGTTCCCGTCGGCGCCGCCGCGCAGGCCGGTGAGCAGATCAATGATTTCCCCGCCGGAAAGGTTCGGCCACAGACTCACATCCCCCGGGACGTAGGCGATGTCCCGGTGCGGGGCGACCGGGTCGGCCCAGGGATCCAGGCCGAACACCCGTACCGTGCCGGCGGTGGGGCGGATCAGCCCCAGAAGTACCCTCAGGGTGGTGGATTTCCCCGCACCGTTGGGGCCCAGAAAACCGTGTATTTCACCGGCGGCGACGCTCAGGTTCAGACCGCCCAGTGCCCGTGTTCTGCCGAAGTCCTTGACGAGGCCCAGGGTCTCGATGACAGGTTGTGTTGCTGCATTCATGAGCCGGCCGCTCCTCAGGTCATCACGCGAACACCCGAGGCGGTCGCCGAGGGCGTTCCGCAGGCATTGCCTACGGGCCGACCAGGCTTCCCGGCTCTCCGATCCACAGCATACAAGCACCCGAACCGACGAGGAAGACCTTCATATGCGCTGGCTCTACAGGAGCCATTCTTTGCTGGGCACAGGCCCAACGGTCCTTGGGGTGCCCTCGTTCACTGGCCTGACTTCTTCGGCGTATGCCAGGAGGGCGTCAAGGGTCCGGTCCTTCGGAACGCGCGGGCCCCAGAAGGGGACCAGCCACCCGTTGCTGAGCGCCAGTAAATAGCTCGCCGGGTGTCAGGCCGCCGGTTCTTCGACCTTCACGGCGGAGATTTCGAATTCAAGGGTGATCTTCTCCGAGATCAGGACCCCGCCGGAGTCAAGAGCCGCATTCCATGTGAGACCGAAGTCCTGCCGGTCAATCCGGCGTGAGCCTTCAAAGCCCGCCCGGAGGTTACCCATGGGGTCTCGTTCGACGCCGATGAAGTCCAGCGGGATGGCGATGTCCTTGGTGACTCCGCGGATGGTGACGTCACCGCCAACGATGAAGTGGCCGTCGTCGACCTGGTCCACCCGGTTGCTGGAGAACGTGATCTCCGGAAACTGCGGTGCGTCAAAGAATTCGTTAGTACGCAGGTGCTGATCGCGGTCCGCATTGCGAGTGTCGATGCTGGCCACCTTGATGGTCATCCGTGCCGACGACTGCTCGGGTTTTCGGCATTGACGTGAATGGCGCCCTCAACGTCGTTGAACGCCCCGCGGACTTTGGTCACCATTGCGTGGCGGGTTGAGAAACCGATGCGGGTGTGGGTGGGGTCAAAGCGCCACTCACCCGAAAAGTCCGACAAGATTTCAGCCATGGAATGCCTCCTGTGCAGGCGTGCCGGCACAAGGACTGTGCTGCGGAAAGATCTAGCAACAGTATCAGACCGGCACCCTGGGACATCAACTTCCGCCCCGTGCAGAACACAAACCCAGGGAGCAGGAAAGTGGGATCAGTGGACACGGGAACAGCTGTTGAGGTGCGTGACGACGGCGATGACTGCAGCAAGCCCGGTGGCGGCCGCCATGGCGTAAGCCATGGCGTAAGCCATGGATGTGAACGAGCCGAGCCAGGCCGCCATGGCAGGTCCGGCCGCCGGGGCCAGAGCGGTGGTGGCAGTAAGCGGTGCGGCGAAGGTTCCCTGCAGGGCGCCGAGGCTGTTTGCACCCCACCGGTCGGCGACGATGGTGGCCTGCAAGAGTGTCTGGCAGCCGCGGACTGCACCGGCCAGCATGCTGGCCGCGATCAGCACCGGGGCAGGTCCGGGCAACGCTGCGAGGGTCAGGACCGTGACGGTGGCCGTGCCGGTGATGACGGGCAGCCGGGCTCTGGAAGGGATGGCGGCGAAAGACAGGCGGCCGCCGACCTGGCCTGCTCCCACGAGTCCGAGGCCGAGTGCGGCCGTGGCGTAGTCGGCACCCTTTTCCATCAGCAGGGAGATGATGTTCAGGGTCACCGTGTAAAGACCGAGGCACAACAGGACCATGAGGACCTGTAGGCCGAGGAATTCTCCGGTGCGCCGGACCGAGCGGACCACCGTTCTGTCGTTGGCCGCAGAGGCCCCGGGCGGGTCCGGCACCCAAGTCCGGTTCAGGTAGCAGGCGTGCAGGGGTACGGTGATCAGGCCTATCACTCCGGCCAGTACGAGGAACGCTGCCCGCCAGCCGAACGTGACACACAGGGCCGCGGTGAGCGGGGCGAAGATCGTGGACGCGAATCCCGCGACGAGGGTCAGGATGGTCAGCGGCCTGATCCGGGCGGGACCGTACCAGCGGCTGATCACGGTGAACGCCGGCTGATACAGCACCGCAGCCTGCGCGGTTCCGGCCAGCAGCCATGCCGCTGCGAACGTGGGCAGATTCGGCGCCACACCGACCAAAACCAACGCCAGAACGCCGACCACGGATCCCCGGATCATGAGATTGCGGGGGCCTGTCCGGTCCAAAGTCCTGCCGACGGCGATCCCCGCCACGGCAGAGACGAGCAGTCCGGCCGAAAACGCCCCGGTCACGAGGGCGGGGTCCCAGCCGGTGTCCTCGCTGATGGGCCGGACCGCCGCCAACAGCGCATAGTAGAGCACGCCCCACCCGGTGGTCTGGGTGATGCACAGCGCGGCGAAACCCCCGCGCGGTGCACCCTCCGCGACCAGTGACCGGGTTACCACGGGGGCCGGCATGCTAGTGCCCGGTCAGCTCCGCGTGGAGCTTCTGGACCCGGGCCTTGATGTCGTTCCGGACCAGGCGCATGCGTTCCATGCCTTCAATGCCGCGCTCGGAGGGCTCGTCTGTCTCCCAGACCTCGAAGCGGGTGCCTTCGTGTGGTTCGAGCTTCGCTTCGGTGCCCAGGATGATGACGGCGTCGACGGTGTCCAGGACCTCGTCCGTGACGGGTTTGGGGTGTTCTCCGGTGATGTCGATGCCGAGCTCGGTCAGGGACTCCACGGCCTGCGGGTTGAGGGACTTGCCCGGTTTGGTGCCGGCGGAGTACACGGTGACGGCTCCGCCGGCGAGCTGCTTCATCAGTCCGGCGGCGAGCTGGGATTTGCCGCCGTTCTTACTGCACACGAAAAGCACGGCGGGGGTCTTCCGGGTGTCTGATGCTTCCTGGGTCATGAGTGTGTTGTTTCCTTTGTGAGTGAGTCCATTGCTTGATTGGCGAGGTTCCTAGCTGATGCCGGATCGGCCGTGGGTCAGGCCGGTGGGGAAGCCGACCAGCACCGGTTCCGGTGTGCCGCAGCATCCCGCCTCCTCCGTGCCTGGAGTGGCCGCGGCAGATGCGGGGACGTCGCAGCTGGTGCCGGCGTCGGTCGAGCAGACGCCGGTCTCAGGGAGTTCCAGGTGGACGGTGTCCGCGGCTTCGCGGTCTCCGGCGAGGGCGGCCACGACGGAGCGGACCTGTTCGTAGCCGGTGGCCAGCAGGAAGGTCGGCGCCCGTCCGTAGGACTTCATGCCCACGATGTAGAAGTCCTTGTCCGGGTGAGCGAGGACCTTCGCGCCGTGCGGCGGAACGGTGCCGCAGGAGTGGAATTCCGGGTCAATCAGCGGGCCGAGCTCCACCGGCGCTTCGACGGCCGGGTCAAGGTTGAGGCGGAGTTCGCGCAGGATCTCCAGGTCCGGGCGGAAGCCGGTGCAGGGCACCACGACGTCGGCGTCCAGGGTACGGCCGTCAACCGCTTCGACCGTCACGCCGGAATCCAGTGCCTTGAGGGAAGCGATGCCGAAGTTGGTGTGCAGTTCGATTTTGCCGGCCTCCACGAGGCGGCGGACCCTGGCGCCGAGCTGGCCGCGGGCTGGAAGCCCGTCGGCGTCGCCGCCGCCGTAGACCTTCGCCGCGGAGTCACCGCGGACCGCCCACAGGATCCGGGTGTCCGGTTCGTCCTTGGCCAGGTCGGCGAGACTGATGAGGGTGTTGGCGGCGGAGTGGCCAGCACCGACGACCAGGACCCGGCGTCCGGCGAACGCTGCCCGGTCCCGGCCGGTGACGTCCGGAAGCGGCGCGGAGATCCGCCCTGCTGCTGCGTCCTCGCCGATGGCAGGCAGGCCGGAGGTGCCCAGGGGGTTGCGCCGGGACCAGGTGCCCGAGGCGTCGATGACCGCAGCCACGGTGTGGTCGCGCGTTTCGCCGTCCTGATGTTCGACGCGGACGACGAAGGGTGTGGTGTCGCGGTCCCGGACGTGGGTCTTGTCCAGGCCCTGCCGGGTCACGGCGATCACGCGGGCGCCGGTCTGCAGCCGGGTCGCGATCTCTGGAAGGGCGGCCAGCGGTACGAGGTAGTTGTCGATGAGTTCCGCGCCGTAGGGAAGGGCCGTCGGCCGGGGCGAAGCCCAGCCGGAGCCTTCCAGGAGGCGGAGGGCGGCGGCGTCGAGGTTGAACTGCCACGGTGAGAACAGCCGGACGTGGCGCCACTGTTCAATGGCCGCGCCCGCCGTCGCGCCGGCCTCAAAGATCACCGGCTCGAGGCCGCGCTCGAGCAGGTGGGCTGCTGCGGCCAGGCCCACTGGGCCGGCGCCGATTACGGCAACGGGAAGGTTTCTGGTGGAATCCATGGCTGTTCTCTGTTCCATCTGTAGGTGTGACGGTTCGGGCCCAACTAGGTAGCAGTAGATGTCGTTTTGGGGGCTCATAACGACATCTACTGCTACCTAGTTGGGTGGGGCGGGGTGGTCAGCAGCAGCCCTGCATGTCATCAGGGCAGTCGTCGCAGCAGCCCGAGTCTCCGCAGCATCCGGTGTTCATTCAGCTCACCTCCTCCCCTGTACTGGGTTAGGCGTGGGTGGGTTCTTCCACCAGGGCGGTGGCGATGCTGTCGGCGTCGTCCAGGGCGGCGAGGTAGCGTTCGGCGTCCAGGGCAGCTGCGCAGCCGGTGCCGGCCGCCGTGATGGCCTGGCGGTAGCGGTGGTCCACGGCGTCGCCGCAGGCGAAGACTCCCGTCAGGTTGGTGACCGTGGTGGGCGAATCAACCTTGATGTAGCCCTCGGCGTCGAGCTCCACCTGGCCTTCGACCAGCTCGGTGCGCGGCACGTGTCCGATCGCCACAAAGATGCCCGTGGCGGCCTGTTCGCGGGTTTCGCCGGTGCGGGTGTCCCTCAGGGTGACGCCGGTGACCTTGCCATCACCGTGGATGGCGCTGACGGCCGAGTGCCAGGCGAAGCTGATCTTGGGGTTGTCCTTGGCCCGCTGGGCCATGATGCGGGAAGCCCGCAACTCACCTTTGCGGACCACCACGGTGACCGACCTCCCGAAGCGGGTCAGGAACGTGGCTTCCTCCATGGCGGAGTCACCGCCGCCGACGACAATGATGTCCTGGTCGCGGAAGAAGAATCCGTCGCAGGTGGCGCACCAGGAGACGCCGTGGCCGCTGAATTTCTTCTCCTCCGGCAGGCCGAGTTCCTTGTAGGCGGAACCGGTGGCGAGAATGACGGCGGGTGCCTGGTGGATGTCGCCGGCGCCGGTGACCACCCGCTTCAGGTGTCCGGTGAGCGTGACGTCAGTGACGTCGTCGAACACCACCTGCGCGCCGAAGCGTTCAGCCTGCTGCTGCAGCCCGTCCATGAGCTCTGGCCCCTGGATACCGGCGGGGAAGCCGGGAAAGTTCTCGACCTCGGTGGTGTTCATCAGCGCGCCGCCGGCGGTGACCGACCCCGCCAGAACCAGGGGCTTCAGGCCGGCTCGGGCGGCATAGATGGCCGCGGTGTAGCCTGCGGGGCCGGATCCGATGATGATCAGCTGCTTTGTGCTCACTTCTTTGGTGCTCACGAAGATCTCTCCTTGTGTCCGGGACGGTTACTTGGCGGCGGGGCTGAGGGAAGCGATC
Source organism: Arthrobacter sp. P4_H3 (assembly GCF_056400885.1). Lineage (NCBI taxonomy): Bacteria > Bacillati > Actinomycetota > Actinomycetes > Micrococcales > Micrococcaceae > Arthrobacter > Arthrobacter sp. P4_H3. The sequence continues at coordinate 105,824 of NZ_JBFUKK010000012.1, forward strand.
AGGCCTTCGATGCGGGTCCTGATCTCGTCGCGGATGGGGCGGACGGCGTCCACGCCCTGGCCGGCAGGGTCCTCCAGGACCCAGTCCTCGTAGCGCTTGCCGGGGAAGTACGGGCACTCATCGCCACAGCCCATGGTGATCACCACGTCCGATTCCTTGACGGCCTCGGTGGTGAGGACCTTGGGGATCTCGGCGGACATGTCGATGCCTAGTTCGGCCATGGCGGCGACGGCGGCCGGGTTCACCTTGTCGGCGGGCTGGGACCCAGCTGAGCGGACCTCGATGCCGCCCTTCGAGAGGGTTGTCAGGAAGGCGGCGGCCATCTGGGAGCGGCCGGCGTTGTGGACGCAGACAAACAGTACGGACGGCTTCTTGGCGGCTTCGGCGGTCACGGGTTTCTCCTGGAATCAGTTGTGTATGGATCGGTTTTTGTTGAGGTCGTTGTCCCCGCGCTGAGTGACTAGACATTGATGTTTGTCGATGCATGCAGTATCGAACAATAAATCGACACTTGTCAATATTTGTGGGATGTCGGGTTTTACGCGGCGTGCAGGCGGGGTGCGAGGCCGCTGATGCGGCGTGCGATGTCAGTGAAGGCGCCCTCGAAGGCGTCCTCGGTGTTCAGCCGGAGCGGATCCGGAACGGACCAGTGGATCCCGCCCAGGTCGGGGATTTCCTCGTGGGCGTTATCGCACACGGTCACAACGAAGTCTTCAGCGTTGGCCACCAGATCCAGCCGGCGCGGGGGAACGTCCGCCAGAGCGACGCCGTGACGGCGGGCGACATCAATGGCGCCCGGGGCGATGCGGTCCGCGGGGTGCGTGCCCGCGGAGGTTGAGGGGATTCCGCTGGCCTGGTTCCAGAGTGCGACGGCCAGCTGGGACCGGGCGCTGTTCCGGGTGCAGACGAAGAGGACGCGGCGGGCTCCGTGTTCGCGGCCGGGAGCCAGCCCCTCCAACGCCCCGGCGGCGAGCCGGATGTAGCTGCGGCGCCTGTCCGCCTCCGACCGGTGGCGGGTCGCCAGTCCCGCGCCTTCGAGCGTGCGCAGGTGGTGGGACAGCAAGTTTGACGGCATCCCGAGTTCGGCCTGCAGCTCCGTGGGGGAAAGGTCTCCCAGAGTCAGCAGGTCAACGATCCGCAGCCGCGCGGGATCCGCGAGGGCCGCATGCTTGGCGACCCGCGCCCGAAAGACTTCAACTGGGTCAGTATTCATTGGTTCAATTTTGACTGAGTAAATATCTTGAGTCAAGCTGTTGGCATGACTTCTCAACAACCGCCGCTGTGGCGCCGTGCCGTCGCCGAAGTGCTCGGCACCAGTTTGCTGGTGATGATCGTTGTCGGTTCCGGGATCGCTGCCCAGCAGTTCTCCCCGAACGACGTCGGCCTGCAGCTGCTGCAGAACAGCACCGCCACCGTATTGGGCCTGACAGTCCTGATCCTCGTGTTCGGTCCCGTCAGCGGCGCCCACTTCAACCCAGTGGTCTCGCTGGTGGACTTCGTATTGGGCCGGCGCCGCGGTACCGGACTGACCCTGCCGGAACTCGGCACCTACGCCGTTGCGCAGATCGTGGGTGCCATCAGCGGCAGCGTCGTGGCGAACGCCATGTTTGAGGTGGGCACCTCCATCTCGGTCAAGGGCCGGGCAACGACGGGGCACCTGCTGGGCGAGGTAGTAGCGACCGCCGGGCTCATCCTGCTGATCTTTGCCCTGGCCGCCACCAATCGGGGCGCCCTCGCAGCTCCCGCCGTGGGCGCCTACATCGGTGCTGCGTACTGGTTTACATCCTCAACCTCGTTCGCAAATCCGGCCGTGACAGTCGGCCGCATCTTCAGCGACACCTTCGCCGGCATCGCCCCGTCGTCCGTCCCCGGCTTCGTCCTGGCGCAGCTGGTGGGTGCCGGAGTAGGACTCGGGCTCCTCCTGATCCTGTTCCCCACCGCGGACCGCGCGGCGGACGACGTCGTCCTCCCCCACAGCTCCGAAACGACCAGCTCATAGCCTTCGGCGACACGTCGTCCGGCCGTTCGAGCTCTTCCGGCTTATATATTGATGATTATCAATATTGGGGCATAATGGGTACATGAACTTGCTGCCCGTACTCGACCCGGCCACGGATGACGCCTGCTGCGCCCCGGCAGGGCCACCTGCCCTGGGCGCCGAGGAGGCAAAGCAGAAAGCCCTGGTCTTCAAGGCGCTGGCCGACCCGAACCGGCTGCGGCTGCTCTCCATCGTCAAGGCCGACGCCTCCGGCGAATCCTGCGTGTGCGACCTGACCGGTCCGCTGGACCTGGGCCAGCCCACCGTCTCCCACCACCTGAAGATCCTGGTCGAGGCCGGGCTGCTGCACCGCGAAAAGCGTGGCACCTGGGCCTATTACTCCTTGGTCCCCGGCGCCCTCGAACAGACGGCCGGGCTCTTGGCCACCCTGTGACCGCGCCGGAACGGTCCACGATCACGATCCGTGCCATGCGCGGCGACGACTGGCCGGTCGTCCAGCAGATCTACCGTGAAGGAATCGCCACCGGCCACGCCACCTTCGAGGCGGAGGCGCCCGACTGGGAACGGTTCAACACCTCGAGGCTGCCCCGCCACCGGCTCGTCGCCGAAACCGTGGAAGGCACGATCCTTGGCTGGGCCGCCGTCTCCCCCGTCTCTGTCCGCCCTGTCTACTCAGGTGTGGTCGAGCACTCCGTCTACGTCGCGGCCGAAGCGCGCGGGCTCGGCGTGGGCGCAGCGCTGCTGACGGCCTTGGCAGAATCCACCGAGGGTGACGGGATCTGGACCATCCAGGCCAGCGTCTTCCCCGAAAACGAAGCCAGCCTCAACCTCCACCTCGCCAACGGCTATGTCGTCGTCGGGCGCAGGCACCGCATCGCCAGGATGACCCACGGGCCCCTAACGGGGCAGTGGCGCGACACCATTCTGATCGAACGACGCTCCCCCGCCATCTGACCGGGCGCGGGCCCTCGCCCCCCCTAAATGAAAGGACGCGTAGGGCCACCAAAGAATGACTTGGCCGGGTCTGCCAAGATAAATCCGTGACCATCGCAAAAACCGTCCTGTTGTTCGCCCTCGCCGCAGCGGCTGAAATTGGTGGGGCCTGGCTCGTCTGGCAGTCGGTCAGGGAGGGCAAGGAATGGTGGTGGGCCGGACTCGGAATCCTCGCCCTGGGGATCTATGGCTTCGCCGCGACGCTGCAACCGGACGCACACTTCGGCAGAATCCTCGCCGCCTACGGCGGCGTGTTCGTGGCCGGGTCCCTGGCCTGGGGCATGATCTTCGACGGGTTCCGGCCCGACCGTTGGGACATCACCGGCTCCGTGATCTGCCTCCTCGGGGTGGCCGTGATCATGTTCGCACCGCGCACCGCGGCATAAGAGTACGCTTCCAGCCGGCCGACGACCCCGACAAGGACCAAATGAGAATAGAACTTCTCCACATCGACGACTGCCCCAACACAGAAAAGGCACTCCAGCAGGTACAGGCTGCCTTGGCCGCCTTGGGGCGCCAAGATGTCCCCGTCCACTTGCGGCGCATCAAGACCGCAGCGGATACCGCCGGGACCGGTTTTGCCGGTTCGCCTACGATCACAGCAGACGGGGCCGACATCTTCCCCGCCGGAGTCCCGACCACTGATCTGGCATGCCGGATTTACGCCACTCCCAGTGGTCTGGCCGGCGTTCCCACCGTCGATCAGGTAATGGAAGCGCTGACAAAGCATGGCCTCTGATACAGACTGCCCGTGTTCCTGTTGTAGGCGGACAATGAAGCGCGAAAAGCTTCATTGCCCCCCGCCGCCGAACCAGCCTATATTTGCCGGAGATGTGGCCTGTGGGTCGCACTGCGGCCCGGGACTAGACCCGGCCCTCGCAGTTGACCCCCGACCAACTGCCAAGTGAGGAGGATTTCTGCCGTTTCAGTAGCTGAGGCGCGCCCATCGGCGCAATGCGTCAATGGTGGTCTCCGGTGACGTGTTGAAGCAGAACACGATGCCGGGGACGAGCTCGTTGAGCAGGTTGAGGACGCGCTCGAACAGCAAGGTGTGCTCCGCGGCCATCCGCAGGCCCGCGCCGATCATCACGACCTGGACCGGTCGCTCGGCAATGCACTCACGGACCCTCTTTTCGGCCTCATCCAGGTCGGCTGGGACTTGGCATGGCACGATGTCGAACCCCGCCTCGCGCAGGGCCGCCTCACCTGCCGCGATCCGGGTCGCCAGTATCTCTTGGGTGATTTCCGGGTAGCGGCTAAGGTCGGCGGCGCTCGGATGCAGACCGAGCGACAGGACGGTGTCACCCGTCGACGGATGGGGCCCTGCGGATGTCTCGGTCATCATGCCTTCTTTCCCTCACCGCACATGCTAATGAAGAAAACGCTACGGCTTGGAGCCCACGCCTCTTACCTGCGACGGGGCGCGCCGGGCCTCATGCGACCTCCATTGGTATCTCCTCCGGGCGGTAGAGGTTTTCGATGCCATATGCCGAGGCATCCGACAACCATCAAGGCACCGCCGACCATCACGGACACTCGTTTAGGCTTGCTAACCACCTGCATCGACGGTTGCCTCCTCGCGGTGTGACCCTGTGAGATCAACGAACGCCCGCGCTTCGCCCGTGTCAACGATTACCTCGCAAGAGCCTGGGAAGCTCAGACGGCCTCCGCGATTTCGCCTTCCTCTACCCGCAAGGCTGCATGAGACGGCCTTCTTTCGTCCCGTCAGGGTCCGTCAGGGTCCGTCAGGGGTGGGAATGGCTGGCTGAAGAGCTTGCCAATACTAGATTGATGGCACCGATGCGCATGAGGCCGTTGATGCGAGTAGTTACGGGTGAGAACTCAGGTAGCGGCCACTCATGAGCCTTCGGGGTCCTCTGCCTAGACTGGGGCCATTGGCTCGATATGGGCCGCCGTCACACTCTTGACGGTGCTTTGTGAAACGTAGCTTCGCTGTGTCTGTCGGTCACCGCGTGCCGGCTGGCTGTCCCTGGCGGCCGCGCCGGCGACAGGGACAGGCGGATGCGGCCCAGTAGGGAGTGCCCGTGCCGGTGCCAGCCACAGACAAACACGTCGAGGCCCGCCATGATGCCCCCACGCATGCGCTCCCTGGAACCCGACGCCGGCCTACTGCGGGGCTGCTCATCGGATTGGCAGTCTTCGCGGCCCTGCTGGCGCTCCGAATCCTCGCTCCGGCGGATGAGGGAAGCGCCTGGCTGGCGGATGCTGCCCGCGATTTTGTCTCGCTGTCGATCAGCGTGGTGATCGAATCCCTCCCCTTCGTTTTCCTCGGCATTGTGCTCTCTATCGGAGTGCAGATCTGGCTGCCGGACGGGTTCATGCTCCGTCGGCTGCCTGCGAGTCCGGCGCTTAGGCGGCCAATACTTTCCCTGCTGGGTATGCTGCTTCCGGTGTGCGAATGCGGGAACGTTCCCCTGGCCCGCGGGCTGATCGTCCGCGGGCTGACCGTGTCCGAATCCATGACGTTTCTGTTTGCAGCGCCGATCCTGAATCCGATCACGATCATCACCACCCAACAGGCATTCGGCTGGGACAACGGCATCCTCATTTCCCGGATTGCCGGCGGCTTCCTCATCGCCAATCTGATCGGATGGATCTACAGCCGCCATCCTCGCCCCGAGGTCCTGTTGACGTCCCGGTTCCAGGAGGAGTGTTCCCTGGAGGACCACGCCGGGCAGGCCACGGGGAAAGCGGGACGCAGCGTGCAACTGTTTGTCCGGGAGACCGGCGCCATGATGCCTGCCCTGTTCATCGGAGCCGGCATCGCGGGCTTGATACAGGTCGGGGTTCCGCGGGACGTCCTGGTCTCGGTGGGGACCAGCCCGGTCTGGTCGGTCGCAGCGTTGATGGTCCTGGCCTTTGTCGTGGCGGTGTGCTCCAACGTGGACGCGTTCTTCATCCTGTCCTTCGGCGCAACGTTCATGCCGGGCTCCATCGTGGCCTTCCTGGTATTCGGGCCGATGATCGACGTGAAGATGCTCGCCCTCCTTCGCACCACATTCACAGCGAAGACACTCCTGCAGCTCACCGTGGTGGTCGCACTGAGCTCCGCCGCCCTGGGATTGGCGGTCAACTATGTTCTATAGGCGCCTTCTTGACCGCTGGCTCGGCGTGCTGCTGAGCATCATCGGTGTGGTTGCCACACTCTGGCTGGGCTTCACAGGGCAGCTCGCTCTTTACATCCACCCGCGATACTTCGTGTTCACCATCATCATGGCCTTGATCGCCGGGGTTCTGGCGCTGGCCGCATTCGTCGTGGTTCCCGGCGCCGCCGCCGCGCATCCCGACGAGCACGGGCATGCCGACGCCGGCAACCGCCGGTGGAGACGACTGGGGGCCACAGGAAGCACATTGATCTGCGCCGCTGCCGTCGCGGGACTTCTGATCCTGCCCCCGTCCACACTCAGCACCGCGACGGTCACCCAGCGCGACCTCAACGGCTCGGCATCGACGCTTACAAGGGACGAAGCGGTAGAACTCGTGGGCGCTGACTACACAACGTTCACCATGAAGGACTGGATCTCGCTGCTGCGACAGGGGGTTGGCGTGGAATACCTGACCGGCAAGACGGCAACAGTCACCGGATTCGTGACACCGGACAAGAGCGACCCGGAGAACGTGTTCTTCGCCGCCCGCTTCGTCGTGACATGCTGCGCCGTGGACGCCCAGCCAATCGGCCTGCCCATTTACTCCCCGGGCTGGCAGGACCGGTTCGACACCGACAGCTGGGTAACCGTCTCCGGCGGCTTCCAAACCAACCCGAGCCGGATGAGCGATGAGGTTTTGGTGATGGTCCCTGACTCCATCGCCAGTGTTCCGGAGCCGGATTCTCCGTATGTCTACTAAGCGCTCCGCGGCCCAACGCAAAAGACCCCGGCCAACCAATCTCATCCCGGCGCCTGCCCGACGCCGGCGGGGGCTCTCATATGCCGTACGGCTCCGCGGCACTATCGTGCTCCTGCTGGTGCTCTGTGCGGCCCTCACGGCTGCGAACATCGCCACCGAACCACGCCCGAACGCGGTGTCGGCGCTGGAAGGGACAGCCGGCACCTCCGGCTTCGAGCTCTATACGCTCGAACGCGACGTCACCGACGACGACGCCGGAAAGAAGAAGCCCGACACCATACGGGGAACCAACATCGCCGACTCGGGCGACGGCACCGTCATCCTTACCGCCCCCCGGATCCAGGAATACGCCTCGCTCCCCACCGCCATAGCCGCCGTCACGATCAATGACGACGACACCAGCTCCCTTGAGATCATCCCCCTGTCCGGCGGACCAGAGGCCCAGGTGCCGCTTCCGGGGGCCGGAAAAGTCGAACTCCTGCGCGCAGCTTCCAAGAGATTCGTCGGCTTCGCATTCTCCAGCACCCCGCCGAAACAGGAGCACTGGAAGACCTTGTTCGTCTACGACACCGAGGATCCCTCAACGCCTCCACGAGAAATTCGGGGTCTCGATGGAAGGCCCGTTTCCGTCCTCAACTGGGCCTTCGTCCCGAACACCTTCTCACTGGTAGTGCAGAACGAATCCGGAACCATGTTCCTCGCCGACGCCCTCGCTGCCGCAACCCCCGCACCGCTGGGCCTGCACGCCGAGTTCCACGGCTTCATTCCCGGAACCAGGGAGATTTACGTCGTCGACGCATCGTCCGACCCCACAAACAAGACCGTGAAGAACTCTACGATCGATCTCACCAACGGGACCGTCCGCCCGCTCGACCTCAAGACGGTCATCCGCAACGACAGGTCATGGCCCGGTGCCACGGTTCTCCTCAACGAAGGCGGCCGGTACGCCCAGAGCACCAGCGAAAACACCGCAGGTAAGGTCACATCCGTGCTCATGGTGACAGATGCGACGGGATCAGAGACGCTCTACCAACCGGATCCCGCCTGGTCACGCATCGATAGCTACTGCCCCTCACCGGACGGAAAGTTCATAGCAGTCGAAGCAACAGCGCCCGAAGGCGCCGCTGACCGGTACCCCGTCCTGCCTGCCCATTCACCCATGCGGACCGAGATCATCGAGCTGGACACGGGCAGACACGCCCGCAGCCTTCCGGGTTTCCTCCCCAGCTGGTGCAGATAGTTGCGGAGAACTTGGACCTGCCTCGCTGTGCAATCCCATGGACTGGTCGTTACTGGGCCGTTTGGGTCAAGCTCACTGGCCAGCCCGCGTTCAGCCCTGTCCGGCCGCTATGGTTCCCGTAGAGTGCGAAAGTTGGGCGACGATGCGGAGGTTCGAGTGCGTGCAGTTCTGTTAGGTGGCACTGGTGCCATAGGCGGTGCGACAGCGATGCTGCTTTCCCGGGCCGGCTGGGATGTGGACGTGACCGGCCGCGATCCATCCCGGATGCCGAGTGAATTGTCAGAGATCGGTGTGCGCTTCCATCAGCTAGAGCGCAGCGACACCCGCGGTGTGGAACGGCTCGTGGGGAACGGCGCGGATCTACTCGTCGACCTAGTTGCCTACACGGCCGCGGACGTGCGGGCACTCCTACCGGCGATGGCATCGGTGGAAAGCCTGGTCTTGGTATCGAGCCGAGCCGTCTACGTCGACGGTTCCGGGAGGCACATCAACGGGGACGATCCGCCACAGTTCGCGGGGCCGCTTCGCGAAGACGGACCCACCCTGCCTCCTGCATCGGACCACACAGACCCGTTCACCCGGGAGGGGTACGCCGCTTGCAAGGTTGCCGCCGAGCTGGCCGCCCTCGACTCTGGCCTCCCGGTCACCGTGATAAGGCCGTCGAAGGTTCACGGACGATGGGCGCGAAACGCGCGCGTCGTCAGCGGCTGCGACCGAGGGCGCCACCCATGGCAGACGCCAATGACGCTAGATTCGGCGGCCGCCCGTGAGCTCGGATATGCACCGGTAGGAAGCGGCATCAGCCTCATAGCCGAAGAGGTCCGGTGGGTTCTGCCGCAGATAGCTACCCGGTAGAGGTTTCAAGCGGAACGTCCTACGTAACTGAGAAAGCGCTTCGTGGTGTTAAGGACTGCGCCGCCGCCCTGGCGGGCTCACCGTCATCGGGGGCTCGTCTACCACGACAGAGCGCTCGGCTAGGCTGAGTGCGGAAATTCTCGTTGGTCCGCATCCGGGAGGAAAATGGGCGGCTTCGACAGTGGAGGCTTGGGGCAGTGAGCTATTCTCCCGAACGGGGGCGTTCAAGAATCAGACGGGCCTTGCTGTTCATCGCCGGGCTAATGAGCGTTGTGCTCGGGTTGAGCGTTCGCACGCTCAGCGATGCGGCGTGGACCGGCCCTGCAGGTGATGGCCTGTACGCGGTGCTGGTCTACATTCTCGTGGCCATCCTGATTCCGTCGAAGTCCAAGGCACTGATTGCAGCCGCAGCCTTTACGGTCTGTGTCATGATCGAACTGTTCCAGCTCACCGGTGTTCCTGCCGAACTTGGAGAATCCTGGCCACCCTTTCGGCTGGTCCTCGGAACCACCTTCGGCACCGCGGATTTGTTGGCCTACGCCGGTGGTGCTGCCGTCGCTTACGCGGTGGATTGGACCACGGGCACGGTGGTGAATAGCGCTCGCCATCACTAGGTGCCGTACGTTCCTGCCCCCGGGAGGAGAACGAGGATCGGAAATGGGGCGGACGTGAAGGCGCCGGTCGCCGTTGTCAGTGATTTCCGGCGTCGGACGTCCGGTGAACGCCCACGGGCCCGGTCTTTTCGCCGGCTGTGAGCAACTGCAGCTCAACAATGTCTTCGACCAGGCTGGCGTCAGCCGCTGGCTGGTCGTCCTCGGTCAGGACGTATTCGGTTCCCACAGTGGCCATCCTTCCAGTAATGGCGGTTTTCTCTCACGGTAGTCAGGGATACTGCGTGTTCACTGTGTACGGAGGTGCGCCCACGCAACAACTGGAACATCTTGAGTCAGCCCATGTTTGATGGCTCGCCTCAAGAGCCGTCCTGATTCGGGTAAAGGTGTATCTGCACGTTTTCCGATATTAGTCGTTTGTGAGACTGCGATCCTCACCGCTCGAAGGAACGGGATCCGCCACAGCCGGGCGTCCGGCATACTAGTTCCATGCAGGCGACGACGGTGTTGGTCGAGGGCGAGAGTGACCGGCTGGCGGTCGAGACGCTGGCCATCCGCCTTGGCCATGACCTGGCAGCCTTGCGTGTGTCGGTCGTACCGATGGGAGGCGCGACAAGTATCGTCCACTTCCTCGACCGCTACGGCCCGAATGGCGCAGGCCACCGGTTGTTCGGCCTGTGTGATGCAGGGGAATCTCCTGGCATCGCCCGCGCACTCGGCCGGGCAGGTATCGGTTCCGGTTCGCTAGCCGAGCTTGGGTTCCACGTCTGTCACGACGATCTAGAGGACGAACTCATCCGCTGCCTTGGGATCGATGCCGTGCTCAATGTCATTGCGGCTCAACACGAACTCGCGTCGTTCCGGCTCCTCCAACGCCAGCCGTCACTGCGACAGCGGCCAATAACGGCGCAGTTGCGCCGGTTCTTCGGAGGACGCAGCGGTAACAAGGTCCGATACGCTCCGCTGCTAGTCGACGCATTGCCGGCCGGGCATGCGCCGCCGCCACTCGCCCGCCTCGTTGCGTCATTCTCACGGTGATCCTACTGTCCAAAATGGTCGAATGACAGGGCAGCGGAACCCCGCTGGCCGACGCGCCGCCGTCGTCCTCTGGAAGTACCGCGCCGCAGCCCCGGGATCATTGCGATCGGGCCAAATGACGCGGCGCATGCCGCCGATGCCTCAACTCGTTCACCAGGTGAACGTGAAACGACTGCGCATGTCCGCGCGGCGCCCTTTCAGCACTGCTCCCTACGCGTGTTTTCCGCGGCCGCCGGTCGCTGCCTCTGCGGTGGTGATCAAAAGGCCGAAAAGAATCTGCCGGAAGAACACGGCGGCTCCGGCCGTCATTCTCTCGAATCGTGGTCTGTTTGCAGATGGGCTTGGTGACCCGGGCTCAGGATGCCGGTGCGTGCGTGGCCGGTTGTGAGCGCGTCGTCGTCGACCACGAAGAGCCCAGCCGGATCGCGGACTGCCTCGTATGCCTCGACTATCTCTGCCCCTGCGACGTAGGCTTGCCACCGTCGCCGGCCAGACGCCCTCGGTGGTCCACGGGTGCACGAGGCCGGCTACAGCAATTGCCTGACGACAACCTAAAGGAGTCTCGAACATGATGTTCACGAAGAAGGGTGATGCGGCTGTTCTCGCCAAACTCAGTGAAGCCCCCGCACAGTACCGGGAGATTGGAGAACGCCTGCATAGCATCATCCGGGAGAGCGCGCCCTCGTTAGAGCCGATCGTACGTTGGGGCCTCCCGTTCTATGTGAAGGACGGCAAGGACATCTGCTACATCAAACCCGATAAGGACTTCATCGCGTTCGGCTTTGGCGAAGTCGTGAACCCCGCACGCGAAGAGGGCGCCCACATGCACCCGGTCGCGTGGACCATCACCTCGCTGGATGCTGCGACGGAGGCCAAGATTCGCGTCCTCGTCGAGAAAGCGGTTGCCTGACACGGACCCCTGCCACAAAGTGCGGGCCGGCCGTCTTCAGGACGAGCCGGTGCCGGCTTAAGAAGCACGGAATCGAGCGGGCCAGCAGAGTTCTCACCAGGTGGTGGCAACTTCCGAAGAGCCGCCCGGAGGAGTCGGCGCGCCATGCGCCGCGCGCCCCTCGGCGAATAGCGCGCCCTACCCAATGCTGCGACGACGCCTTCAGGTGCAGTGAACACACAGGGTGGCTCACGCAGGCCACACAAGGCAAGCACTCCCGGAGTGCCACGAGTTTGGTTACTGTGGAGAGATGGCTTCCTTCACGGTCGACTTTTTCTGCAGTCTCGACGGCAACGGGTCAGCGAGAGGCTGGCCCGGCTATTGGGGAAAGGAGGGCCCTGAGCTCCGCGCGGACCGGGCGAGGACCTTCGCGCAGGATCAGGTGCTCGTATTCGGCGCCACGACATTCAGAGAATTCAGAACGTACGTGGTCGAGTATGACGAGCCCTACTATGACAGCCTGAACACGTTGCCGAAGATCGTGTTCTCGAGCACGCTCGAGGAGCCACTCGGCTGGCAGAACTCGACACTGGTCAACCAGGACGCGGTGACAGCGGTTGAGCGGCTGAAACGTGAGACGGATGTCCCCTTGCGGTCGCACGGCAGCATCTCGTTGAATCGCGCCCTTCTCGCGGCCGGACTCGTCGACCGACTGGAGGTCATGGTCTTTCCGGCCATTACAGGACGGGCAGGCTATGCATCGTTGTTCCACGACGGTCCAGAATTTGACCTCGAGCTCGTGGAATCGACTGTGCTCGACGGTCGCACCCAGAAGCTCGTGTACATCCCACACGTGCACAAGGGCATCCCTGAGGGCGTCGGCCCGCATAGACGCCGCGAGTAGCTTTCCGGCCGCGACCGGACACGAGGGCTTCAAAATCCCGGTCCTGCGGCATTCGCTAGCCGCACACACCTCCTTGAAGGCGACGCCGACGTCCGGGTAGTCCAGGAACTCCTGGTCCAGGCCCCTGTGACCAGCGCACGGGTGACGGCCGGTACGCTCCCGCGAATCCATGCCGCCGCGCAGCCCCGCGCCCGGGGTTAAGGTCTCTTTCCAGCCGGCCGGTCCTCAGGCAATCACGTTGAGTGTGAGTTCCACGGCGCCGAGGAAGAGTGCCAGAACCGACGTGCCAAGCCCGGCCACAAGAAGCAGGCCGGGGTGGGCGAGGCCCACCACAACGCGCCGGAGTTCGGGCGAATGCCGCAGGAATCTCTTGGGCAGCCGCGAATCTTGCGGGTTCTGGCGCCAGCCGCGGAGTCGGCGCAGGAACCATGCACAGCGCACAATAAGCGCCATCCACAACACCGAGACAACCAGGGGGACCGCCGCCAGGAGCAGGTTGAAACCCAACGACGTCACCGCACGTTCCGAATTCCCGGCCAGTGCCTGGACCGTTGTCGAAATCGAGGCGCTGGCCACCACGGAGAGGCCCCACACCAAAAACGCAGCCGTCAGCGCGAGGAACCGGACAAAGAAGTGCGCGAGCACCGACTCCTTCTGTGGCTTGAGGTACCGGCGCGGGGTGGCATGGAGCACAGCCACAGTGCAGGCCAGTGTGGGCAGGGCAGCCATCCCCACAAGCACGTACCAGGTCCAGCCGGCCAGGTCCACGAACTCGTCAACAATGATCAGCAACGCCCAGAAGCCTGTCCACGTCCAGCCTGCATGCAGCGGATTCCGGACCAGCCAGGCGGGCAGCCGCTGAGACAGCGGAACAGTCGGTGCGGCAGAGGGCCGGGAAACAGAATTCCGGACCGTCCTATTGGCGGGCCCAACACCAGCCGGACCGACACCGTCGGGGCCGTCCGGCACGGCCCCTGCGTTGGCGTCCGGCAGGTTTTGTTCCCCTCTGGCCATGCTCATGGGCTCACTGTAGCAATGCGGGAGGCGGGCCCGCCGTCGTCCGTCCGCGCGGTTAGTTACGGCGCAGCGAAACAGACAGTGGTCTTCGCCCGCAAAAACCTTTCGCCTGACGTATCGTGCGTTTCCGGGTGGCCGTTTGCCTCGGCAGCAAGCCTCGGTTCAGCGATTTTTGATCCCAACGCCCGGCACGGACGCGACTTGTTTCATCCACGCTGCGATCTGGCGTTCGTCGATGTCGTCCATGGATTCGAGCTCCACACCCCGCGTCGACTTGCCCATCCCCACCGGTGCCACCGGCGGTACAGGCTCGAGCGCCGCGCCATTGATGAACATGAGCTTGACGTGGCCGGCAAAACCGCCGCAGCTGAAACACCACCCGTCGCCCACGCCGTAGTACGACATGCCCCACTTCACGGAGCGCCGCAGGTTGGGCAGCGTCTTTGCCGCCAGCGCATCGACCGCTTCGGCAATGACGCGCTGCGGCTGCGGCAGGCTGGCGATATATGCGGAGACCGGCTTGTCGCCGACCGCAGCTTTGGCGGGGCTTGCCCTCCCGGTCATGGCTTCCGGCAGCGCGATGGCGACGTCGACATCTGCCGCTGTGCGCATGGCCGGCGCTTCGGTTTCCCTCTTACCGGTCTCCCTGCTGGTCATAAGGAGCATTATTCCTCACGCATCGCGGGAAGGTGCTAGAGCGCATCTCCGATCCAGATGACCACCCACGAAACCTTGGATCAGTCGGAAACCGATGCAACGGGTGACCAGGTCTGAAGAAGGACGGCCACATTCAGGTCAGCGCGGTGGCGTTCGCCGGTGACCCCGTCCCTCCGGTGATGTTCAGCGGTTTGACGCTGATAAATGCGTCCCAGCTACCGGTCCTATTCATGTGCCTGCTGAGGGGTCCGAGCCGCCACAGTTCGCCCAGGGGCATGCCAAGTTTGGCGAGGAGTTGCTGGTGCATCATGCCGTGGTCATTCGGGGCGGAATGGAGGTATGGGCTGGATGGTTGGGCTGGCAGGCATTCGAGGGCGAAGTTATCGGCGGCGACGACGGCAAACTGGGCGTCCCAGGCCCAGGCGACGAACTCCTGGGACTGCGCGACGCCTGATGCCTTACGGCTATCACGGATCTGCTGTTTTTCTTCCGCGGCCAGGGCCAGGAACCATTCGCACCATCCGGTGTGGAGCATAAGGATGTCGCCGGACCGGAGCCTGACGGACTGTGCCTCGATCGCCGCTTTGATCAGGTCGAGGCTGAGGGCTTCGCCGCCGGCGTGGTCGATGGGGCTGCCTTGGCCGGTGCGGTAACCGTCGAGGTCCACAAGCACTCCCCTGCCGGCGATGGGATGGTCTGACCATTCCTGGATGCCGAGCTCCGGAGTGCCTTCCCTGATACGTTCATCCGGGGTGCCGTTGTAGAAGCCGACGTCGTCGGCCCGGCGGTGCCTGAGGCCGTCGATCTGCGTGGATCCCTGGAGGTAGTAGCCGTCCAGGTAATCGTCGCGGTGTGCCGGATGCGAGGAGTAGATGGTGTGCCGTGGCGCGCCGCGTTTGAGGGACATTCCGGGGTCGAAGGCATCGGCCGGATAGTCCAGTCCAAAGACCTCCCCGGTCCTGATACAGCTCCTGGCAGCCAGGACTGCGCCTGGGCCGATGAAGGACGGGGTTCCACGCTCCGGTTCGGGAAACAATCCCCAGGATGTCCCGGCCAGGTCGCCATCCCTTTCGAGCAGCGCGGCGAAGGTCGGGTAGGCTCCCTGCCCGGATCGGGATGTCATCGCGTCCTCGCCTCCTGCGGCTGTCCTTGTTTCTGGTGGCGCTTGTAACTAAGGAGGAAACCGGTGACCGCGCAGACGGAGGCTGCGATACATATAGGAATTTTGACAACGTCATTGAAGAACGCCAACCAGCTTCCCTGCCCAAGAATCAGGGCAATGGCCTGCCCCGAGACGAATACAACGCCGCCCAGAAGGAGGGCTGCCAGGGTCAGGACGAAGAGGACTTCGATGGCTCTTCGGATCTTGTGCATGTCTTTGGTTCCTTAGATCGGCAGGATGCCGAGGGTGATCAGGACGCCGATGCCAAGCAGCGGCAGGGCGTAGTGCGTGAGGAGCCGGGCGAAGGTCTTGATCGGGTCCACGTCGGCGATGCCGCAGGCGACATACAGGGGTGCGCCCCCGGGCGGGACGGCGGCTTCACAGGAGGAGAACACCAGCACGGCCACGGCTGCCGTTGTTGCCGGAACGCCGGCGGCGACGAGTGTGGCGACGCCGACGGTTCCGACGGCGGCCATGGTCGCCGTCGCGGACAGGGGTGCGGCGACCGCGATGATGATCAGCCCGATCAGGATCGCGAGAAGCCACAAGGGCAGGTTCATCCCGTTCAGCAGGGCGGTCATCTGTTTGGGCAGACCGGTGGCGGCGAGGGCGTTCGCGCCGGCGAAGGCGAAGACCACCGTGACGCCAACGATGCCGAATCGCGGGGCCGAGTTCTGCAGCATCGTCCACCAGGCCCGGCCGCTGTTCGGAAGCTTCTTCCTGCCCAGCAGCGCGCCGGTGATAATGAGGACCACCGGGATCCAGACGATGACACTGACGGATTTGGTGATGTCTCCCCCGGTCCAGTCCGAGAGGGCTGTAGCGATCATGCCGGAGGTGATGATCAGCGGGATGGCCACGACAACGAACAGCAGCATCGTGGCCCAGCCGCGGCCGAACGCCGCCCGGACCGGCAGCCGGTGAGCGGCATCCAAGGGAGTCATCCCGCTCTTACGGATCAACAGCCAAGTGACGATCAGCCGGTGCAGGAAGCACCAGAGCCCACCGAAGAGAAGGGGCAGGAGGAGCGCGTTGATGTCCAACAGCGGCCCGACGGTGGCGGATCCGACGAGGACGAACATCGAGGCGCTGAAGGGGAAGGTGATGCCCATTCCCGCGTTGCCGGCGACGAGCGTCGCGGCCGAGGGTTTGTCGAGCCGGGACTTTTCCATCCAGGGGATGGTCACGGATCCGACGGTCGCGGCGATGGCGGCCTGGTTGTGGACTACCCCGCCCAGGCCGGCGGACGCCACCGTTGAGACCCACGCGGGACCGCCTTTGACCCCTCCAATCAGGGAGTTGAGCAGGTCGATAAGCCGGTCCAAGACACCGCCTTTGTCCAACAGGTATCCCATGAAGACGAAGGCCATGGTTGCGTAGACGATCTCGTCGGTGATGGCCGAGTACAGTGCCGTCCATCCGATCTGGGCCGCAGCGGCACCGGTGAACGGGAGCACCACCAGGAATCCAAGGATCATGGCTTCCCCGACGCTGCGCTTGACCACCGTCGTCCAGAGCAGGATGACGGTCAGGTAGGCGCCGAGTGCCCAGATGCCGATCATGCTGCTGCTCCTGACGGTGCTAAGGCTGTTGTCGCGTAATTATTCAAGTGATCCCTGTCCATGATTCTGCCTGACCCCCGGGTCAGCGCAAGGCCGGTGCCGTGTCCTGGGCCATGCGTGTGAGGGCGGCGGATGACGCGTGCGTCATCTCTGCCGGTACGCCGAGGTCCGCCAGGTAGCTCGCAGTGTCCTGCATTTCCCTGGAACGTCGCAGGGCATGCTTGGCGGTGCCGGTGAGGAATCTGTCGATAACTGCCTGGCCGTCGCCGGCCAGTTGGCGTGCGATCTGGGCCCGTATCCACTCCTCCAGCCCGGCAGCCCTGCCTGCGGTGACGGCTTCGACGACCACGGAGGCGAGGCCCTTCATCAGGACGCTGCGGAGGAGTTTGTGGGCCATCGCCGCTCCGGGCTCGCCGTCGGCAATTTCGACCTCTGCCCCGAGCGGTGCCAGGAGTTCGACGACGGCCCGGGACCCGGGGCCACTCACCATCAGGGGGGTCTTCGCTCCGTGGGTGGGGACGGGTCCGAGGATGGCGACGTCGGCGAAGTCAGCTTTGCTGGCGAGCTGCCCGAGTTCGCGCATGACCCCCGGGGACGACGAGGTGAAGTCTGCGTAACAACTGCCTGCCGGCAGGACCGGCAGGCACTCCGCTGCGACGCTTCGCGCGGCTGCCGCACCCGTCAGGACAAAGACGACGTCGGCCCCGGCGCAGGCTTCGGCGGCCGTTGCTGCCCTGGTGGCGCCGGCGGGAGTGGACGGGGCAACGGGATCAAACCCGGTGACTTTATGGCCGGCGGCGATGAGGGCCGCGGCGTAGGTGGCTCCGGCTTCGCCGAGGCCGATGACGGTGCACGCTGTCATGAGCTTCTCAGTCCTTCTTTGCTTAGTTGCGGGCCGCGACGATGGCGGCCCGGCGGTTGGTTTCGTCGGCGAAGACCGCTTCCGCGGCTTCGGCCACTGCGGCTGCCTGTTCGCGGGGAATGACGACGACGCCGTCCGAGTCGCCGATGATGATGTCACCTGGCAGGACGGGGATGCCGCCGAAGGAGATTGGTGATCCGAGGCGGAAGGGCCCGTTCTTGTAGGGGCCGGCGGGCGTGGTTGCCCGGGCGAAGACCGGCATGCCGATTTCTGCGAGGGCTTCGGCGTCGCGGGCTGCGCCGTCGAGCGCGAAACCGGCGATGCCGAGGTTGATGGCCCGCTCACCGATGAGTTCCCCGAGGAGGGCGCGGGACTCATCCCCGCCGCCGGCAACAACAATGACGTCTCCGGGGCGGGCGTGGTCCAGTGCACGGTGGATGCCCTGGTTGTCGCCCGGGCGTGTCCAGACGGTGAAGGCCGGGCCGGCTAGCTTGGCACCGGGCCAGGTGGCCTGGATCGCGGAGTGCGCGACGCCGAGCCGGTCCATGGCGTCGCCGATGTTGGCGGCGGGCAGTTTGGCGAGCCGTTCCACGACGTCCCTGTCGGGGCGGGGGAAGTCAGCGTCGACGGTGTCAATGGCTGGAGTAGTCATGATGTGTCTTTCGTCGGGGGTGTGCGAGGAGGGTCAGTCGGTCTTCTGGACCAGCGGGAGGACCTTCTTGAAGTCGTCTTCCTGTCCGGCCCAGAACTGCTTGTAGTCTGCGCCGGAGAGGTAGCTGGTCTGCAGGCCGAGGTCGTTCATCTTCTGCACCACCGCCGGGTCCTCGATGGCCTTCTGGATGGCGGCTTCGAGCTTCTTGGCGACGGCTTCGGGCAGGCCGGCCGGGGCGGAGTAGCCGCGGGCGGTGCCGGCCTCAACTTCGTAGCCTGACTCTTTGAACGTGGGAACGTCCGGCAGCGACGGGGACCGCTCGGAGGTCATGACACCCAGCACGCGTGCTTTGCCCTGCTTGGTCAGGTCCGTTACATCGCTGACGTTGGCCACGAGGACGTCCACGTGCTTGCCGAGGAAGGCGGTGGTGGCCTGTGAGGCGCCTTCGGAGAAGTGGACCGGCGCGAATTCGGCCCCGGTGGCCTCCTGGATCTGGGCCAGGGCGAAGTGTTCACCGGTCTGCAGCCCGGTGGTGCTGGCCGTCATGGATTTCGGGTTGGCTTTGGCGGCGTCGAGGAGGTCCTTCAGTGTTTTGTAGGGGCTGTCGGGCTGCACTGCGATGACGGCGGGGTCGATAACCTGCCGGCCGAGCGGTTGGAAGCTGTCCCGGGTGTACTTGGCACCGCGGGCGGGATCAAGGGGTGAGACGACAACGGACGGGGAACCTGTCGCGCCGATGGTGTAGCCGTCGGGCTTGGCGCTGGTCAGTTGGGTGTAGCCGATCTGCCCGCCGGCACCTGGCTTGTTGATGACCTCAACGTTGGTGCCGAGCTCCTTTTCCAGGATGGGCTGGATGAGCCGCGCGGCGGTGTCCACCGCTCCGCCTGAGGAGAAGGCGACGACGAGATCGATGGACTTGCCCTTCTTCGGGAAGTCACCCCCGGAGGTGGTGGCGGTGCCGGCGTTGGCGCCGCAGCCGGTGAGTGCAATCAGGGTTGCTGCCGCGAAGGCAGCTGCGATGCGTGAACGTTTGATCATGGGTCTTCTCCTTTGAAGGTGGTGCTTGGGGGCGGTACGTATGAACGAGGTGGTGTTTAGGTTTCCGGGTCTTCGTTGAGCGCCTTGGGCTTGCGGAGCTTGAGCAGCGGGCTGAAGACGATCAGGATGCCGAGGCCGATCAGGACCGCGGAGATGGGGCGGCTGGTGAAGATGCCGAAGTCGCCCTGGGAGATTTCGAGGGACTCCCGCAGGGAGCGCTCCATGAGCGGGCCGAGGACGAGCGTCAGCACCATCGGGGCGAGCGGGATTTCCAGGTGCCGAAGGGCGAGTCCAAGAAGACCGAAGCCGATCATCACGAAGACGTCGAAGACGCTGAAGTTGATGGTGTAGGCGCCAATGACCATGAACAGCAGGATCAGGGCAGTCAGGATCGAAGACGGTACCCGGAGGATGGAGACCCACAGTCCCACCAGCGGGACGTTCAGCAGGAGCAGCAGGAGGTTTCCGATGAAGAGGCTGGCGATGATCGCCCAAGCGATTTCGGAGTGTTCCGTAAATAGGGTCGGGCCGGGGGTGAGGCCCTGCTGAAGGAACGCTCCCATCAGGACGGCGATGGTCGGGGACGCAGGGATGCCGAGCGTGAAGAGCGGGATCAGTGCGGCGTTCGCGTGGGCGTTGTTGGCTGTTTCTGGGCCGGCGACCCCTTCAATGGCTCCCTTGCCTAGTTGGTTGCGGTGACGGGAGAACTTCTTCTCTGCGCCGTAAGCCAGCAGCGATGACACGGAGCCGGTCATACCCGGGATGAGGCCCAGCCCGAAGCCTATGCCGGTGCCGCGGGCCATGGCCGGTGCGCTGCGGCGCCACTCCTTGCGAGTGGGGAGCAGTGAGCGCAGGTTCGGTGCGTGCACCGTGGGGGCCGCGGTGTCTTTGCGGTAAGAGAGAAGTTCGGAGAGTCCGAAGACACCGACGATCACGGCGACGAAGCTAACGCCGTCCAGGAGCCGGTCCATGCCGAACGTGAATCGCGGGGCTCCGGCGACCGGGTCGATGCCGACCATGGCGATCAGCAGGCCCAGGGCGCCGGAGATGACTGCTTTGACCATGGATTTCCCCGCAAGTGCGACAAGCAGGGAAATACCGACGACCATCAGGGCGAAGAACTCCGGCGGCCCGACGAGCAGGCCCAGTTCCCCAAGGGGTTTGGCAGCTGCGACCAGGCCGATGGTCGCTATCGTGCCTCCGACGAAGGACCCAACGGCGGCGATGGTCAGCGCGGCCCCGGCCTTGCCGATCTTCGTCATGGCGTAGCCGTCGATGGTCGTAATTGCTGAGGCAGCCTCACCGGGGGTGTTCAGCAGGACGCTGGTGATCGTTCCCCCGTAGGCGGTGCCGTAGAAGATGGCACAGAGCATGATGATCGCGCCGGTTGCGTCCAGGTTGAGTGTCAGGGGTATGAGCAGTGCGACACCGGCGACGGGTCCGATTCCGGGCAGGACGCCGATGATGGTGCCCAGGAGGCAGCCCAGGAAGGCAAAGAGCAGGTTCTGCCAGGTCATGGCGGCAGCGAAGCCGCCCATGAGTTCGTTGAGTGTATCCACGTCTAGAGTCCGATCGTGTTCAGCAGGGGGAAGGCAGATACGGGCAGCGTCACGTTCAGGCCGTAATTGAAGGCGTAGAACGCCCCGACGCTTCCGGCGAGGGCGGTGATCAGCGAGGACGCCCAGGTTCTGCGGCCGCGC
The DNA here is from genome assembly GCF_056400885.1 of Arthrobacter sp. P4_H3. Classification (NCBI taxonomy): domain Bacteria; kingdom Bacillati; phylum Actinomycetota; class Actinomycetes; order Micrococcales; family Micrococcaceae; genus Arthrobacter; species Arthrobacter sp. P4_H3. The sequence continues at coordinate 126,870 of NZ_JBFUKK010000012.1, forward strand.
AGCTTCAGGTGGTACATGAGGAACAGGAACATGCTGAGCTGAAAGCCGAGCAGGTCCATGACCGCGGCGAGGATCGTCAGGCTCAGGACGACGGCGACCACAAGTCCGCGGTCGACGCCTTCGACGGTGTCACTGGGCTGGCGCAGCTCCTGGAGGAGCCACACCGCCGCCATGGCGGCAAGGACTGCCCCCATCGCGAACGGGAACAAACCAGGGCCCGGTCCGAGGGAAGTCCAGAGGCCCAGGTCGATCGAGCTGACCAGCACGTAGACGCCGACGGCGGCAAAAGCGCCGATACCCACCAGCACCGAGGGAGCCACTCCGGCGGCGCTCTCGGGTTTCGTCATGACTGACTCCGTTGTCATCGTTTCCTTCTCACTCGCTCGTTTCATTTCATAGAATGAAACTATATTGCGTACAGAGAAATAGTGACACCAGACACAGGAGCTGTCAAGCGCAAGGAAGTTACATAGAATGAAAGGATGACGACGGTGACATCCACACACTCGGGCAGCTCCGCGGACGATGGGCCAAAGGCCTCGAACATGCGCTCCCTCTCCCGGGCAATGGAAGTATTCGCGGAGCTCCAGCGGGCGGAGCGCCCCCAGCGGCTCAGCGACCTGGCCAGGACCTGCGGCATGAGCCTGCCCACAACCCTGAGGATCCTGCGGGTCCTGCAGGACTTTGGCATGGTCAGCCAGACCGACAAGTCCTACAGGATCGGGCCGGCTGTACTGCCCGCAGCCCGGAGTTACCTCGAAAACGATCCGCTTGTCGTCTCAGCCCGCCCCGTCCTGCAGCAGGTGGCATCGCAGACCGGGCTCACGGCATCGCTGTACACGCGGCTCGGGTTTGAAAGGATTCTGGTCGCGCGGGTCGACGGCGATGCTCCGCTGCGGTATGACCTCCCTTTGGGTAAGCGGCTCCCCCTCACCTTGGGGGCGGCGGGCAAGATCCTGCTCGCCTCAGCTTCCGATGAAGAGCTCCAGCAGGTGGTGGCGGCGGCGATCGCGGCCGGACACGAGGATTCAGATTTCACGGCCGACGTCCTGCGGGCCCGCCTGCCTGAAGCCGGCGCTGATTATGCGTACTCTTCTGATGAACGCGCCACCGGCGTACTGTCGGTCGCCGTTGCCGTCCCGCACCGGGCCGGACGACCCACCGAGTCCATTTCGCTGACGAGCCCGGTCGAGGCGGCCAGCGAAGTCACCCTAAAGGCCGGGGTTCCGGAACTTCGCCGGGCCGCCGGGCGGCTCTCGGAACTACTGGAAGGTTCCGTGTACTAACGGCTTTCCTGCAGGAGGCATCCCATAGTTCATGCCCAGATTTGATCGAACGACAATATCCCGCTGCTTTACCCGGCCGTGCTTACCCTTCGGGCCTTCATGGACCTCCGTCTGGTCCCCCGACATCGCCGCAGCACGCAAGGTCGCAGTCCGCACCGAAGCCTGCACTGTCTGCATCAACAATCGCGGCGCCCTGGACCCGCGCGTCCCATTCGGCGGGGCCAAGCAGTCCGGGTACGGCGCGGAACTCGGCGTCGAGGGACTGTGGTGAGGCGTGTCCAAGGGAGGCGAGCCCTTTTCGGTGCCCATTATCTTGAGAAGGTCTGGCACCCATGAATGCTCCGGCGTAGCGTTTATACATCCACACTGAGGCCGTCGGAGGAGCACGAAGTGGCCGGATGGAATTCTGACACAGCCGCAGGACCCCTCGGGGCTGGCACGGTCACGTTGGTGGCCGGCTCCTCCTTTTGCATCTCATCCGCCGACGGGGACATTCTTCCCGAACTGCCGCATGGGGTCTTTCACTTGGACACCCGCATACTGTCGCGCTGGCATCTAACCATCAATGGCCAGTCACTTGAACCGTTGGCGGCAGAGACCAAGGAACCCTACCGGGCTCTCTTTGCGTGTCGCGTTCCGCGCTCCGACGGATATGCGGACAGCCCCCTGCTGGTCGAGAGGCTGCGGGAGGTCGGAGCGGGGATCCTGGAAGAGATTACCGTCCGGAACTACTCGCTCCAACCGGCCCCGTGTAAGGTCACGCTGGTCGTCGAGTCGGACTTCGCAGACCTCTTTGAGGTGAAGGAAGCGCGGCTCACCCGCCGCTGGAATGAGACGCGGCTGCCGAAAGGCAACACCTTGGAAATCCGGGCCGAGTGGCAGGGCGTCCGAAAAAGCGTAGTGGTCAGCGCCGAAGGTGCCATCGCCTCGGCTGAGGCCTTGAGTTTCAATGTAACCATTCCCCCCTCCGGCCACTGGAGCACCCGCGCGAGCGTAGTACCAACGCTTGATGGAGCAGGGACAGTGGCGCCCTTTGCCCATCCAGCGCCTGGGGAGATGTCCCCCAGCGACCGGCGCCGTCAAGAGTGGGTGGCAAAGATCCCGGTCCTGCAGATGGGCAACCGCTCCATCGAAAGGACCCTGAGACGAAGCTACGAGGATCTGGGTGCCCTACGGATCCAGGATCCGGACCATCCGGAGAGAGTGGTGGTGGCTGCGGGAGCGCCGTGGTTCATGACATTATTCGGCCGCGACTCCCTATGGGCTTCCGAGATGGCGCTGCCCGTGGACCCTTCCCTGGCCTTGGGCACCCTGCGCACGTTGGCAGACCTGCAAGGGACTGCAGTTGATTCGATGAGCGAGGAAGAACCGGGAAAGATTCTGCATGAAGTCCGGCTGGGCGTCTCCAGCGGCCTGGCCTTGGGTGGGAAGTCCGCCTACTACGGCAGCGTCGATGCAACGCCGCTCTTTGTGGTTGTCCTGGGATCGGTCAGCCGCTGGGGCTTCGCCAAGGACACTATCTCCGCCCTCCTTCCCAACGCCGACCGCGCCCTTGAGTGGATCCAGGACTATGGCGACCGGGACGGTGATGGTTTCGTGGAATACGGCCGACTTAACGAACACGGTCTCATCAACCAAGGATGGAAGGACTCGTGGGACGGCATCAACTTCGCCGATGGCACCATCGCTGAACCGCCTCTGGCGCTCTGCGAAGTTCAGGCATACGTACATGGCGCGTATATGGCCAGGGCATGGATGGCTTACGATGACGGCGACCTTGACTTGGCAGCAGAGCTTCGGAGACGGGCGGATCTCCTTAAAAAGCGATTCAACGAAGAGTTCTGGCTCCCTGACAAGGGCTATTACGCGGTTGCGTTGGACCGCGACAAACGGCCTGTGGATGCCTGTGCGTCTAACATGGGTCACTGCCTTTGGTTCGGACTTGTGGATGAGGACAAGGCCCCCTTTGTGGCACAGCGCTTGATGTCTCCCGAAATGTTCAGCGGTTGGGGGGTTCGGACACTGGCCCGCGGCATGGGGGCCTACAATCCGGCGAGCTATCACAACGGATCGGTCTGGCCGCACGACAACGCGCTGATTGCGGCCGGGCTGTTGCGGTATGGCTTCGTAGAGGAAGCACAACGGATTGCCACAGCGCTGCTGGAAGCAGCCGAGTACTCCGGTGGACGGCTTCCGGAACTCTTTTGTGGCTTCGACCGCGAACAGTTTGCGCAGCCGGTTCCATACCCGACCGCCTGCTCACCTCAGGCATGGGCTGCCACCACCCCGATCCAGCTGATCACTGGACTAATGCGCTATGACGCCCACATCTCGTTGGGCGGCCTCTGGCTGGATCCGGTGCTGCCCGAATCCTACGGCGAACTGCACATCAGCAATGCCCCCATGGGCGATGGGCGCATCACCATCGACATCATCGGCTCGACCTCAAACGTTCACGGCCTGCCGGAGGGCCTAACACTCCACCATGGCCGGCGGCCCTGGATAACGGAGCTCGTGGAGAAGGCACATTTGCCCCGCCCTGAAAGCCCCAGCACCGAGAGATAGAACAGCAAGTTCGCCCGCCAGTTGCACGAAACTCCCCTGTTTCGGCGAGACTGGCGGACAGACCCTAGGGGTTCGGACCACGGTTCCTTCGAGTGGAGCAGTGCAACCTTGGCGGGTAGTTCAGACAGGGACTCTGCACGAATGCGTCCAAGGCGCCTACGGTGTCCGTTGCCTCGATAGGGATGGCGGCCTGCCGAAGCAGGCTGCACTTCATTCCTGGCGTGAAGGTATGGGCTAAGCGGCGAAAAGAGCTTGGCGCACAGCGTGCTCAAAGCCACTGACGTGGATCCGCGCGAGCTCCCCTGCCCGGGCCTCGTCTCCGTCGATAACCGCACGGAGCAGGTCCACATGCTCATGCACGTGACGGGACAGGTCGGGAAGCCGGTCCAGGACCATGCACCAGATTCGTGTCGCGAGATTGTCGTAGCGAATCAGGACATCTTCGAGGTGGGGATTGGCCGCGGCCGCGTAGATGCCTTGATGGACGCGCGCATCCAGGCGCAGGGTTCCAACGACGGAGGCCGCATGGGTATCGAAGGATTCAACAGCCCGCATCACAGCCCGCAGCTGCTCCCGCTGCCGTTCGGTGGCCACCCGGGCGGCACGGGACGCTGCGAGCGGTTCAAGCTGCGTCCGGATTTCTGAAATGAAAGCAAGGTCGGTGACCTCCACGCGGGTGGCAAAAGTGCCCCTGCGGGGGTAGGAAACCACCAGGCGGTCAAGCTCAAGCCGCTTCAAAGCTTCCCGCACCGGAGTCCGCCCCATGCCCAGGTCCTTGGCGAGTTGATCGTCGTAAAGGAGATCCCCAGGTTTGATGTCAAGCATCAGCAGGCGGTCGCGGATGCCCTCGTATGCCACGTCCGCCAACGATTTCTTGACTGCATCTTCCACGGTCGCCAACGCTTCAACCGCCATAACCTGGACCCCTTTCCATTCAAGCCAAACAGGCTATTGACCTCGAACACTGACCAGTATACGCTGATTCCGAGCCCTAATATATCAGTTAATGATCTGAGAATATATCTAACGGGAAGATACCTAAAGGAGGAGACATGACCCTCGTGGCAACAGACTCATCAACCAGCACGCTGACTCAGACCGAACCCCGTGTGAAAGACCAGGCCCAGAAGTTCGTACTCACACTGTCGTGCGTCGAACGTGCCGGTATTGTCCAGGCGGTCACCACTTTTCTCTTCGAACGTGGCTTCAACATCGACGAGCACCAGCAGTTCGACGACGGGCTCCGCGAGACCCTGCACCTGCGCACCGCATTCTCGGGTTCCCCCGAGTACACGCCGGAGCGGCTCCAGGAGGAGTTCAGCACCATTGCGGACCGCTTCGAGATGAAGTTCAGCTTCCACGACCAGACCAAGCAGCGCATTCTGGTCATGGTGTCCAAGTTCGGCCACTGCCTGAACGACCTGATCTTCCGCTGGCGCGGCGGCAGCCTCGGCGGCGACATCGTCCTCGTGGTTTCCAACCATGAAACCCACCGGGCGATGGCCGACGCCGCCGGCCTGCCCTTCATCTACCTCCCCGTGACCCCCGAAACGAAGGCGTTCGCCGAGCAGCGCCTGCTGGACCTCGTCGACGAGCACAACATCGACCTCGTTGTGCTCGCCCGGTACATGCAGGTGCTCTCCGATGACCTCTGCCGCTCCCTTGAGGGCCGGGCCATTAACATCCACCACTCCTTCCTTCCGGGATTCAAGGGAGCGCGCCCCTACCACCAGGCGTACGACCGTGGCGTCAAACTGGTAGGCGCCACAGCCCACTACGTGACTGCTGAACTCGATGAAGGTCCAATCATCGAACAGGAAGTCATCCGGGTAGACCACAGCTACGGTCCCACTGCATTGTCAACAGTCGGGCAGGACGCGGAAGCGCTGGCGCTGTCCCGCGCCGTGCGGTGGCACTGCGAGCACCGTGTGTTGCTGGACCAAACCAGCACTGTCGTGTTCCGGTAAGCACGACCACCACATCAGCAGAGACAACACACGAAAATCAGCAGGAGAAACCACATGGCTTCGACGCCTAGCATTGTCATTATTGGAGCGGGAATCGTCGGCACGAACCTGGCCGACGAACTGGTCACGCGGGGTTGGAACAACATCACCGTTCTGGACCAGGGACCCCTGAACATGCCTGGAGGCTCCACATCGCACGCCCCGGGCCTCGTTTTCCAGACCAACCCTTCCAAGACCATGGCTGCCTTCGCCAAGTACACGGTTGAGAAGCTCCTGTCCCTGAGCGAGGACGGCGTCAGCTGCTTCAACCAGGTCGGCGGTTTGGAAGTTGCCACCACCGAGACCCGCCTCGCGGACCTGAAGCGGAAGCTCGGCTATGCCGCCGCGTGGGGTATCGACGGCAAGATCCTTACCCGCTCCGAGTGCAAGGAGCTATACCCGCTCCTGAACGAGGAAGACATCCTGGGCGGCCTCCACGTTCCCAGCGACGGCCTGGCCCGTGCTGCCCGTGCAGTCCAGCTGCTGATCAAGCGCACGGAAGCCGCAGGCGTCAAGTACCTGGGCAACACCACGGTGACGGGCATCGAACAGTCCGGCCGCCGGGTCACCGGTGTCCAGACCTCAGAAGGCACCATCCCTGCCGACATCGTGGTCTCCTGCGCCGGTTTCTGGGGCGCCAAGATCGGCGAGATGATCGGGATGTCCGTCCCGCTCCTGCCGTTGGCCCACCAGTACGTGAAGACCACTCCGGTCCCGGCGCAGAAGGGCCGCAACGAACTGCCCAACGACGCCTCCCTGCCGATCCTGCGGCACCAGGACCAGGACCTGTACTACCGCGAGCACGGTGACCGTTACGGCATCGGTTCCTACGCGCACCGTCCCATGCCCGTGGAGGTCGATGAGCTGGGCTCGTACGACCCCAGCAGCATCAGTGAACACAACATGCCCTCCCGCCTCGACTTCACCCTGGAGGACTTCCTCCCGGCATGGGAGGCCACCAAGCAGCTGCTGCCGGCCCTGCGCGAAAGTGAGATCGAGGACGGCTTCAACGGCATCTTCTCCTTCACCCCGGACGGCGGCCCCCTGGTGGGTGAGTCCAAGGAGCTCGATGGCTTCTTCGTCGCCGAAGCCGTGTGGGTCACCCACTCGGCCGGCATCGCCCGCGCTGTCGCGGAGCTCCTGACCACCGGCAAGTCGCAGATCGACCTTGGAGAGTGCGACATCCACCGCTTCGAGGAGGTCCAGCTGACCCCCGAATACGTCAGCGAAACGTCCCAGCAGAACTTCGTGGAAATCTACGACGTCCTGCACCCGCTGCAGCCAAAGCTCTCTCCGCGGAACCTGCGCGTCAGCCCGTTCCACGCCCGCCACAAGCAGCTGGGCGGCTTCTTCCTGGAGGGCGGCGGATGGGAGCGCCCCTACTGGTTCGAAGCCAACGCCGAACTGCTCAAGGAGATGCCTGACGAATGGCAGCCGCCGGCACGTGACGCCTGGGCCGGGATGTTCAGCTCGCCCATCGCCGCCGCCGAAGCCTGGAAGACCCGCACCGCGGTGGCCATGTACGACATGACCCCGCTCAAGCGCCTTGAGGTCTCCGGCCCGGGGGCCCTGAAGCTGCTGCAGGAGCTGACCACCGCCGACATGACCAAGAAGCCGGGGGCCGTCACCTACACCCTCCTGCTGGACCACGCCGGCGGGATCCGAAGCGACATCACCGTGGCCCGCCTGAGCGAAGACACCTTCCAGCTCGGAGCCAACGGAAACATCGACACGGCCTACTTTGAGCGGGCCGCACGCCACCAGACGGAAAACGGAACCGCCAGCGACTGGGTCCAGGTGCGCGACACCACCGGCGGGACATGCTGCATCGGCTTGTGGGGACCCCTCGCCCGGGACCTGATCAGCACGGTCAGCAGCGATGACTTCTCCAACGACGGCCTGCGCTACTTCCGGGCTAAGAAGGTTGTCATCGGCGGTGTCACAGTCACCGCAATGCGGCTGTCCTACGTCGGCGAGCTGGGCTGGGAACTGTACACCAGCGCGGACAACGGCCAGCGCCTGTGGGACGCACTGTGGAAGGCAGGGCAGCCGTTCGGCGTGATCGCTGCCGGCCGCGCCGCGTTCAGCTCGCTGCGCCTGGAAAAGGGCTACCGCTCGTGGGGCACCGACATGACCACGGAGCACGACCCTCTGGAAGCCGGCCTCGGATTCGCCGTGAAGATGACCAAGGAAAACTTCGTCGGAAAGGCCGCCTTGGAGGGCCGGACCGAGGAGAACTCCGCCCGCCACCTGCGCTGCCTGACGGTCGACGACGGCCGGAGCATCGTGCTGGGCAAGGAACCGGTCTTCTACAAGGACCAGGCAGTCGGCTACGTCACCAGTGCCGCCTACGGTTACACCGTCGCCAAGCCGATCGCCTACGCGTACCTCCCGGCCGCTGTGTCCATTGGCGACTCGGTCGAGATCGAGTACTTCGGACGGCGCATCCAGGCCACAGTCACCGCAGATCCGCTGTACGACCCGACGATGACCAGGCTCCGCGGCTAACCAGCCACCAGACCGTTCAAGTGCACGCGGCCCGGACTCTTCACCTCGCAACCAGAGTCCGGGCCGCGGCTCCTCCGTCACGTCTCAAACCCTTCCCAGTCGAGTCAAGCTTCAGCCCAGGAAGACACATGATCAGCTCAGAAACAATCAACGAATACCTCGCCAGGCTTGCCTCGCGAGAACCCACCCCAGGCGGCGGCGCAGCCGCCGCGCTCCACGCCGCCCAGGGGGCAGCGCTCGTCGCCATGGTGGCCAGATACACCACCGGCTTGAAATACGAGCAGCACGCCGAACTCGTCCAAAGGATCACCAGCGCCGCCGACGGATTGGTCGTCGAGGCCCTGCGCCTGGCGGACGCTGACGAGCATGCGTTTCAAGGCGTCATCGACTCGTACAAGCTTCCGTCCGGGACCGGAGACCTCAAAGCCGCACGAACGGCATCCATCCAGGATGCGCTCATCCGGGCCGCGCAAACCCCCGCACAGCTGATCCAGCTCGCCGGCGCCATCGTGGATCTTGCCACGGAACTTTTCGAGGTCGCCAACGCCAATGTGATCAGCGACATCGCTGCCGCCGCCGACGCAGCCCGCGCAGCCGCAAACACCGCCCGGGTGAACATCGACATTAACGTGGTGGCCATCAAAGACGCCGCGGCCCGTTCGCGGTTGGCTGATCAAACTGACGGCCTCGAGGAAAAGGTCATCCTGGCAGCAGACTCCCTCGTGGGGCGCGTGCGTGGAAGGATTCTCGGTTGAGCGCCGTACTCCTCTCCGGAAAAGCACTGGCAAAGACCATTCAGCAGAGGGCCCACCATGTGGCCCGGGAGCTCGAAGCCGACGGGCTACGCCCCACACTCGCAGTGGTTGTGGCCACTGACGACGGCTCCACCCACTGGTATGTCCGGTCTATCGAACGGGCCGCAGAAAGCGCCGCCATCAGTTGCCGGATCGTGGACCTTGGCCCTGATGCCAGCGGACAGGTCCTGGCCTCAGTCCTGAAGGACCTCAGCGAGGATCCATCCGTTAACGGCATCATCCTCCAGACGCCCCTGCCTCCAGGCGTCGGAACAGATGAGCTGGTGGGGCACATTGCCCGGGAAAAGGACGTCGATGGCGCGAACCCGTTGAGCCTTGGCCGCCTGGCCGTTGGCCAGCCCTCGTTCGCACCTGCCACGGCTCGCGCCGTAATCGAGATCCTGGACCACTTCGACATCCCGCTGGCAGGCCGGAATGTGGTCGTCATTGGCCGTTCCGCCGTAGTGGGAAAGCCGCTGTCCCTGTTGCTGTTGGAGCGCGACGCCGCGGTCACCGTCTGCCACTCCCGGTCAGGGCCTTTGGAGAAATACACCAGGGCCGCCGACGTCGTGGTCGTGGCAGCCGGGCGTACAGGCCTGCTGAACGGCGGCCATGTCTCGTCCGATGCCGTGGTGATTGACGTCGGCACCAACGTCCTTCCTGACGGATCCCTCGTGGGGGATGTCGACGAGGCCAGCGTGCGAGGCATCGCCGCGGCGCTGACTCCGGTCCCGGGCGGCGTCGGCTCCGTCACCACGTCCCTGCTTCTTCTGCACACAACCGAGGCCGCGCGGGAACAGTCGCGTGCTTTGGTCCCGGGAACCGCCCGATGATTTCACCGAGCAAAGGACCCGCTCATGGCTTTTAATAGTGACCTAAAACCCCATACACCCGAGGAGTTGCCTGCTGACAACGGGGTGGCCGCTGTCCTCGATCCGCAGGAAGGAAGCGCACCCCCCTTGCCGGACGTCGAGTACGAGCAGATTCTGCAGGAGTTGCGTCAGTCCAAGACCGAGCAAGCAGTTGCGGATCGCCGCAACCATAAGCTCAGCCTCGACAAGGTCACGTTCGGGATCACCGGCGCCATCGCCATCGCTTTTGTGATCTGGGGTTTCGTGGGACGCGACAGCCTCTCCGAGACCTCCACAAGCGTCCTGAACTGGGTCATGGAGTACACCGGCTGGCTCTTTATGGTCACCGCTTCGCTCTTCGTGGTCTTCGTCCTCTGGCTGGCCCTGGGCAAGTTCGGCAACATCCCGCTGGGCAAGGACGGCGAGAAGCCCGAATTCCGTACCGTCTCCTGGGTCTCGATGATG